>CAZQKO010000035.1:0-17657 GCA_964593945.1 uncultured Pirellulales bacterium | reverse complement strand
TCAACAGCAGGCAGAGAATTATTAAGCCTGTTTGCCGCCGTTTGCTCATCGCATGAGTGCTTTTCTTAATTCCAGCCAATTCTTATTACCGAGACCAGTTTTCTAACCGGCTTTTGTTCGTTCTTCAGCGGGTTTGTCCAGCTCAAAAGCGATACAGACAGCCTCAAGGGCTTTCTCGGCTTGTTCTTTATCGACAATACAACTAATGCGAATTTCGCTGGTTGTAATTGAGTCGATATTGATATTAGCCTTGGACAAGGTGCTAAACATCTTGTCGGCGACACCATAATGGCTTCTCATGCCAACGCCGACCACAGAGATCTCGGCGATATCATCGCGGATGAAAATGTGCTCACAGTTAAGCTCGTCTTTAATTTGTTCCACAGCCTCTTTAGCGGTAGCTAAATCAGCAGAGCCCACCATAAACGATAAGTTTGCTTTTTCCGGACCAATCTCCGTTTGAACGATGTCATTGACGACCACTTTGGCTTTTGCCAAGCAGGAAAAGATTCTTGCTGCGATTCCTGGGACGTTGTCAAGACCAACAAGGCCTATCTTGGCCATATCTTTTTGTATGGTAGCTCCTGAAACCACTATACCTTCCATTTGCGGTACCTCGTGAGTAATTATTGTCCCCTCTATTTCTTTTGCGCTATTTCGCACGTGAATCTTCACATCATATTTCTTGCCGAACCCAACGGCTCGATTATGCATGACTCCGGCACCGAGACTTGCCATCTCGAGCATTTCGTCATAGCTAATTTGTTCAACCTTTATAGCCTTTTTGAATATTCGCGGGTCAGTCGTGAAAACACCGTCGACATCGGTATAAATATCGCACTCTTTAGCTCCCAAAGCCGCTGCCAATGCAACTGCGGTTGTATCTGAGCCGCCTCTACCCAGTGTAGTAATATTTTCATCCTCATCTATACCTTGAAAGCCCGCGACGATGACAATCTTGCCCTGGTCTAACTGTTTATGAATTCGTTCCGCATCGATGCTTTTTATTTGTGCCTTGGTGAAATCACTGGTTGTGAGCATTCGGATCTGCCCACCGGTAAAGCTGATAGCATCATAGCCCATAGCATCGAGCGCCATAGCGAAGAGTGATACGGATTGTTGCTCACCTGTGCTGAGCAATTGGTCCATCTCCCGTTTGGGAGGATTCGGATTTAGCTCTAAAGCATCGGCAATTAGCCCATCTGTCTGTTTGCCGCGTGCAGAGGCTACTACTACAACCTGGTAGCCATTTTTCACCGTTTTTATAACTCGCTCGGCAGCTTGGCGTATCTTTTCGGCATTAGCAACTGAAGTACCACCGAATTTTTGTACAATTATAGCCATATTCCACCTATAAATGTTTTCGCAATCCTATTGAAAGCGGCTTTACAAGTCAATCCAATTAAAAATCTTAGGATGTTCGGATAAATTATCGACGATGGAGTTTGGATTTCTAACGGGATCAATCCAATGGGTTCGACAGGCTCACCACAAGTTTAACTTTTTAGGAAATACTCCATAATTTCAAAACCATTATTTATCTTCAAGCCCGACTTGGCAGCGTTGGCTTCACTAAAAGTCAAAGGCAAAACACTTTTAATATTATCACCTGCCATGGCAAATGGAACCGGCTCCGATGAATGGGCACAGTTTCGTACCGGAGTTGGATGGTCAGGAGCTATGAGTATTCGCCAGCTTTCATAATTCTGCAAGGCCTCAAACATAGGACCGACAATATATTTATCAATCTGCTCGATAGCTTTTTTCTTCAACTCGGCATTACCCTCGTGAGATGCTTCATCGGGAGCTTCTATATGGACGAAAACAAGATCGTATTTATGTAGCGCTTCTATTGCAGCAGAAGCCTTGCCCTGGTAATTTGTATCGATAAAACCCGTGGCCCCAGGTACTTCTATTAAGTCAAAACCGATAAGTTTTGACAAACCTCTAACTAAATCAACGGCTGTTATAGCGGCACCCCTGATTCCAAACTTTTTCTCGAAACTGTCCATTTGAGCACGTTTTCCCTGTCCCCAAAGCCAAATAGAGCTGACCTGATTTTCACCCAGGTCATATCTTACCTGATTTATGTCGTGATTTCTAAAAAGTTGCTGAGAGCGAGCCATCAAATCTATAAGTATCTCAGAGCCTTTGCCGCGAGGTAATATTTTTTCTATGGGCTTACCTATGTAATCATGCGGCGGATACGTCTGAACGTCGAAATCCCGCTCTTTGAAAACAACCAGGTGCCTATAGCTTACGCCCGTGTAGAAGCGGAGCTGATTGTCGCCCAACCAGCTCTGTAATTCTTCAATCAATGTTCCAGCCTCTTTAGTGGATATATGTCCGGCGCTGTGGTCTGCCATTTTGCTATCTGCAATGGTTATCAGATTACATCTAAAAATCCAGTCGGTGGCAGAGAGCTTGATATTACGCGCTTCAGCCTCGATTGGAGCCCGGCCACTATAATATCGAAGTGGGTCATAACCAAGCAGGCTCATTTGTGCAACGTCGCTGCCAGGTTCCATATCTATAGGTACTGTCCGAACGATACCCTGGCGGCCCAAAGTGCTGATTTTATCCATATTTGGTGTTTCAGCAGCCTCTATTACGGTCTTGTTACCAAACCGCTCGATCGGCTCATCAGCCGCACCGTCAGGAATTATTATGGCATATTTAGTCGTCAATCTTTATCCTCCGGAATATCTGCGATTCTTATGCAGACCGGTTTTCCGCCGATAACGTCCAGAGTTTCCATGTCTTTTAATGCTGCGGTGACATTTTTCTGCTGAGTAGGATGGGTTGCAATTACAACCGGTACGGTGTTGTCTGGGCCGGTGCCCTCGTGCTGTAATGCGCCCGATATACTTATCTGATTATCGGCAAGGACTTTACTCCATTGAGCAATTACACCCGGCTGGTCCTTGCACATTATCCTGATGTAAAACCTGCTTACAAGATTGCCTATCCTGTCTATCAGCGGTATAGTTTGGCTTCTCGGTTTCAGATTCAAATGGCGAAAAGTAATAGCGGAATTACCAAGAGCGACGTCGATAATATCAGCGACAACTGCGCTTGCCGTGGGCATCATTCCTGCACCTCTTCCGTAGAACATCACCTGACCAACGGCACTGCCGAATATGCTGATAGCGTTAAATGGACCTTTGACCCGAGCCAGTGGATTATCTCTGGCAATAAAAGAGGGATGCACGCGCAATGAGATTCGATCTTGTTTATCCTTTTGTCCGATTGCGAGCAATTTGAGACAATAGCCCATCTCACTGCCGTAGCGGATGTCATCTTTCGAGACTGCTTCAATACCCTCAACATAAATATCTTCGAGCGCGACTTCGTATCCGAAAGCAATGGAAGCCAAGATAGCCAGCTTGTGGGCACTGTCGCCGCCACTGATATCCAGTGTCGGATCAGCTTCGGCATAACCTTTCTCCTGCGCTTTGGCTAAGGCCTGCAAGAAATCTTCATCTTTGGAAGCCATCTGCGACAGGATATAATTGCACGTACCATTTACGATACCGTACATAGCAGTGATATTATTCGCTACTAATCCGGTTCGGATAGCTGAGATAATAGGCACACCACCGGCACAACTGGCTTCAAAAGCTATACAGCGGCCGTTTTGTCTCGCAGCTTGATAGAGTTCGCTGCCGTGTTCCGCTAACAAGGCTTTATTGGCTGTAACCACATCCTTGCCTGCCTGGAGCATCTTCAACTGGATTTGTTTCGCTGTGTCGGTACCTCCTACAAGTTCAACGCCTATCTGAATGGTATCGTCTTTTAAGAGCTTGGTGAGGTCATCGGTTAAAATGCCATCCGGTAAATTCACTGGCCGGGCTGTCTGTGTGTCGATATCCACAACGCAGGCAAGCTCAAGGCGCAGACCCATTTTGGCTGCGATAGAATCAGCTTCTTCAGAAATAAGCTTTGCTACTCCACAGCCTACGGTCCCAAATCCAACTATGCCTACTTTGACAATTTTCTCAGCCATAGATATACCTTGCCCTCATTTTCGCTCCTTATCTAAATGTGGGCTAATAAAGTATTTAACCATCAATTCAATTAACGGTCGAATCCAAAATTGTTAATAACTACCAATTATAAATACAATAGTCAACATTAAAGATTTACCTTTGGCATAAATCAATTGTTTTGGGTCAAGTTAAAACTCTTTTTTATCGTAAAAGTGAAATTTATCTTGAATTAAGAATACCAAATTTGGTATAAATTATAATGCGTGAGTGTGTGGGTTTTGATTCTCTGGGCACTAATTTCATTCTGGTTACAAGTAAACAATATGGATGTTGTACGGCGGAGGTAAATTGGCTATACTTTAACTGACAATTCGTGTAGAGTTTTTCGAGGAAGGAGGAAGAAGGTAGAAAATCAAGCCAAAATAGTAATTACATTTTTCCGGCACTAAACTGAGCATTCATCAATAACAATGGTTTTGGGGGGTTGAAGGAGGTTTATTATGTATAAGAAATTAATTTATTTAACCTGCCTTGTTTTAATTGCGAGTATGGCAGGTAACGCCTCGGCCGAGCTCGTTGGCCACTGGAGGCTTGATGAAGATTCCGGCACCATCGCGAAAGACTCTGCCGGTGGTTATGATGGAACCCTGATGGGTAACACAAGTTGGGTCGCAGAAGGTAAGTTAGGTGGAGCATTGCAGTTCGACGGCGACGGTGACTATGTGGACTGTGGAAATGACCCGATATTCAATCCAGCGGGCAGCTTCAGCATCACGTTTTGGGCATACATTAATGACTGGGGCGACCCCTGGGGTAGGTCTATGATTTCCAAGGGCGGTGATGCTGATAGAGGCGGCTGGTCGGTGCGAAGGTTCTCAGATGAAACCATAGACTTTTGTGGAGCAGGCCTTACGGGAGACGGTTCGGGTGATGAGGGTGAGAATCATAACATGAATGGTACCACGGCACCGCCGGTAGAGGAATGGTTCCACATTGCCTGCGTATATGACTTCGATAATAGCATGGCTTATATTTATATTAATGGAGAAGCTGATAGAGAAAGAGCCACCACAGGGACAATAACAGCCAATGATGCCCATGTATATTTGGGAACCAGAAGCGACACTGCTGGTACCGCGCCGGATAGTTGGGGGGCATCCTACTTCGATGGTATGCTCGATGATGCACGCTTCTACGACCATGCACTTACTGAGACGGATGTTGAGCTGATTATGGAAGGCAAAGAAGCAATGCCGCTTACCCTGGCTGCCAACCCGAAACCTGCCAATGGGGCCGTAGAAGTGCCGAGGGATGTGACCCTAAGCTGGCGGCGGGGTTCTTCAGCTAACAAGCATGATGTGTACTTTGGAACAGTTTTTGCAGATGTCAACGAAGCCAGCACGACAGATACACGGGATGTATTGGTCGGTCAAAATCAGGACAATACTGATTATGACCCTAATGGCCTTCTTGCATTTGGCCAGACTTATTACTGGCGGGTCGATGAGATCAATGACTTGGACCCGAATAGTCCATGGAGAGGCGATGCCTGGAGCTTCACAGTAGCCAACTTTACGATAGTTGACGATTTCGAAGACTACAACGACGTCAGCAACAGGATTTTTGATACATGGACAGATTATGCTGTGAATAATACCGGTATGACTGTGGGGCACTTTGATCCACCGTTCGCTGAGCAAGATATAGTTCACAGTGGCTCGCAATCCATGTACATGCGTTATGATAACGATGGTACCGTGAACGAGGGAACCGACTATGAACAAGGTGGAATGTTATTGTATTCTGAGGTCGAACGCACGTGGTCGGACCCACAGGATTGGACAGTAGACGGTGCTGATTCTTTAACGCTTTGGTTCAGAGGTCTGCCTGCACCCGTTGGCAGCTTCACGGAAAGTGCATCGGGTTATACGATGACCGGTGCCGGTGCGGATATCTGGGATAGGACTGACAGCTTCCATTATACCTATAAGCGGCTTTCTGGCTCTGGGAAAATAACAGCAAAGGTGGTCAGTATGACTAATACCCACAACTCGGCAAAAGCCGGAGTGATGATTCGAGAAACTCTTGAGCCTGATTCCGCGCACGCTATGGTGAACATCCAGCCGATGAATGAAGTTCAGTTCCTGCGTCGTATTAGAACGGGAGATATCAGCGAAACCGATTCACAAACTGAGGTCAGCACTCCGGTTTGGGTAAAACTGACCCGCAGCTTAAACACGTTTAAGGGAGAGTACTCAACTGATGGAGACGAATGGGAAACGCTGGGCTCGCTGACGATGCCCATGAATTCGGATGTTTATATTGGCTTAATCGTATGCAGCCATGAAAATCTTGCAACATGCGTAGTCGAGTTTTCCGATGTTGACACGTCCGGCGCAGTTACAGGCGAGTGGCAGTCGCAGGATATTGGCATAAAAACTAACGTCGCTGAGTCGATGTATGTAGTTCTGGAGGATAACGCAGGTACCAGTGCAGTGGTCACAAATTCGGATACGGGCGCTTCGGCCGCAGTAAACTGGACAGGGTGGAACATTCCGCTGGCGGACTTTACCGATGTGAATCCACAAGCTATCAAGAAGGTGACCATAGGTGTCGGCGACAGAGCCAATACACAGCCTGGTGGTGCAGGTGATTTGTACATAGATGATATCAGGCTGTATCTTCCCTAACTGACTGTAGCTGATGGCATAGCACCAGTCAGGTGCCTAAATTGTTACAATTTTTTCTGAGGGAGGTATAGCATGTGTAGAAGAACGATTTATTTGACTCTTTTTGTTTTGGTGCTGTCTGCACCTGCGTTTGCCGCGACAGAGGAGGATGTTAAGGTTCCAGCCGCGGGGTCTGAAAAGCCGATTCTCGACGGTGTTGAGGATCGTATATGGTCATTTACGACGGAACAGTTCCTAACCATAACCCTGGAGGGAACTGACCCCTCCTCGTCCGAAGATTGCTCCGGTAGATGGAAGGCGCTTTGGGACTCGGAATATCTGTACGTACTAATCGATGTCAATGATGAAGCTTTGGTGCAAGATTCAGACGCAGGCTCGGGATGGGACGATGACCGTATTGAGATTTTTATTGACGGTGACAACAGCAAAGGTACTTCTACTGATGGTAAGAATGACTATCAGTACTGCTTTCGGTGGAACAATGGAGAGGTAGAAACACCTATCGAATGGTATTTTCGGGATACTGCGGAGAACGTTCTGGAGGGCGTGGAATATGCAGTGGCCACAACCGAATCTGGGTATCTCTTTGAAATCAAGCTGCCGTGGCTGACTATTATAGGTGAGCCGGCGCAATTAGGTCAATTAATCGGGATTGAGGTAATTATTGACGATGATGATGACGGTGGTGGTCGGGACACACAGGTTAGCTGGTATATAGAGACCACTCCCCCCCACAATCCAAGTTTGTGGGGAACCGCTTTGCTCATACTCGGGGCCGATAAGGAGGCATGTAATCCTAACCCGACAGATGGGCAGACAGACGTGCCCCGCGATGCCATCCTGCGCTGGAACCAGGGGAAATATGCTGACAAGCACGATGTCTATTTCGGAACGTCTTTCGTTGATGTTAATGAGGCCAGCACAACCGATCCGCGAGGCGTACTGGTCAGTCAAAATCAGGATGATACCACTTACGAGCCTGAAGGCCTTTTCGAATTCGGCCAGACCTATCACTGGCGCGTCGATGAGGTCAATGATATGGACCCGAATAGCCCGTGGAAAGGCGACATTTGGAGCTTTACGGCAGCCAACTTTACAGTACTTGACGATTTCGAAGACTACAACGACGGCGATAATAAGATATTTGATGTCTGGACGGACTACTTTGTGAATAATACCGGCATGACCGTGGGGCACTTTGATCCACCGTTCGCTGAGCAAGATATAGTTCACAGTGGCTCGCAATCCATGTACATGCGTTATGATAACGATGGTACCGTGAACGAGGGAACCGACTATGAACAAGGTGGAATGTTATTGTATTCTGAGGTCGAACGCACGTGGTCGGACCCACAGGATTGGACAGTAGACGGTGCTGATTCTTTAACGCTTTGGTTCAGAGGTCTGCCTGCACCCGTTGGCAGCTTCACGGAAAGTGCATCGGGTTATACGATGACCGGTGCCGGTGCGGATATCTGGGATAGGACTGACAGCTTCCATTATACCTATAAGCGGCTTTCTGGCTCTGGGAAAATAACAGCAAAGGTGGTCAGTATGACTAATACCCACAACTCGGCAAAAGCCGGAGTGATGATTCGAGAAACTCTTGAGCCTGATTCCGCGCACGCTATGGTGAACATCCAGCCGATGAATGAAGTTCAGTTCCTGCGTCGTATTAGAACGGGAGATATCAGCGAAACCGATTCACAAACTGAGGTCAGCACTCCGGTTTGGGTAAAACTGACCCGCAGCTTAAACACGTTTAAGGGAGAGTACTCAACTGATGGAGACGAATGGGAAACGCTGGGCTCGCTGACGATGCCCATGAATTCGGATGTTTATATTGGCTTAATCGTATGCAGCCATGAAAATCTTGCAACATGCGTAGTCGAGTTTTCCGATGTTGACACGTCCGGCGCAGTTACAGGCGAGTGGCAGTCGCAGGATATTGGCATAAAAACTAACACTGCTGAGTCGATGTATGTAGTTCTGGAGGAAAACGCAGGTACCAGTGCAGTGGTCGCAAATTCGGATACGGGCATATCAGCCACATCAAGCTGGACGGAGTGGAATATTCCGTTTGAGGACTTTACCGGTGTGAATCCACAAGCTATCAAGAAGGTGAACATAGGTGTCGGCGACAGAGCCAATACACAGCCTGGTGGCAAAGGTGATTTGTACATAGATGATATCAGGTTATATCTTCCCCAGCCGGCGGAATAGAGTTTGGCTTAGTGTAGGCTGTAGCTGATGGCATAGCGCCAGTCCGGCGCCTAAATTGTTACAATCTTTTCTGAAGGAAGTATGACATGCGTAGAAGAACGATTTATTTGACTCTTATTGTTTTGGTGCTGGGCCTGACTGCAGGTTCGGCTAATGCCCAGATTGGAAGAGGTTATATCCTGTTCGAGTACTACTGGGGAGGTGGCATAAATGATAGGTTGGCGCAAACATACAAAAATCCCAAATGGCCAGATGGATGGGACGACTGGGAATGGCGTACCAGCTTTGTAGGACAAACAAACATTGGAGACAGTTACGCCACGCGCGTACGCGGCTACCTTTATCCACCCGCAGACGGCTACTACACGTTCTGGATATCAAGCGATAACGAAAGCGAGCTTTTCTTGAGTACCGATGACAATCCGGCCAATATCGTGATGATTGCAACCGTTATGGGCACTACCACTGAAGGCTGGACCAATCCTCTTCAATGGGGAAAGTATGCCACCCAGAAGTCTGCTGTGATAACCCTCGAAGCCGACAAGCGATATTATATCGAGGTGGCTGCGACTGAAGGCGGCGGCGGCGACAACCTGGCAGTTGGCTGGGGCGGCCCGGTGATCGGTAATGGTCCTGTCGTTATTGAAGGCCAAGACCTCTCACCTTGGATAAGGGATATGGACTATATCGCAAGCGATCCGAATCCGGCCGATGGAGCGTCGGGTGTTATAGAAACACTTCTGAAGTGGAAAGCAGGAGTATCGGCTGAGTGGCACAACCTTTATTTTGGGACTACCTCAGATCTCGGGCCCGTAAACCTGGTCTCACGCTTGGCAAAGTCCACCACCGAGTACAATTACCCCACAGACTTTACTCCCGGCCAGACATACTATTGGAGGGTCGACGAGGTCGAGGCTGATGGGGAAACGATTTATAAGGGTAACCTATGGAGCTTCACTGCCGCACCCGTGACCGCACACTCACCGACACCAAAGAGCGGTATGAGGTGGGTAGCTGTCGATACAAGCCTGGAATGGGGGCCTGGTAGGAACGCCAAGTCCCATGATGTATACTTCGGATTGAATGCGGCTGACGTAGCGGCAGGAATCGGTGGAACATTCAAAGGTAACCAGCTTACTACCACGTTTAATCCAGGCCCACTTGCCGAGACCACAACCTATTACTGGAAGGTCGATGAGCACTCAGACACCGAAATGTATCCGGGTGAGCTCTGGAGCTTCACAACCATTGCCAGTAGCGGCTTGGGCGCCAAGGCTGAGTACTTCGGCAACATGAATTTAGAGGGTAATCCTATTCTAACGCGGATCGAAGATTCGATTGACCATAGGTGGGAGTGGGACCAGGAGATTCTTCCCGGCATATCCGACTACATTTCAGCTCGATGGACAGCGGACCTGGAATTCGCGTTCACAGAGCCGATGACACTCATCACAACAAGTGAGGATGGCGTCCGTCTTTACGTTGATGGTCAATTGGTCATCGACAACTGGACTATTCATACTGCCACAGAAGACATGTACACGTTCGATGTCGTCGCAGGACAGATAGTAAATATTATGATGGAATGGTATGAGGAAGCCGGTAACGCAGCTATTAAACTGTCTTGGCAAAGTCCATCGACGCTGAAGCAGATCATCCCGCCAGGTCCATTGCAGATGCCTCGCAAGTCGAGCTCGCCTATCCCGTTTAATGGAGAAACCGATATCAAGCACAACATAAAGCTTCGCTGGACTTCTGGTGATGAAGCCCTACAGCATGATGTCTACTTCGGTACCGATGAAAATGATGTCAGCAATGCGACTACAACAACCGTTGACATCTATAAGGGCAGGCAGGACCTGGAGCAAACCAGCTACATCCCCGGCATACTTGACTGGAACACAACCTACTACTGGCGAATCGATGAGATCGGCAGTGCACAAACCTGGCAAGGCAACGTCTGGAGCTTTACGGTAGGCAACTTTATTGCTGTGGACGATTTCGAAGACTACAACGACGTCAACAACAGGATTTTTGATACATGGACAGACTATGCTGTGAATAATACCGGTATGACTGTGGGGCATCTTGATCCACCGTTCGCTGAGCAAGATATAGTTCACAGTGGCTCGCAATCCATGTACATGCGTTATGATAACGATGGTACCGTGAACGAGGGAACCGACTATGAACAAGGTGGAATGCTATTGTATTCTGAGGTCGACCGCAATTGGTCGGAACCGCAGGATTGGACAGTAGACAGTGCTGAGTCTTTAACGCTTTGGTTCAGAGGTCTGCCTGCATCTGTTGGCAGCTTTACGGAAAGCGCATCGGGCTATACGATGACCGGTGCCGGTGCGGATATATGGGAAACATCTGATAGTTTCCACTTTGTCTACAAGCAGCTCTCCGGCGCAGGGAGCATAACGGCAAAGGTGGTCAGAATGACTAACACACACGAATCAGCCAAGGCGGGGGTGATGATTCGTGATTCGCTGGAGCCTGATTCTGTACACGCCATGGTGGCCATTCAGCCTATGAATGAGGTTCAGTTCCTGCGCCGTCCCGTGATGGGTCTTGAAAGTGAGGCTGACGGGCTAACTGAGGTCACAACTCCGGTCATAGTAAAGGTGACTCGCACCTTAAACACATTTAGGGGTAAGTACTCAGAGGATGGAGAAGAATGGGCAACGCTGGGCTCGCTGACGATACCTATGAATGTGGATGTTTACGTGGGCTTAATCGTATGCAGCCATGACAGTTTTGCAACGTGCGAGGCCGAATTTTCCGATGTTACCACAACCGGAACAGTTACAGGCGAGTGGAAGTCGCAGGATATTGGCATACGAAGTAACATTCCTGAACCGATGTATATAGTTCTGGACGATAGCACTGGCAACAGTGCAATAATCAAGCACCCTGATACGGGCATATCAGCCACACCAAGCTGGACGGAGTTGAATATTCCGTTTGATGACTTTGCCGGCGTTAACATGCAGGCTATCAAGAAGATGACCATTGGTGTCGGCGACAGAGCCAATACACAACCGGGTGGTGCAGGTGATTTGTACATAGATGATATCAGGCTATGTCTTCCTTAGTCTGCCGAATCGTGGTGGATTGTATTATTTCGGGGTCTATACTATAACCTATTGATGGAGTATAGACCCCGATTGTTTTTGATACTAACTATGTTTTGCGTTACTCAAGGAATGGAATCCCGATTACATTTGGATAAAATCCAATTTAAGGCTGTAAACACGGTCCTCAAATTTGCTGCTGAGCTTACAGTTGCTCTTGCGTAGAACCGCCAGCATTGGTTTATTGTCATGTAAAACCTCGGCTGTAAAACCGGCGATGCCATTGCGCTTGGCAATGGTGATAAGGTATCTTAACAAAAAAGTCCCAATACCTCGGTTTTGCCACCGGTCGTGAACGATAAAGGCAACTTCAGCAAGGTTGGTACGTGGATCCAGATAATAACGTCCAATAGCGATAATTTCTTCGCCGTGTGCTTCAGGCAGAGTTCCGACAATCGCCATATCGCTGCGGTAATCGATATATACGAAGTTCTGTATTTGCTTTTGCGGTATTCGCGTTATGTTTGACATAAAGCGATAATAGAATGTCTTTTGCGAAAGTGAGTATAATAAATCTTTCATTCGCTTCTCATCGGTTGGTTGCATCGGCCGGAAGTTTATTTGCGTTCCGTCATTAAGCAATAGAGAAGTCCTTAATTCCGGTGGTCCGACTAAGATTTTTCCTTCCACAGTGGCCAAATCGGAGCTGATAAAATTGTCCTCGATTGCCTCTTTCAGTAATTGGGCTCGGAATTCCGGATGCGCTATGCTGATAAGTGCTAAAACACGCTCATGAAGGCTCTTGCCATAGAGATAAGCAACGCCGAACTCTGTGACCACATAATGCACCTCACAGCTTGTAGCTGTTATACCAGCACCACGGCTGAGATGAACAACAATACGGGAAACGCTGCCTCTGTTACGGGTGGACTCCAGAGCTACAATTGACTTGCCTCCTCGTGCCCTGGCAGCACCATGAATAAAATCCGTGTGATTGCCTAAGCCGGAGAAGAACTTTGCTTGTGGTGAGCTTGTCGAATCCGTATGTAGCGTACGGCCACAGACTTGCCCTGTTAAATCAATCTCCAGCGCGGTACTGATGGCAACCATGTTATGCTGCTGACAGATTAGGTGCGGGTCACTGACATAATCCGTAGGACGGAAAGAAAACAGAGGATTATCGTCGATGAAATCATAAAGCCTCCGCGTGCCCATACAAAAGCTGGCAACAATTTTGCCGCGGTCGATACTTTTTCGCACACCTGTTATTATTCCAGATTCAAACAGCTCAATGATGGCATCCGTCATTACCTCGGTGTGAATACCTAAGTCGTGTTTGTCTTTTAGAAATTCGGGTACAGCAAGGGCGATATTTTTCATGCCCAGCTCAACCGTGGAACCATCAGGTATCAGAGCAGCTATGTACTCGGCTATACGACGTGAGGTCTCCGTGGGTTTTGGCAGATTGGCTTCAATAAGAGGCTGGTCGCTGGGTACGAGCAGGTCAATATCGTGGACATGCAGCAAGCTGTCTCCCTGAGTCCACGGCATCTGCGGATTTACTTGTGCTATAACCAACCCTGCGTTTTCAGCCGCACTTTTGGTAATATCGACGGAAACGCCTAAAGAGCACATGCCGTGTTGGTTGGGAGGAGTCACCTGTATCAGAGCGGCATCTATAGGGAGCTGACCCGAGCGGAAGAGTCGAGGGATATCAGAAAGAAATATCGGCGTGTAATCACCGAGTCTATCCTGCATGTCGGCATCGACATTGCCGGCGATGAAAAAGCTGTTGATATGAAAGTGCTTAGCCAGTTCCTTATGGCGGTAGTACGGCTCACTTAGGGTCAGCAGATGTATAATTTCCACATCATTTAACTTGGCGGCTTGGTCTATTAGAGTATTAATCAGCACCTGAGGTTGGCCACACCCGGTACCGATAAACACGTGTTGGCCAGGACGAATCCGTGCGATAGCTTCTTTTGCTGAAGCGATAATACTCCGGTAGCTATTCTGCCAATTATCGGAGTCTTGTTCTTTTGCATCTTGAAAGAGACGATTATTTTCGTTGCTGGGATTGGATCTGCTCATTTACCTTTTACCAGTTCGAGCAAGAGTTATTCTTGCGTCAACAGCTACGGATTCAGTTCCGACTTTTCCGACAATAAATGGATTGATATTCAGCTCAGTAATCTGCGGAAAATCTATAGCCATTTGGCTTATTCGTTGAAGTCCACCTGTAATCGCTGATAAATCAATATCAGCCTGACCGCGGGCATCTTTAAGCAATGCGTATGACCTGGTTTCCAGCAGCATTTGCATCGCCTCATCAGCAGTGATTGGTGCAAGATAACATGAGACGTCCTTGAGCACGTCTACGAAAATACCGCCTAATCCGAACATTAGCATCGGCCCAAATTGTGGATCACAGGTCATACCAAGAATGACCTGCAGGCCGCCTGCACACATCTTCTCTATATAAATGCCGTTCAACCTTGCCTTTGGAGCACGTCTGCTAAGCCGCATAGTCAGCAAGTCAAAGGTATCGCGTACCTGCTCAGAGTTTGATATATTCGGCTTAATACCGCCCACATCAGATTTATGTAGAATATCGGGAGAGACAATCTTCATAACGACGGGAAATCCGATTCTTTCAGCGGCTTGGACAGCTTCTTCCAGCGTGTTGGCCAACTGGCCATCAGGTACATTAAAGTCGTAAGCCCGCAGGATTTCTTTGGCTTCTACCTCGCCCATTTGAAAGTGGCCTGTTTTTAGATGTCGTGATATAATGCGTTCAACTCTATGACGGTTAACCGGAAAGCGGGTGACAGCACGCGCAGGGCGTCGTTTCCAGGTCGCATATTCATACATGGCCCGCAGTGCCGCAACCGCTCGCTCTGGAGAAGGATAGTATGGCAGGTTGGATTCAGCCAATTCCTTACAATGCGGCATCGCATCGGCACTTCCCAAAAAAACTATGACGACCGGCTTTTCGCCGGAGCTGCAGGCGGCAACCTCTCGGGCTGTTTCGGTCGGCTTTGTCATAGCGTGTGGCGTAAGAATTACGATGATGGCGTCAACCGCTTCATCCTTCTGAGCGGCATTAACAGCCGTGGCGTAGCGTTGGGGATCGGCATCACCCAATACGTCAATTGGATTATCGACAATGGCTGCCGCGGGTAACTTTTGCTTCAGCGTAGCAGCGCTATAGCCGTTTAGGGTAGCTACTTTCAAGCCGGATTGTTCCACCGCATCGGCGGCCATAACGCCCGGCCCACCCGCATTGGTTATAATCACCACACGGTTGCCTTTTGGCAGTGGTTGCATCGACAGCGCTGCGGCGTAATCGAAAAGGTGGTCAAAGCTCTCGGCCCTTATTATACCGGCCCGCTTAAATGCTGCGCCGTACGCAATATCATCACCGGCTATATTGCCGGTATGCGCCGATGCCGCTTTTGTTCCCGCCCGGGTGAATCCCGCCCGCAATAAAACAACGGGCTTTGCAGAGGTGACCGAACGGGCGGCTTCAATGAACTTATCACCACAAGTGATATTCTCAAGATAACCTACAATAACTTTTGTTTGTTCGTCAACCGCTAATGCCGATAAAAAATCGCTCTCATCTAAATCTGCTTTATTACCGATGCTAATTACCTTTGCCAGGCCCAGCCCTCGCGCATCAGCCCAGTCCAGCATCGCAGTACAGACCGCACCGGATTGAGACAAAACTGATATACAGCCTACCTTCGGCATTTGTTTCGAAAAGGAAGCGTTCATACGGTGGCTTGTATTAATTATACCCAGGCAATTTGGACCCAGCAGACGGACCCTTTTTTCTGAACAAAGCTGCTTAATTTCAGCTTGTCTCTTAGCTCCTTCCAGCCCGATCTCTGCGAAGCCCGCCGTGACGACAGCTACGGCCTTTGCTCCCGCTTTAATTGAGCTTTCCACAGCATCACGAACAGATGGAGCCGGCACTGCAATAATGGCAAAGTCGATACTGTCTGTATATGCACCCAAATCATGGAAGCACTTTAGTCCCAGAATTTGTTCAGCAGAAGGATTCACAGGTATGATTTGTCCCTGGAATCCGCCTGCTGATAGATTGACCAATATCTCGTTGCCAACCTTACCGGGTGTTCGTGAGGCCCCGATTACAGCTATAGATTTAGGATATAAGAGAAATTCCAACATAATTCAAAATTCTACAAAAATGTCACTTCTTAATCTTTACTCAGTTTTACAGATGTTCATTAACTATTTCAAGCAAGGCATTTCGATTTATTTTTCGTCTTACTTGCCATTCTGATTCAGTTATATAATAATAGACCACTATATGGATTCTCTGAAGAAAAAGCTATTTCTAATAATTGTATTTATCGTCAGTTTCGTTAGTGTTGCCCAGGCAAATTTAGTAAAAGAAGTTAATGGCATTATCGGGCGCTCTTCGCAAAGAAAGGTTCAATTTTCCATTCACATCATAAAAGCCGATTCTGGCGAAGCAGTCTATAGCCATGAAGCAACACAGTCAATGATACCTGCCTCGAATATGAAAATAATCGTTACTGCAGCCGCACTAAAATATTTAGGCCCTGGTTACGAATATAAAACAAAAGTCGGGCTTTACGGCAATACTCTTGTAATAATAGGAAGCGGCGACCCGTTATTAGGCGATGAGGTTACTGATACTAAATATGGCCGAGAGAGGTATTGGGTACTCAGAGACATAGCGACAGCGCTGAAACGCAATGGCGTAAAAACCATAAACGGCATCATTGTTGATAGTCACATATTTGACGACCAGCTCGTTCATCCAAGCTGGCCAAAAGCGGAATTAAACCGCTGGTACGAATGTGAAGTCTGTGGGCTGAATTTCAACGACAATTGTGTCAAGATAAGCGCAAAAAATCTCGCAGGCGAAGTGACTGTCTTTGTTGAGCCACAAACAAAATATATTCAATTTATAAATAATGTCAAACCGGTATCGAGTGGAAGCAGCACCATCGGTTCATATCGAAATCGTGAGCCTAATAAAATCACCGTTTTTGGCAAGTGTAGAAAAGAGGTAGGCCCATTTGAAGTTGCGATTGAAAGACCTGCCGGGTTTTTTGCCTTTCTGCTGGCAGAGCATTTAGCTGATGCAGGAATTATTGCAGGTGGTCAGATAATAGAAAAGCCACTGACCGATGACAACGATGTCAAAATAATTGCAGAATATGTCACACCAATAGCCGATTGTTTAGCACGTTGTAACAAAAACAGCTTGGGATTGGCGGCAGAGGCCTTGCTTAAAACTATCGCCGCCGAAAGTAATCCGGACAGAAGAAATGGCAGTTGGGATAAGGGCCGAGAAATGATTTCCCGGTACCTGTCAGAGCTTGGTATCGACTCAGGTCAGTTTTATATCGATGACGGCAGCGGTCTAAGTGAGCAAAACAAGCTCAGTGCAAATGCTTTAACAAAAGTATTATTAAGTATCTATAAAAGCGAGAATTGGCAGCTTTATAAAGACTCACTGGCGGTAGGGGGGGTGGATGGCACAATCTCTGGTTATTTCAAAGGGAAAAAATACAAGGGCAGAATTCTTGGTAAAACGGGTTACATCAGCAGCGTCAAATCGTTTTCAGGCGTATGCAGCACCGAACAAGGTGATTACATTTTCTCCATTCTCGCTA
>CAZQKO010000034.1:11143-17785 GCA_964593945.1 uncultured Pirellulales bacterium | reverse complement strand
TGCAGGTTATTTGACCGCTGGTACGACCACGGCTCAGGAAATATAAGCATTCGTGTCTTTGATTCTGTGCTTTCGTATTGCATTACGGGAAGGCACACTATTTGCACATTCGATAGGCAATGTAGTCAGTATATTGTTGTTGAGCACACCGGCGATGCTTTTTGTTGTGATTTTTTTGTTGAATCCGGCTGGCGATTGGGTAATATCTTTGAAACGCCGATAGAAAAGCTGGCAGTCAGTGACAAGAAGCGGGATTTTGCCAGAGCCAAGCTAAATCTCGATAACAAATGTCTTCTCTGTAGACATCTTGCTGTCTGCCGCGGTGGCTGTACTAAGCATCGAGCATTAGGTATCGAGAAACGAGTAAGCTATTTCTGCGATGCCTATAAGCGGTTCTTCGATTACACGATGCCGCGGTTTATGCAAATAGCTGCTGAGCTTAATACCGTTACAAATAAAAGTATTTAAATCCCTATGGGATCCCTTACGGGAGTGAGCTAAATCCGCCTACGGCGGATAAAGTTTGGAGTAAACGATGAGAAAAATGATTCAACGCAGGACTTTTTTGGGGCGCTGCGCTGCTGTTGCAGCCGCTATCGGTTTCAATTCTCGGTCGTTTGGCCAGGAGCCTGACGAACAAACAAATACCGCAACGCCCGGTTCGGAACAAAAGCACACTCAATCCAACCGCATCGCTCTTGCTACCTATTCCTTCTGGCGTTTCAAAGATGGCTTGAAACTTCCTATCGAAACCTGCATCGACCAGGCTGCGCGGATGGGTTTTGACGGTGTGGATATACTCCATATTCAAATGGAAAAGGAATCCAACGATTATCTCCAAAACCTCAAACGACGTGCCCTTATCAACGGCGTTGACTTGTGCTGCCTATCCACGCATCAGAGTTTCGTCTCGCCTGACGAAGCAAAAAGACAGAAAAATATCGACCACACCATTAAATGTATAGAGTTGGCCTATAGTCTCGGCATACCCATCATACGCATTAACACCGGCAGATGGGGCACTACTAAAAGCTTCGACAAACTGATGGAGGACCGCGGCATTGAACCTGTCCTGCCGGGATATACCGAGGATGAGGGCTTTAAATGGGTAATTGACAGCATTGAAAAATGTCTGCCTGCCGCGGAGAAGTGCGGCGTAATCCTCGGCTTGGAAAACCACTGGGGCCTGTCACGGACGCCCGAAGGCCTTATGAGGATAATAAAAGCCGTCAATTCGCCCTGGCTGCAGGTACTGCTTGATACAGGCAATTTTCTCGAAGACCCCTATAACAAGCTCGACCAGTGCGCATCGGAGGCTGTATTTATGCAGGTCAAAACCTACTATGGCGGCGGTATCTGGTATACGCTCGATTTGGATTATATCCGCATTGCCCGGATAATGCGCAAACATGGCTTCCGAGGCTATGTGTCGCTCGAATTCGAAGGAAACGAAGACTACAAAACGGCCATACCCAAAAGCCTAAACCTGCTGCGAAAGGCTTTTGAGTAATTTGGTTGGTAGAATCAACGAGTGCAAATATTAGTTCGAAGGCTCGTACCCCAATTTCCCCCATGCACCTCTTTGCACTCTATGTAGATCTTCATTGCCGGGTGAATCAGCCAGACTGCTCAACCGGCCTGTATTTTGCCAGTAGTAGTAATCCATGTTTGCAATGTCTATTGTTCGCTGGTCTTTCCACTTCCAGTATTCACTGTGTCCATCAACAAAACCAAGGTTTGTCCCGTTACCGTGTCTTGCCGAAATTTGGTCCCACCATCGTTCCTGGTAATAATAGAGAGTCCAGCTTGAAGGGCTTAACCGGCCTTCGTCAAGAAAAACAATCTGCTTAATTGGATTGCGAATTTGCAGCCTACTTTTCAATGGAGGTAGAGTGGCTCCTTGAACCGCAGGATGGCCGTTCATATAAGCAACTATAGAATATGTCACCACCTCTCCGCGTACACCTGTAGGGCACTTGTAGAGTTTTTTGTCCTGGCAGTAATTATATAAATATCCGTCTTTTATAGCCTGTATTTTGTTTTTTTCTGAAAGACTATCTTCCCAATATACCCAACAGTTTTCATAACCCTGACGTGTATCACCGCCCACAAGCTTATTGTCGTTATCATCAGCATACAAATTCCATGCAAGGATGAGCTGCCGCAGATTATTCAGACAAGCTGCGCGTTTGCCCTGTTCTCTGGCCCGCTGCAGTGTCGGCATCAATATCGCCATTAACACCGCGATGATGGCAATTACAATCAGCAATTCTATCAACGTAAACCCTTTTTCTTTACTCACGATTTCCCCCTTTTTGTCTTAGTCGTATTGTTTGCCTTTTTAGGGTAGTACTCTGAGCAAGACAGATTTTATATCCTATATTATATTAAAAAATGAGACAAAATCCAGATTACAAATTAGATTTGTTTTTTAATATCTGATGGCCGCAGGAATCAGCGGGAAAGTTCATACCCTAACTTCCCCCATGTCCCTCTTTGAACTCTGTGTAAATCTTCATTGCCTTGTCCCCAATACAGATCATCGATAGGAGGTGATAGCGATGTCAGAGCGGCAGTATAGTCTGTTTTGCCGATTTCTATGGTGCGTGGGTCGCTCCATTTCCAATATTCACTATGCCCATCAGAGAAGCCGAAGGTTGTTCCATTACCGTGCCTGGCAGTAATCTGATCCCACCATCGTTCCTGGTAATAATATACGGTCCAGCTTGAGACGGTCAGCCGGCCTTCATCAAGAAAAACAATTTGTGAGGAGGCATTTCGAATTTGCAGCCGATTTTTTAGTGGGGCGGGAGTCGCCCCTTCGATTGCCTCATGTCCGTTCATATAATCGACTATAGCGTATGTCACTTCCTCCCCGCGTATACCTGTTGGGCACTTGTAGAGTTTTATGATCTTACAATATGGATATAGTTTCCCGTCTTTGATCCCTTGAATTTGTTGCTCTGAGTCACCGCCTTCATAATATACCCAAGCGTATTTATTTTGTTTACCATCTACAGATCTATGTGTATTTCCGCATACCATTTTGCCGTCGTTATCATCAGCATACAAATTCCATGCAAGGGTTAGCTGCCGCAGATTATTAAGACAAGCTGAGCGTTTTCCCTGTTCTCTAGCCTGCTTAAGTGTCGGTATTAATATTGCCATTAGTATCGCGATAATGGCAATTACGACCAGCAGCTCTATTAAAGTAAACCCCGTTAGAAGCGATACTAACCTATCAGGATAGCTGTTTTTAATGCGTATTTCTAACGGGGTAAACCCCGTTAGAAGTTTTAATCTATCTAACGGCCTAAATTCTTTTCGTTTGACCATAATGCATCTATTCTATATCGTTATTAGTAATCCTTAAAATTTCTCATCCATTCAGGCCAGTCGCTCGGCCACACACCACCGGCTAATGTCCATGGGCCTTCTATATTAAAACTTCGATGCCATTTTAATGTCCATAACTCCTTAAGTCCAACCTTTCTTGCAGAGAAGTCCAAGAAGAGGCAGTTTACCGCTCCATTGTGCCGGTTAATACAGCATCGAGCCATGTGGCTATTGGATGTCCAGGTAGCAAATTCATCAATAGCAGGGACATCAGATTCAAGTGGCCAGAGATCAAAACGCAAGGCATCTATGAACAATGGTATATTGTTTGCACCGTCCACATTAGTGGTCCTCCATCCATTCTTTGCAGATATGCCTCTGTCAAATGTAGTATTAATTGGTATATTAAGAACGTAGCCATTAAGACCATAGCTTCCAGCTATGCCATTTGGACCTGAACTATACCCTCCTTGGTCACCTTTATAGATACCCCAGGCACTGAAGGTATTAAGTGTTGGCGAAATATTTCCTTTTTCGTCAACTATAGGTGTTGTTGCAGTCGGGCAAAACCATGTTTTATTCTGCTTCCAATCCTTATACTGCTCTTCGAGTTGCCAAGGCCACCAATATCCAGTGGAATAAACGCCGGTCCAGAATTTGCCGTCATTTGCTTCGGTATACATTGAGAAGAAATGACCCCATTGGTGCAGGTTTGAAAGACAAACTATCTCTTTGGCCCTTCTTCGGCCGCTGTCACCAATTGCTCCGAGGTTCATTAATAGAAACAAAGCACAGATTAACACGGCTACCAAATCTTTTTTTGTAAAAGCTATTTTCATTGAGTTTTCTCTAAAATTAGTAGTCCTTAAAGTTTCTCATCCATTCGGGCCAGTTGCTTAGTTGCACACTACCGGCTACTATCCATGGACCTTCCGTATTGAACGTCCTGTGCCACCAGCCCACCTGTAGAACGAAACAGGTTGGTCTTTACCAGAAGAAGCCGGGCGTGTTTCCATATCGAGGTACTGCAGCACCATTTTTAATATCCGGGTCGAATATCCTCCACTCGCCATGACCATCTAAAAAGCCGATATTTCCGCCGGGAGGATTGCCGTCACTCATCAAATGGTTTGTCCGGTCATACACTCCACTTTGAGCATATATACCCCCGGGGATTTGGCCAAAATTACGCCCGTACTTTGTGTTGCTTTGTGGAATACCCATTATTGAATCGATGCACAATTCCCGAGTGGCCGGAGAACTCTCCCGGTTTGTTCTTAACCATATCTTTTTCTCGGTGTCCTTTTTATAAGCTACAATATCCGGCCGAGTTCCCCAGATAGTCTGCAATATGCAGCAATAACCGGACACAATATAACCACTTTCCCTGGTGAATCTTTTTCCATTCCACGAATTATTAGCGTATAACCAGAATAGGTCGTTGTACTTTTGGTGTGCAGCATTTGACGGACAGTAGAACATCTTTCGTGTCAGGCCGGTGCCGAGCATGAAGTTTACCGTATTGGGTGCGATATCCTGCAGCCAGTAACCGGCTGTTATGGGCAGCGGCAGTATTCCATCGTTTTCATCCGCATACACGTTGTACGCTGCGGTTAGCTGTTTTAGATTGGCAAGACAAACGATGCGTTTGGCACGCTCTCGCCCGCTGCCACCAACGGCGCCTAAGCCAGCCAAAAGAAAAACCACGCAGGCGAGAGCAACGATCACATCCTTTTTAGTAAAAATTATTCTTGATTTCATAATATTACCCTTGACCGGTTCTTCACTTTACCTTGGCAAACGTCTGCTCACCTGAAGGTCTTTTAGTTCAAACTCTCGACCTTCACAGCCGACAGAGGTGATTGCCCAGACGGCATTATTTGGGTGTGAAATTAGTATTGAATTATCTCTCGAATCACTAACAATCACCATGTTATCTGCTGCTATTACGGGGTAGTTCAACCAGCCATCGACCTGGAAACGAGAGATTTCTTTACCATTTTTATCTACTACGTAAAGACAACCGTCATCGCTGGCGGCATAAATAAGACCGTTGTTGCCGACAGCTAAGGTAAAACCGCCGGTCGTTCCCAGAGATGTCACCCATTTTATGTTTCCGTTGGGGTCAACTGCCCGCAGATATGGGTCATCGAAGCTGACGTAGATAGTCCCATCCGGCCCCAATGCCGGCTCGGACCAGCCATCTGCATCCGGATAGTGTTTAGTATAGTTGGGATCAAAAAAGTTGCTGTTTGGGTCTGCTAAATTTACAGACCAGATAATAGAGCCATTGTCAGGTTCGATTGCATAAAGTTTGGTATCGTAAAGCAGCGTCTGGTATATTGTGCTGTTGTTTCCGACAACCGGCGAGGCGAAAGGCCAGCCACGAGATTCAAAATTGCACTTCCATTTGACACTTCCGGTTTGCGGGTCGAGAGCATAGAGATTAGGGTCATACAGCCCGCCAATATAAACAGTGCCATCATCGCCTATTGCCGGCGAAGCTAAAATCGAGCCGGAAAGCCTTCCCGATCCAGATGTCTCAAATCGCCATAACTCGCTGCCATCCTGAGCCAGCGCGTAGAGAGTTCCATCCTGTGAGCAAACATATACATTGTCGTCCTCTGATACGGCTGGAGACGAATAGACCAACCCATCGGTATTATGAGTCCACTGCAAGCTGCCGTTAATATCAATCGCATGTAGTTTACCGTTTTGGCTCCCAACATATATAGTGCCGTCAGGCCCGATGGTTGGTGAACTAAGCAGCGGTGAATTTGCATCATAGCTCCACAATAAGTTGCCATTGATATCGAGCGTATATAGTTTCCCGTCTTCGCAGGCAATATACACTCTGTTATCAGCACCGACTGTAACGCTTGTTGATATCGGACCATTTGTCTCAAACTTCCATTTGACACAACCGATCTCCGGTCCAGAGTGTTTGCTTAAACCTGTTCGTTTGAAATCGCCGCCGAGTGTTTTCCATGGCGGCTCCGTCGTATGTCCGTTATTGTCAATGGTGGTTGCTTTTACAAGCCAGGAAGTTGCTAATAACAGTACACATGAAAATAGAATTGCTTTTTTCATCGCTTTCTCCCTTTATTAATTTCTTTGAATCCGAGCCTCGCTTAAGGTAAATCAAACTCTTACGTCCAATATTATACTGGCAAATTTATGAATATTCAAGCATGAAAGATTTAAAAACTTTATTTATTGAGTTTGCAGAAAGCGGGTTTTTATTGACAGAAAAGAGATTTTACTGTAGTATGTGGCCAGGAGGAACGATTACTATAATGACTTATG
>CAZQKO010000034.1:0-11043 GCA_964593945.1 uncultured Pirellulales bacterium | reverse complement strand
AAGAGATTTTACTGTAGTATGTGGCCAGGAGGAACGATTACTATAATGACTTATGTTTTATCAACAGCCTGTAGGCAGGGAAGCCCCAAATTTAGCAGCCAGGGCGAAGCCCTGGACTGGATCAAACCGGCCTTCGGCCGGCACTTTTGGAGAGATTTAGATGTTTAGCAAAAAACTTGTGGTGAGATTGTCGAATCCAACCGTCATAGTAGCCTTAATAGCAGTATTTTTTGTGGCTGGTACAGGTTTGGCCGCCAGTCTCGAAGAGAATTGGAATGACTTTTTACATTACACTCAAATCGGCCGATTCGACTTGGCCAAAGGATATGCACAGGTTATTCTAAAAAGTGAGCCTAATCCTTTGGAATTATTTGACTTAAGTCAGGCAAATCCAACCGGTTATTCGTTTTTGTTAAGGGTCAATGAGTTTTCTTCCGACGCGGAGCTGGTGGAGTTGGCCGGCAAGGTTACGGCTGTAATAGACCGGGGTAGATTCCTTCGTCGAAGCGAGCCTAAGATTATCGTGGAGGAGATAAAAAGGCTAAGTAGTACAGAGCGCGGCAAACTCACGGCGGTGAAACGGCTCCAGGATGCGGGTGAATATGCGATTCCATTTATGCTCGATGCAATGGTTGATTGCCCTGCGGATGAATTACAAAACATTATATGGGCACTTCCGCAAATCGGTCGGCCTGCGATAAGGCCGCTTGTCGCTGCGTTGCAGACGGAAAATGCCGGGGTAAAAGCGGAAATAATAAGAGCTTTAGGCAAAATTGGCTATCCACAATCGTTGGCATATCTAAAATACATTATCGAGAAGGACAATTCTAATGAGTTTAGGGGCTTGGCAGCAGCGAGTGTAAGACAAATTGATCCTTCAGCGGCACAGGTTCTCGCTGCGGAATTGTTCTTCAGGCTTGCGGAGGGTTATTATTATCATTCCCAATCTTTATCACCGGCGGAGGATGCCGATTTTGCCAATATATGGTTCTGGGACTCACAGCGGAAGAGGCTGACCCGGGAAGAGGTCGATAAGGCTTATTTCAACGAGCTTATGGCGATGCGGTGCTGTGAGTGGGCGCTCAGAGCCGATCCAGGATTTAGCTATGCGATTGGTATGTGGCTCGCTGCCTTTTTTAAGGCTGAATCGGCCGGCGTTGAAATGCCGGCCTACTTTGGCCAAAGGCATGCCAATGCACTTGTTTATGCCACCACTGCGGGTCCTGAGTATCTGCATCAGGCGTTGGCAAGGGCTATTAAAGATAGAAACGCCGATGTGGCACTTGGTGCTGTCGAGGCGTTGGCTGTTACGGCGGGCGAAAAGTCATTGCTTTATCCGTTCAGCCCGGAACAGCCCTTGCTTGCGGCGCTTACTTTCGATGACAGAGCGGTAAGATATAGTGCAGCGATAGCTATAGCCTTAGCAGGTCCTCAGCAAAGCTTCACTGAGAGTAAGCTTGTCGCTGCGAATTTGGCTGAGGCTCTCGGACAAACAGCAGAGCAGGCCGGCGAAGAAACAAAGCGATGGAGTGGAGAATTAGCCGACAGCTACGCCTTTCGCTCGGCTGAAGCTATGTTAAACCTGGCTCAGACTCGCAATCGGGTTGTTGATTTGTCTTTGGCTCAGTCTGCGATTATAAATGCAACCAATGATAGCCGTCGTGACATTCGGATTATTGCCAGTCAGATTTTGGCTCATCTTGGCAGCCCTGATGCTCAGCGTGCGATAGCAGCGGTGGGTCTGAATAGCGGCAATGAGCTTGATGTGCGGATATTGGCGTTCAACTCGTTGGCTACATCGGCGAAAATAAACGCCAATATGCTTGCTGAAAACACGCTTGATGAGATTTACGCGCTTATCAAATCGGATGAGACCGATCCTGGTCTTCGTAGCTCAGCCGCTGCCGCTTATGGTGCGCTTAATTTACCCAGCCAGAAAGTAAAGGACCTCATCCTCGACCAGGCAAAAAGCTGAAGTGGACCGCAGGTAACTTACGAAGGGTAGCAAGACCAATTTTCTTGTAATTAGAATCATTCTCATAGAAGTACTACACAGGATTATCACAAGTCTCGCTGCGGCTTGGCCTGCGCCAAGACGGGTACCTACAGACTAAATGGGGGATATGTTGTAACCTAAAGCTTAATTAGCGTGCGATTCTTGCTTGTAGGCTTCTACAACACGCTGAGCTATCTCGGTGATTTTCTCCCGTAAGGTCTTTGGTGCAAGAACCTGTACACGATCGCCATAGCTTAGGATCCACCATATTATTTCATTCAGCCCGTCTACGCGAAACTCCAGGATCGCAGAACCATCGTCTTCAAAGGTAACCTTTTGTGTTCTGTGCCATTGGACTGCTGCAACATCAAAGGCTACTACCGCCGTAAATCTGAGCTTGACATTATAGATTTTGTTTTTGGGTACCATTGACCGGGTCCTGCCGAGATATTCACCGATATCAAATTCCTTATCTTCAAAGAAACGTTTATCCGACATGTTTAATTCCTTGACCCTTCTAATTTTAAAAGCGCGGAGGTCTTTTTGAAGACCGACCTGCCAAGCACATACCATGTGTGGCCGTCATACATTAGATTACACGGTTTAAATCAATTACTGTATCTTGCCTCTCACAAGACGAATGATAACGAATGTTTACGATTTTCATGAGTCGGCTGATCTTCCCCGGTTTTATGAGGTGCTTCCCCGCCATAAAACCCCCATCTGGAGTCCGTTTCTATTGCGATCCAGCGCGTCCAAGGTGCATGATAAGCTACTAATCCCTATGAAACGCTTATATCGTAAAAAATAAGAGCTCCGCTGTCGATTATATTTCCGAAAAATCTGTAAGAATTTGCAACGGCGTTGCAGAAATAGTACTTGCGCAGGATAGTACGAACAAGGGAAATAGTGCCCAATCCAGGATCTAATGCACTACCTTCAAACTTTGGCGGATTCTCATCGAAGGGAGCTTTTATATTACACATCTCTATTTCCTTGATTTGTGTTACTGATTTGATTATAATTAATGATTGTATGTATTGGTGCAGAAACATTTAATGGAAATAAAGCATTCTCAGTTTTCTGAATGATTTATTCGGATTTTATATGCTTTTTACCCTAAAATTGTTTTTCGCCAGGATGTAGATCATGAAAAAGCTGATATTATTCGTTATTTTTCTTAATATAGCTTCGGTAGTTAGGGGAGAGGTTTCAATAAGAGTATGCTTAGCTGACGGCAATACTCCCCTTGAGCTTGCAGACCCCAACATTCCTTTTGTATATCGAGATACTATGGTTGGTACCAGACTCACGATTATTGTCAGTTCAGATGCTAATGATTACTGGAGTGGCGACCTGGCTATTATAGGAGAAGACCGGGATTATGGAATGCTATCAGCTAGAGATTACAATGAAACCATAGACGATTGGGCAGGATCACATTTACCTGCTGCAAGTGATATGGCACGGGTCTGGGACTGGTCAGAGACTGATGTTCAACTATTTAATATGGAAGGCTACCTTACTGCAGTAGCAGGTGATTGGTTTATTATTGATTACACCGCCATAAGCGTGGGCACATGCAATGTCGCATTCTACGACCATACCGTAAGTTGGGAATATCCCATTTATTTTCTCGTATTCTCTCATGTTCCCACACGAGATTTCAATGGCGACACCAACGTAGACTTCGCCGACTTTGCCGTATTTGCTTCACAATGGCAGCTAACCGATTGCAACGATACTGGCTGGTGTAGTGGAACCGACCTCAACATGGATGGTAGCGTTTATTGGGATGATTTACTGTTGTTTACCGAGTATTGGCTTGAAAGCACGCAATAGCTGTAGCTGCTCGATATGCCGCCTGTGGTTGGTTATACTTATTCCATACCCAATTACCGGCCTTATGTGAATAAGATTTTACTCAGGGCAGGCAATGAGCATGTTCTCGCGCTCTTTGTTTTCGATATAAGTCTTTTTTTCGGAGGAGTTTCGGGGTTTTTCTCACGCTAAAATTTTCAACAAAATATCAACATTTTGGGGTTTGGAGTCACCTTAACCTATAAGGGTAAGTAGGTAGGACAAGTGTATTTGCCAGAGAAACCCTAATTATAAAGGCACTTTACATTATCCAAGCTAAGAAGAGGAGGTAATCATGAATTCAAAAAACATTTTATTAGTAATCGGTATTTTGTTTTCTCTCAATTGTGCTGCTTTTGCAGATAGACAATTGGACAGAGCAGAGGTTTTGGAAATCTTCCAAAAACTAACAAGTCAACCGAGAAATACGTGGATTTCTGCTGGTACTATCGAAGCAACACATGAAGAATACAGAGCACCAAAAACTACGGACGCACCTGAGATTAGCCGTCAGATCAATCAAGAGATTCGAGAGTATCGAAACAGCACGAACAGTAGGGAATTGACGGAAGAATTGCAGAAAATGAAGTTCGATGCCATACCGTTTAACGTCCGCTATAAGTTGTCCAACGAATCAAAAATGAACTCCACAGTGGTTGTACGATACGATGGAGATAGATTTTACTGGGAAATCAACGTATCGTCACGTACGGACTCTATAAGGCCGGGCAAAGACCTGGAAGGTAATTTTATGACCGAAGAGTTCGATTTGGACGGCAATGCCAGACGCGTATTCGCCTGGGATGGAGAAGAGTTCACCATTTATGCTTTGTCTGCTGATTACGTAGTCGTTGACTCAACAGGCAGTACTGCTCATGTTGTTAGTGGTCCGCTAACGGCAGGAATTATTCCATGGGGATATGGCTATTTTACGTATGAGAGGCTTTCCACCGCCAAATTTTCTGCGGACGAGAGACATATAGCTGGCCAAACCCAGATACATCTGACGCTCAACACTTCAGACGGCTCAGAAATACTTTGCGTCTTAGACCCAGAGAGAGATTATGCGGTATTGTCTTGCTCAATAAAGAAACCAGACAATTCGGTTATCTATCAACAATATGATAGCTACCAACGGATATTAGGCAGTTGGATTCCTGCTAGCATTTCTGTTGAGCGATACGATGCTCAGTCGAATAGACTATTATCGTATGACCTCTGGAACCTTACCAGAATTAGCGATGCTGTTCCTGCACCCTATAGCTTCAATGTTAACCTCGAACCGGATGCTATGGTTGAGTACTGCTCTTCCATTACCAATAAATCCTTAATGTATCGTTATACACATATTGCAGATACGGAGATGCTATTAGCTGAGAGATTGGCTTTCGCAGCGTCTGAAGGCACACAGCCACAAAACTGTGCAACGGCAGCCTTAAAATACGCTTCCTTATGGTTAGGCAAAAATACTGCTGATCAACAGTTCGCTCGATTAGTGAGTGGACCGGATAAAACCACAAGTCTTTACGCAATGAAGCAATTTGCACGAAACCTCGGTTTATCCTGCCTCGCTGTTAAGACTGACCTCCAGACGCTTAATAATTTACATGGCTGCAAGGCGATTCTGTATATTCCTGGGAAGAACCATTTTGTTGTACTTGATCATATCGATGACCAATATGTATGGCTCGTAGATCTGGCAAATAATAAATTTTATTACCGCATCGATGTCAACTTTTTTAGCATAGACTGGCCTGAAGGCATAGCTCTTTTGATTTCCGACAAGCCTATTCAAATTAATGGCAGCTTTGCTGAAATTAATGATGCCCAGCTACGCAACATAATTGGTGGTTCAGGTTATAGTTGCACCCGATTGTTCCAGGAATATAACGTAATATTTTGTGATTATGTCGGCGGAGAATGTGGAGGTTACTACCAACAATTTTTTGAACGATGGGGCTGTGAATCCGCCCCGAGCGGCAGTTGCACGAGATCTAAAATGCTCAGGTTTATTGCATCGCCTTGTATAAATAACCCTTATGATCCTTGGAACTGTACCATAACAGGCGAATGGACGGGTTACTTTATGTGGGCATGTCAATAGTTAGCTTTATCATCTCTCTTAAAGCCCGTCCTCCGTAGCACTGCGGAGGGTGGACTGGTTATTGGGGTTGACCCGCATAAGAAATAATCTAAAATAAGGTATATGAAATGGAGAGCCTTTACCGTTATAGAATTACTTGTAGTAATTAGTATTATTGCATTTCTTGTAGCTATATTAATCCCTTCATTGCAAAGTTCAAGACGGCAGGCCAGAGCCGCTCTGTGTGGTTCAAATATTAAGCAATTGGTTCTTGGCTTGACCATGTATGAGACAGAAAATGCGACTTTCCCATATTCATTTGACAATACTCGTATAGAGCTGCCCCCTGGTGGTTATCCTGGAGCTGCTGTATATGACAGAATGGGATGGTGGTGGTTTAATTATATCACTGATTATTCACAAAAAGAGCCTATGAAAAATTTAATTCTCTGGTGCCCATCCAGACAGATAAGAAATAACACGCTTAAATATAATGTACTATCTGGAAATTATGGTGTGAATCAGTCTATATGCAAAAGCTCGCAGGGCAGAAAAAGCCAGGCCGAGTTTATTGGAACACCCTTACGCGCAGCAGATATGCCGCGTCCTGTTCAAACTCTGCTCATAGTCGATGCCGGTTACAGTATGATAAACTGGTGGCATGCAACGGATTCTCCTCCCGTTTCTCTTGGCGGTACCATCGAAGATGCCGCGTACATACCTGGCCTCTCAATGAATAGAGAAAGGAATTTATGGCCTGGCCAGGAGGAAGATGCTATATATGGCCGCCACCCCCACAAGACAGTCAATGTTGGATTTGCAGATAGCCACATCAGCCGTATAAAAGCTGATAATTTATTCGTAGAAAAGACCGGCGATACTTACAAGAATATCCGCCCTCTTTGGACTCCAAAATAAAACCAAGTAAGTAGGAAAAGGTGAAGTTGGTGCCTTTAAAAAAAAGAATCTTTAATAACAGGTTCAATTTCACCCTCATTCAAATATCTAACCACCAGTGTTGACAGGAGAGTGTATTTATCAAGGCTGGCTAATTTCCGATAAACTTCAATTCGATGAGGTAAATTAGTTCCTGAGTTTATAAAAAACCGCCACTTCTTGAAGACTTTAGAACCATCGTATGCTTTTTCAACCCATATCAGATCATAGACCTCAATACCTTGTGCGGTAGCTTGCAAGCCATTATCAGTTACCCGGCTCCATTCGGCATCGGGCGGCACATCAGATATATCATAAAATGGCACTAAGCCCAATGAGCCGGTTATCCTTTTTTCGACCTCAGAGATTAGGTTATCAGACAGCAGTGTTGTCTCGATTGAATCTGTCCCCACCTGTTTTGTTTTTCTAAGCTTATTTGCGATATCCCAGAAAACCAATTCTTTTCCAGTTTTCGCTATATAAATATTTAGTGGTCGTGAAATCCATTTTTCTTCTGTTGGTTCAACGTCATTAGGTGCAAATTTTGAAATATAGACATTCTGAATTTTCTCAATGGCCTTGTAAATCCGGTCAATAGTAACTGCTTTCGCTGTTGGCATATTTAATAATAGTAGAGCAGCCACAATAATTACAGCGGCAGCGGCTGCGACACCGGTTTTGACTAATGGTTTCACTTTAATTGTCGAGATTTTTTCTTTCGGAGCATTTGCTAAGCCGACCATAGGAATTGGCGCAGCAGCTTTTGTTTCGCATTGGGGATTCAACACGTCTACTTTGATTGGGAATCCGCCGTAGAGCTCATCGAACCGGCTGGCAACTCTGGCAGATTCGTTTACATGGTATATTGTAACGATTTCGGATTCAGCACGTTCGACAATTCCATATACGGTATCGTGCAATTGTTGCATTCTCGCCAGGCACACCGGGCAGCTTCGCAAATGTGACGTAAGAGAAGTCCGAAGTTTGCCGTATGGATCATTTGCAGGGTCAAGTCCATACGGTACAACGTAGTCAAAGATATCAGCAACCGGAATCTGGTTGCATAATGGATTTTTTTGTCCTCCTTTTTCACGCAGATAATCTGTAAGAACAGTTTCTCTATATTGATACAGAACTTTGTGACAATAATAACAAGTGCATAGATGATTCAGGACTTGTTCGGTTGTTTCACTAAAAGCCATTGATACAAACGCCATGATTGCAGAATGCGCTTCTAAGCAGCTAACACCATCATCGGCGGGTTTCGCTACAAATAACTGGCTTAAACGGCATAACTGTTTACGGGTAAGATTTAGGCTTCTTATTATTTCCAGGTCATGAGCACATTGTTGGCAATGATCCAGATGTGCCGTTATCGGTGTAGGTATTCTGATTTCTAAAGCTGGGTCTAACAAGGTTGTCAGAAAAGGCCTTACAGTCTCACAAGTCACATTCTTGCCGATGTAAGCGAAGTGTAGTTTTAGCATTGTAGTTGTAGCGGCTTTGGCTTGGCTTTTCTCTGGTTCTAAGCTCTCGTATTGGTATAAAACAGATTTAAGCTCGCATACCTGGCTCTGGCAATGTTGACACTGTTTTATGTGATTAATGACAGGCTCTGGAATAAGTTTTTGGTTTTCCTCGCTGAGAAAATCATAATAATATGGCTCAGCCTCGTTACATAATGAATTAAGATTAGGAGCGATCATTGTAATTCCCTTATTTTCCTGCTAAATGCTTGCGGATTTTTTTCAGCCCCGTCGAAATATATCTACTGATGGACTTGCTTTTCACACCCATTTTTTCGGCGACTTCCTTGGTATTTTGGCCGTCTTTGTATCGTAAAATGATAGCTTGGGCACTGCTCCTTGGCAACTGCTCCTTAATTAGATCAAACATCCTATTTATTTGTTCTTCTTCTAAAGCGTTTTTAGAATTACTTTTGTTGATAGAATATGTAATTTTCTGACTATATTTGTTAATGTGAGTTTTGTATTTTTGCACTCGACGAATTGCATCGGCAATATCATTATTTATAGCCCTATAAAGATAACCCTTTATATTATTGATGTTATTAGGTATAGGCTTGGAAACGAGAGACAGAAAAAAATCTTGGAATATATCATCTGCCTGATCTCTATTCTTAACCTCGGCAAAAGCGATTGCCCAGATAAAATCACCGTATTCATCAATTATTTGAGATGCAGACTTTACATTATCTCTGCAATTATCGTTTGAGTTATGCAATTCCATTAGGCTTATTTTGAAAAAACCATTCAAAATCCAAAGAAGCTGAAACAACAGCTAATCATCAGACGAAGTTTCTTACTATGTATCTTACCTATATTTTATAAATTAATTCAAATTATTGCAACTATACTTACTCAGATTACATAGTCTGCTTGGTATAAATTCTCCTATGGTAACTGGGTATAAATAAGTTAATTCTGTCACGGGGGCGAGCATAGCGAAACGAAACAATATAACACAAAAAATTTACTTAAAAGGCAGGATTGTACCGTTTTCGCGCCTGAACGCTTGCGGGCCGAAGAATACCTGAAGTTTTATGTGTTTAAGTATAAAAAATTATCGGGACTTGAAGACAATTTTCTTGAGGACTTGTGGTGAGCCTGTCGAATCCATTTGAACCGCCTCAAAAATAGTGGATTGAGCACCATAAGTTGTAGGACAAGAATTTAGATTACAATAATGCGCCCGGCAGGATTCGAACTTGCGACCTCCGGTTTAGGAAACCGATGCTCTGAAAATTCAAATTCTGAAAAAACAAAGACTTGTGAAACCTCAAAAACGCAGTTGACACCCCAGTTGACACCTAAATCCCCAAAACAGGTACGTAAGCTGAAAAATCTTGAAAGATGCTTGGAAATGGCTATTTCTACATGCAAAGGGTGTCTGAGATTATAGATCGAATTGTTGTAGGAGTAAAAAGTTTCAGGTCTCACACCAAATCTGAACCTTTAAGCATAGGTGATTAATGGTATTCGGTTGGCTTTGGATTACTATTTGTAAGCCGCTTTATAAGCAGCTTATACTGACATTCTCAGACTGTGTTGTTGGAACAGGCTGTGGTCCAGCAGCGGTGGATTGTTAATTCAATGCTGAATCCATTGTCGTGGAATGGACGTGGATTATTGCCGATTTGTATAGCGGTTGTGAACGGAAACTTACAGAGTAGGACAGGGAACAGTAGCTGCAATTCAGGAGTGAAACAAGCGGGAAAGTATCCGCTAATGGTTAAACAAACTAAACTGCCGGCAAAACAGTTTTACAGAGGTGATCTGCTTATCCCCGGCTCAGCCGTGAAAAATATCACTCGCTAAATCTTTACCTACCTGGTTGATATAATACTGTTTAACGACTTTTTGGCCCTGAGTTTGGACCGTATCCGTAAAGGAAAAAATACCGGTTTTCATAAGAAATAGTATTGCTATACAGGCTGCTACGTTTGCCGCAGAGTGCTTATGTATGCTACATATTTCCAGCAGTTTGGGTTCGGGCTGCATTGCTTTCAGCTTTTGAGCTTTAGGTGCCTCACGAAGACTATGTTTCAATACTCCAATGGCTTGCGTATTTGCACGCATTAGCAAATCAAGCTCGTGAGGTTGAGATTTTATAAGTGACAATGCGAGATTGACTCTACTGACGGAAGAAAATCGCCGCTGACATTTTGGACAATTTGCAATATGATTTTGCACCCAATCTGCATTGAGACTAAAGTGGCTTCTCAACGCTTCATGCAGCCAACCTCTTATCCGTCTGCACTTATTAATTTTGCCTTCTTTTAGCCCATCTGAAAATGTGGTCGATTTGTTTGTGCTTGTCTTTTTCATTGTATCTCTCGTTCTTTTTTGCTCATCCATACGGACAATAGTTGGATAGCTTTACATCTGTACACCCTTGCAGTGGCTGCAGATATACCTAACATCCTGCCAATTTGAGGATAAGACAATTCTGCCAGGTCACGCAATGTTATAACGTTTCGTAGATATTCAGGCAGGCGGGCGATGCAGCACCTTAGGGTCTCCTGCAAGCATTTAGAATCAAAGTCGTTTGCAGGGGAGCTTAGAGGTTTCTTAGAGATAATAGTTATGGACAATCTATACCCCTACCCATTGTCAAGACAAAAAACCAGTGCTTTTAAGGTGGACTT
>CAZQKO010000033.1:0-18519 GCA_964593945.1 uncultured Pirellulales bacterium | reverse complement strand
ACCAGCGCAGGTGTGATACGATCAGACCGAATAAAAAAAACAGGCTACTGGAAAGTATAAGGCTTTGCTTAAACCCAATCCTGTAGCCTGCTTTTGTGAATACGGGGGGCCTTTATTTCAGCCCGCCTCTGGCGGGTACACGACGGCGACAGAGCAGCCCCAGACCGCCTATACCAAATAGAACTATCGACACCGGCTCAGGAACCGGGTTTTGTGTTAATGTAAAATCGAACAGGCCGGCAGTAGGAATATTGATATCAAATTGAAGCGTTAGCACTTCACCGTGCTTAACTGGATTTGGTCCGTAAAACACAATAGTTTCCGGATCTATATACGCTACATTTTTTAACTTTCCCCCTCCGGAGCCGGCACTTCCGAGAACGAAAGTGGGCATTGCACCGCCTGATAGAGTCAGAATGTAACCTGTCCAGTCAACACCGCTTGTATTCGTAATGGTTTTAATAACAGTAAAAATTGGGTCTGAATCAGTTTCGCCGCTCATAAGAACCGGGTCCTGCGAAGTAGAATGAATAGTTTCACTCAAAACAAGTTGTGGCATATCATAGTCAAACTGCCACTGGTGTTGATTCTGGCTGTTGGTGAAATCGCATGTAAAAGGTGCCGCACTGGGATCGTCGGCAGGATTGATAAAGCCCGCTTGAGCGTTGCCGCTGAAAAGTGTTACTACTCCCACGAGTAAGGGAATAATTATTAACCTTTTCATTTTATTTCCTCCCCCATTTACTAATCTTCCCATTCCTCTGTGCTGCGGAACGCCCACAGCGACTTTGATCGTTTCGCTCAATCCGTAAATCCCAGTGGTTACTAATTGTTTCTTTCTATTATAGGAGTTCCTCCTTTTGTCCCTTAGCTGCTGGTTCTTTTCCTCCTGAGGAGGCTCAACAGACCACCGATGCCGAACATAGCTAATGTGGCCGGTTCCGGAACTTGAACTAAATAGTCCTGCTTTCCATCGTTAACAAATGCCAGCAAATTCGCCTTCGGACCGCTACCGGTTAAGGCATTCAACCAGCTATTAGCAAGGGTCGCGTTAACATACTTGGCATAAAAACCATGGGAACCCGCTGAGCCGTCAGTCGTGACATCCCAGTCCAGCGGAGATGTCGGCATATCCTCATATACAATCTCCCACACAGCAGCAGCAAAGGCCTCGGCTTTAATCTTTTCCTCGTAGGAATATGGCCCACCGTCTGCCCAGGCGGGGTCATAGAATCTGCCCCATAGCTCGGCAAGATAATCGGCTTTCGCTGCGCCTAATGAGCCGCCCATAAAGCTGTTGTCCACTTCTTTCGGCTTAACCACATCATATTTCAGCGTTGTATCCGGGGCCCATTGATGCAATTCAATGCAGAAACCGCCGACCAAGTCATTAGGCCAGATATTTCCCTGGCCGGTGCCGGCTGTTTTATCGAGCATATAGACACCGCCATGTAGGTATTCGCCATTGAAGCCGCCGCCCCAAACTCTCATAACGCCACTTGCTCCATAACCACTGTGCTCTATATCCACTGTACCAAGAATGGAGGCTTTTGCTGCGCCCGTTATAGCTAAACTAACCGCAGCGAGGAGCATTAATGTTATTGTCAGCTTGTTCATTTTTGTTTCTCCCGAAAACATTCTAAATCAATTTTAGGCCGCGGATTATCCGCGACAGCTTTCAACATCTTCCTTAATACATCGTTGCTTACAGATTCGCTTCGAGCACTAAAGCTGTGCTCAAAGGGCACCTGCAATCTGGTGACTGCCATCTACTATAGCTGTGGTGACACGTGTGTTGAAATCCTTAACTAATGCTGAATGGTACCTGTATCAACGGCAAGTATATACCACCTCAGTCCGCCATCTGTGCAACAGCCAATGTCACCCTCGTCACTATTTTTCGCCCTTCTGACAGCGACAATAAGTTCAGCACTTGATTCCACATCATTATGTCGCCGGATTTTTATTGGGTGCTCAGCAGAAGAATTTCAGGAACACCCCCCATTCCATTGTAACTATATCCCCCGGGGAACTATTTCGTTATTAGTTTATCGTATTAACCGTCCAAAGTCAAGAAAATTTGACCATGTTCGCCGGCAATCAGAATAGTTTTCACAACTTGTCACCTGGTAGGCAAAAAACAAAGTGATTATAGGATTAAAAAACAATATTTTACCAACTATCGATTCTATATTTGGAGTATAGTTCGAACATGCGAACAACCTATTGAAGATTTAATAGATAAGGTCGTGGTGGGGCACTCATCTCGGCGACTCGTTTTGGCGTAGGCGCCAAACCGGAGCCAGAAGGCCGAGCCGGAGCGGCAAGCCCCAACCTACTTTTCTTATTTTTGATTTTCAATTCTCGGACTTTGACTTTAATATATTCGTATGCTGAAAAAGGGGCTTGTTCAAGTTTATACCGGTGACGGAAAAGGCAAGACTACCGCTGCGTTCGGCCTGGCGTTGCGTGCCGCCGGCCAGGGTAATAAGGTTTTGATTTATCAATTCTTAAAGCCGCCGTCCCTTGATCTTGGGGAGCGTTTCGCGCTGCAGTTAGGAGCGGTCAGAATCAGAATCGAAGCGCTCGATGTGCCATGGGATATGGCTAAATCCTCTGACGACGAAAAGACCGTGGCTGAAACGCGGGCTGCGATCAAAGATGTGCTTGAAAGAATAGCTCAAACAGCCCAGATGAAGTTCTATGATGTGCTGATACTTGATGAGATTGTTTACTGTCTTTCTAAGGGATTAGCAGAATTGAAAGACATTAAAAATATTATTGACAGAAAAGACCCTGCAGTGGAAATTGTTCTGACCGGACGTGGTGCAACCGATGAATTGATTGCGATGGCGGATTTGGTAACGGAAATGAAAAATGTGAAGCATCCGTTTGATAAAGGATTGCCTTCCCGTCGCGGCATTGAATTTTAAACCACGGATTTCGTGGATTATACGAATTAAATAATACTGAGTTTGAATATGAGTAAGAAAATTGCTGTAATTATTTGTGCTGCTGGGCCGAGCAGCAGGTTCAGCGGCCAAGGCGATGCCCCGGACCGGAACAAAGCCGCCTTCGGCGGGTTGAGAAAAAAACAATTTGTCGATGTAGCCAGCAGGGCATGCTTTCTGCGAAGTGTGGAACTATTTTCCAACCGCGACGATGTTAAACAGGTCCTTTTGGCTATATCGCCGGAAGATGAGGAGCTCGTAAGTGTTAAATGGGGGGTCAATTTGAAGTTCTTTAACGTAAAGATTTGTATCGGTGGCAACGAGCGTTTCGAGACTGTAGGTAAAGCACTGGAGCTTGTCAAAGAGACAATTGATCTTATCGCCGTCCACGATGCTGTGCGATGCTGTGTAACAGGAGAATTGATTAATGCAGTTATCGCGGCAGCAGCTAAAACCGGCGCTGCAATACCGGCCTGTGCCGTCTCAGCAACCATAAAAGAGGTAAAGGATAAAACGATAATCAGAACCGTCGACAGATCAAGTCTGTACGAGGCGCAAACGCCGCAGGTATTTGATGCTTCGCTGCTCAAAAAAGCGTATGCAAATCTTAAAAATCTGAAAGACAGAAAAATCAGCGATGATTCTCAACTTGTAGAAGCGCTAGGCCGGAAAGTTACAACTGTAGAAGCGGACTCTTCGAATATAAAAATTACCCGCCAAAGTGATGTTGCAATTGCGGAAGCTATTCTGAAATCCCGGCCCAAACCCAAGCCGGAAGGCCCCATCGGCCCCTACATCGAAGCTCAATGGTAAGTCAGCAAATAATTTTGTGTAAATTTTTGTAGGGTGGGCTTCAGCCCACCGATCCACTGTTTGGGTTCTAACTGGCTTAGTTAATCAGATAATTGGTTCTTTTTTGGGGATATACAATATGCTTTACAATGCAAAACAGTGGGAGTATCTGAAGAAATGCTGGCATCTCACACCCAGAGAGATGCAGGTTGCCAAGCTGGTCTGCAAAGGTTTGGATAATAATCAAATCAGCAGGAAGCTGGATATTTCATATAATACGGTACGCGCTCATCTTGTGAACATATTCGGGAAGGTGGGAGTCAAAGGTAAGGCTGGTCTGATTCTCGAATTTGTTTCTGTTCTTCAAAAAGCAAGGCTTTAAGTCGCCTCCGGAGGCGTACAGATAAATTAAGATAATATGACAGGAAAAGATATGAACATTTTAGGCAAATAGTCTTTTCCGGCTACGGCTTGGCGCCTTCGCCGAGACGAGTTGGCTAATCGAAAAAACTATAAGCATTTTACTTCAGCATCGTTTAGAAGGATTGGGATATTGTCGAGGTATGGCAGTATTTTCTTATGATGGCTGGATAACCAGCAATAAAAGAAAATCTGACGAAATGCCTTTTAGAAATCAAGATACCATGGAGAGGCAAACCCTGCTAAGCCCAATCCAAGCGGATTAAATACTTTCCCCTATGCGCCTTTGGCGGGACTGCTGTACTTCCGCCAGATTTTACATCGAATCTTTAACCGAAATCGGTTGTTATCCTTGACTTTTCGCCTAATAGGGGGTAATTTATCTGCTCAGAAAATGCGAATTACAGGCGGTAATGCGTAAATAATTTGCGTAGATTACTTCTATCCTCGGCTAAGCCGGACAGAAGAGAATCAAAACTCGCAAGGCAGAAATAACGAGACAGAAGATATGACAAAAACTGAGAAACCACAGGAGCGTTTTGAGGATATGCGTATCCTCGACGAGCTCAAGAATTCATACCTCAACTACGCAATGAGCGTGATTGTTTCCCGTGCTCTGCCGGACGCCCGCGACGGCTTAAAGCCGTCGCAACGCCGAATCCTGGTGGCTATGCACGATTTGAATCTCGGCCCACGCAGCGCTCACCGCAAGTGTGCCAAAATCGTCGGCGACACCAGCGGCAACTACCATCCGCACGGCGACCAGGCTACATACGGCACATTAGTACGCCTGGCCCAGAACTGGAACATGCGTTACCCGCTAATTAATCCGCAGGGCAATTTCGGCAGTATCGACAACGACCCACCTGCTGCTATGCGATATACCGAAGCCAGAATGACCCGCCCGGCTATGGATATCCTGGAAGATATTAACTACGACACCGTGGATTTTGTGCCGAATTATGATGAGACACGAACCGAGCCTACGGTCCTGCCCTCAAAGCTTCCGAATCTCTTAGTCAACGGAGCCACCGGAATCGCGGTAGGTATGGCTACAAACATTGCGCCGCATAACATCGCGGAAATCTGCGATGCGCTTTTTTTAGTTATCGACGATCCAAACTGTGGCTTCAAAGATATTATGGAACTGCTGCCTGGGCCGGACTTTCCCACCGGCGGAATAATCTGTGGCAAAAAGGGCATCGTGGATGCATATACCACCGGTAAAGGCCATCTGACTCTCCGAGCAAAGACCGACATCGAAACATCCAAGAAAGACAAGACAAGGATCGTAATAACCGAGATACCTTATATGGTGGTCAAGACCACCATCGTTTCCAAGATCGCAGATTGTGTTCATAGCGGCCAATTACCGGAGGTCGCTGATATCAGAGACGAATCAGACCGCCACGGCCTGCGGATAGTCGTGGATTTGAAAAAAGATGCCGACAACAAAATAGTGTTAAATAAGCTGTTTCGATACACGGCCTTGCAGAACACTTTCGCCATCTCCAACATTGCCTTGGTTAATAACAGGCCCGAAACTCTCAATATCAAGCAGATGCTCAATTGCTTCATCGACCATCGCAAAACTGTTATCCGCAGGCGGAGCAGGTTCCTGCTACAAAGATGCAGAAACAGAGCACACATTCTCGAAGGTCTTATCCTGGCGGTCAGCGACATCGATGAAATTATCGAAATCATAAAAAAATCTCCGGACACACCAACAGCAAAGCTTAATTTAATGAAGAAGCCACTGCGATTAGCTGAGGTGGCCACACTCAAAAAGATTCTGCCGAAGGAATTTGTTAGGGAAAAGAGCAAGGGCAAACATTTCCTCACCGGCCCACAGGCCGACGCTATTTTGACCATGCAGTTGCAAAGGCTGACCGGCCTGGAGATGGAAAAGCTGGCTAAAGAGTATGCAGCCCTTATCGAGGAGATAGAAGGCTATGAAGCAATACTGGCCAGTGAGCAGGTTCTTCTGGACATTATCCGGGAAGACATCCATGAAATAAAAGAAAAATACGGCGACAAAAGACGGACAAAAATCACGGGCAAAGTCGAGCAGTTCGAGATCGAAGACCTCATCCCAGAGGAGGAAGTCATCGTCACTGTAAGTCACGATGGATATGTAAAGCGTATGCCATTAGACACATATCGCAAGCAGGGTCGCGGCGGCCAGGGTATAATCGGCTCAGAGACCAAAGAAGGCGATTTTATTCAGCATTTATTTACCGCCTCCACTCATGACTATCTGCTTATCTTCACTAACCGCGGCAGATGCTATTGGCTAAAAGTTTATGATGTCCCAAGCATGTCAAGACAGAGCAAAGGCAGGAATATCGCAAACCTGTTGAAGCTGGGCGACCAGCAAATAGCATCCATAATCAACGTCAGCAGTTTCGGTGGACAAGGCGACAAAGAAGAAGATGAGCGATATCTGATTATGTCTACTAAAAACGGTATTGTGAAAAAGACGAAGCTATCCGCCTACAGCAATCCAAGAATCACCGGAGTAATTGCAGTCAATCTCGACCCTAATGATGCCTTAATTGGTGTAGATATGACCACAGGCAAAGACCACATAATATTAGGGACACGCGATGGTATGACGATACGCTTTGATGAAAACGAGGTTCGTTCGATGGGCCGAGCCTCACGTGGCGTAAAGGGTATCAAGCTTCGTACCGGAGATGTAGTGGTGGGTATGGTGATTGTCGAGGAAAAAGCGGCTCTGTTTACTGTCTGCGAAAACGGTTACGGCAAGCGAACTGGTATGGAAAATTACCGGTCTCAGAGTCGAGGCGGAGTCGGCCTGAAAAATATCAAAACATCCACCCGTAACGGTAAAGTAGTGTCCCTGAAAGCCGTACAGAGCAAGGATGATTTGATGATGATAACTGCTCACGGCATGATTATCCGCACCGGACTGGATGAAATCCGCTCGATAGGCAGAAACACGCAGGGTGTGCGATTAATCAAGCTCAAACCCGGTGACAAACTTGTGGCCGCTGAAAAGATAGCAGTCGAATTAGAAAAATAAAATTTAATACGCCAGAGGCATACGCTATGGCGTATCAAAATTCGTTAGATCTTATCGGTGGGCTTTAGCCCACCCTACCGAAGATTTTCTTATCATGAGCGAGCTAATCTACGTAATAGCCAGCAAAGATGCCTCTCTCGCCGGTGCTGAGTGCGAAAAGTTTCTGGGTCAGCTATTACAACCTCACCAAAAAATAACCGGGCTTTTTTCCGCCGATGCTGCCGGTATTTTGGCCTCCGAGGTGCTGGATGAACTGCGGACTGCTCCCTTTCTGACCGACAAACGAGTTGTCGTTGTCAAAAACGCAGACGATTTTATATCTAATAACCGTACACTGCTGGAAAAATATTTTGACAATCCCTGTCCCACGGGGAGACTAATCCTCACCGTAAGCAGTTGGCCCAGCCAAACCAAGCTGGCCAAAAAGCTATCCAAGGTCGGTAAACTAATCAGTGTAGCTGAACCTAAACCCTGGCAGCTGCCCCGACTGCTCATCGAGCACGCAAAAGATACGCACGGCAAAAAATTGACCAAGGACGCAGCCGCTCTTTTAGTCGAGCTGACTGGTGATGAGCTTACTCGTTTGTACGGTGAAATCGACAAGCTGGCTCTATTTGCCGATGCCGATAAAACCATAACCGTTGACCATATAGAATCGCTGATAGGGCACAACCGCATATTCGGCGCCTTTGCGGTGATTGACGCTGTAATCGCCGGCAAGACGATGCAAGCCGTGGCTCGTCTGCGAAATATGTTTGCACAAGATAAAACTGCCCAGTTCTCAATAGTAGGCGCATTTGCATACCATTTCCGCAGGATGTTCAGTGCAAAAGCCATGCTCGAAAAGGGTGTCTGGAACGGCGAGATTGTAAAGAAACTGCGAATATGGAGCAATAAAGACAGTTTTTTTGCGCAACTTCGCCAAATGTCACTGAAGCAACTCGGCTCTATCCTGCAGCAGTTAGCTGATATTGATTTCAAGATAAAGACTGGCCAGACGAAAGCAGAAGTAGCGATAGAACAATTGGTATTAAATCTGCATACGGACGCTGCTGTAGAAACAACTGTTCACCCAACTTTGCTTACAACCGACTCATAGTTCAATTGATCATTGAACTAAACCATTGGTAATGGAAGTACATTTTATCCCATTGCTATTCACAATTATTATAATGGCAAAACTATGAGAAAAAGGAAGTTGGTCCTGATCAATCCTGTTAATCCTTTAAATACTGGCTTAACAGTAAATAAAAGTTCGCGTTTCCCGCCTATGGGCTTAGGCATCGTCGCAGCATTGACTCCTGATACCTGGGACGTGATTCTGCTCGATGAAAATTGGGAACCCTTCACCTATCAAGAGGCTGACCTTGTTGGAATTACAGCCTTCACTGCTTCTGCACCTCGGGCTTATGAAATCGCAGACCTTTACCGCAAACAAGGAATTCCAGTCGTAATGGGTGGTATTCACGCATCCATGTGCACCGAAGAGGCTCTACGATTTGTGAACACCGTTGTATCGGGAGAAGCAGAGGCTGTTTGGCCTCAGGTTATACGTGACTTTGATTTAGGACAAATGCAACAAGTTTACCACAGTGAAGTGATAGATATTAAAAACTGTCTTTCGCCACGGCGTGACCTTTTTCATCCCGATTACATGTTTTCATCCGTGCAAACCTCACGAGGTTGTCCGATGGATTGTGAATTTTGCTCGGTTACTGCTTTTAACGGTCGGCGCTATCGTCGCCGTCCACCGAGCCAGGTTTTAGATGAGCTGGAAAGTATTCCCCAAAAGCTCCTGTTCTTTGTAGATGACAACATCATTGGCTACGGCAAAAAATCTCGAGACCAGGCCCTGGAAATTTTCAAGGCAATGGCAGAACGAAAGCTTAACAAGTGGTGGTTTTGCCAGGCATCGATAAACTTTGCAGATGATAAGGATGTATTGTACTGGGCGGCACAAGCCGGATGCAAAATGGTTTTTTTGGGCTTAGAAGCTGAAAAAGTAGATACATTGACAGAAGTAAATAAACGACTCAACATAAAACATGGCGTGAACAGTTATAATGCTATAATCCGTCGAATCCAGAAAGCAGGTATAGCCGTATTAGGTGCATTTATCTTTGGCATGGACGGTGACACACCGAACAAACTTTGTCAACGCGCAGAGTATATGATTCACAGCGGGATTGATGTAATGCAAACTACTGTGCTCACTCCGCTGCCTGGTACGCGATTATTTGAAAATTATCAACAGGAGAAACGTCTGCTCTATACAGACTTTCCTAAAGACTGGAGCCGTTACGATATGACACAAGTCGTTCATTGTCCCGGCAGTATGGAAGCAGAGAACCTGGAAAAAGAAGTTGATGTTCTAAATACTAAAATCTATGCTTGGCCTGTAATAATCCGAAAGGCGATACGCACCTTTTGGCGAACACGTGACATGGCTGCTACGATGTTTGCCTGCAACTCGAATATTAACTACCGTAATGTGGGCCTGAGTCAACGAAAGGCTAAAACTATCCAGCCAGCAGGCTGACCACTTTTATTGTTCGAAATTAAAAAGGTAAGAAAGGTGACTATTATGAAAACTGCTGGAAAGAAAAATTCAAAGGCATTCAGGGCACTAATTTTAATATTGTCTGCTTTGTTAAACTCGAATTCTTTTTCTCAGGAAAACCCAGATTATTCAATAACAAGCCCGGACAAAAATATCTCTGTTTATTTTCGTATCTCTGATGACAAAAATGCTTTGTATAGCATCAAGTATGATGATGTCCTCATCATACAAAACTCTAAGCTTGGAATAATCAGGGAAGATGAAGACTTCTCACAAAACTTGTCCCTTGAGTCGGTTTCAGATATTGAAGCCGTTAAAGATGATTATGAAATGCTGCAGGGGAAAAGACGAAAATGTTCCTATGCGGGTAACAAGCGAATCTTTCATTTAACGAATGCTTCAGGCAAAAAGATAGACGTTATCTTCCAGGTCTCAAATGATGGAGTAGCTTTTAGATACTTCTTCCCCGACAAATCAGAAGATATCAAAAAAATTAAAGAGGAAACCAGCTCGTTTAATTTTGTCCCCAGCACAAAGGGTTGGGTGCAAATCATGACCGATGCAAAAACCGGATGGCACGAGGACCAGCCGTCGTATGAGCAGAATTACCAGCAGGGCATCGAGCTGGACAAACTTGCTCCCAACAAGGCGGGTTGGGTTTTTCCTGCACTATTTAACTATGACAAGTATTGGATACTGATTACAGAAACTGCCATTGACAGAAATTATTGCGGCTCTCGGCTGCAACGGAAATCTGTTGGCAATGAGTTTTTTGTTGACTTTCCGCAGGATAAGGAAGTTTTTCCCGGAGGCCCATGTAAGCCCGAATCTACTTTACCCTGGCAGACGCCGTGGAGGATTATAGCGATAGGGGACAGCCTGAAAACAATTATGGAATCGACATTGGGGACAGACCTGGCAAATCCGTCCAGGCTGAAGGACACATCATTTGTTAAACCGGGCAGAGCTTCCTGGAGCTGGATTATACTAAAGGATGATTCTATCGTATATGATGTGCAGAAACGTTTTATTGATTTCGCAGCCAATATGCGTTGGGAATATTGCCTTGTCGATGCAGACTGGGACACCAAAATAGGCTACGACAAGATTAAGGAGCTTTCTGAATACGCCCAAAGCAAAGGCGTCGGGCTTCTTTTGTGGTATAACTCGGCGGGTACCTGGAATACCGTTCCTTATCATCCGAAAAGCAAGCTGCTAACGCACGAAGACCGCGTCCAGGAATTCGGCAGATTAAAAGAAATGGGTATAAAAGGCGTCAAGGTGGATTTTTTTGGCGGCGACGGCCAATCCATGATGGCGTATTACCAGGATATTTTTGAGGATGCCGCTGCATTCGGCTTAATGGTGAATTGTCACGGCTGCACTCTGCCCAGAGGCTGGCAGCGGACTTATCCGAACTTAGTGACAATGGAGGCGATAAAAGGCTTTGAGTTTGTGACTTTCGAGCAGGTCAACGCCAACCTCGAACCCAGACATTGCTGCATAGCGGCGTTTATCCGAAATGCGTTTGACCCGATGGATTTCACGCCTGTTTGTTTCGGTGAAATACCCCGTATAAAGCGAATTACAACCAACGGCTTTGAGCTGGCGGTGTCGGTTATTTTCCTCTCAGGCGTGCAGCACTTTGCACAAACTCCCGAGAGTATGGCGGCGGTACCGGATTATATTAAGGATTTTATGAGAGAGGTTCCTACATGCTGGGATGATACTTGCTTTATAGACGGATATCCCGGCAAGCTTGTGGTTATCGCCCGCAAATCAAAAGATACCTGGTATGTTGCCGGCATAAACGGCGAGAATATAGAAAAAAGTATCAATCTTGAGCTTCCATTTCTTAAAGATATTCAAACGGGAATCTTGATTACCGATGGTGTGGATAACCGCTCATTCGAGATGCAAAAGATAACCCTTACGCCCGGCAAACCATTTGCAGTTACTCTTAAGGGCAATGGTGGCTTTGTTATAAAATTATAAGAATCAAAGACAGCCGGGCCCGTGAGATAGCCAACTAAGATTTTGTCTTGATTACCAAGTTATTTATCTCATGGGCCGAGTTGTCGCTACTAAGCATTGGATATAAGATGTTTGCTTTAAAATAGGACTCGGTTGCGCTTATAATAGCCCGCGTGAATACGGTTAAAATAAAACAAGCTGCCACGTTTACCCTTCAAAGTATAAATCAGCTTCTTTGGCCGCCGGTCTGTAACAACTGCGGTGAAAGCATTTGCGAAACAGACAAGAGCCTTTGCCAAAAATGCTGGAGCGAGCTTTTATTCTGCACGGGTGCCGAGTATTGTCCGCGGTGCGGCAGAGAGACAAGCAGATATGCCTTACTTGGAGGTGCTTGTCCCGATTGCCAGGGCAAAGAAATTCACTTCGACCGGATAGCCCGCGGCGGTGTTTACACACAAGCCTTACAGCAAATGATACTGAGCTTCAAAAATGGCCGAACAGAATTAGATTCAACCTTAGTCTTTTTGGCTAATTCTACATTACGGGCAAGCACTTTTTACAATGACATAGAGATTTTCGTCCCTGTGCCGCTGCACTGGACAAGGCGGCTGGCACGCGGCTATAACCAATCTTTGATTGTAACAAAGAAATTAAAACGCCCGACAGCAGCAATCAGTACCGATCTGGTCAGAATACGCCGGACCAAACCTCAGCCGATAATGGTAAGTCCCGCTGCGCGTGCCAGGAACGTCGCTGGAGCTTTCGCCGTTCGTTACGGACACAAATTCGCCGGTAAGATAGTTTGTCTTGTCGATGACATCAAAACAACCGGTGCGACACTGAACGAATGCTCAAAGACGCTGAAAGAGGCAGGAGCAGCAAAGGTTTTTGCCATAGTCTTGGCGGTGGCGGGTCAAAAAAAGTGAAAATGTTTAGCCGTCGCCGCTACTGCGACGCTTTTTATTCTTGAGGAAGTCGCCGTACCAGCGACTGCTAAACAAAAAAAGGAATTGATAATGGTTATCGCTTATCACGTAGTGTTCACAACATACGGCACGTGGTTACCGAACGACCCACGTGGCTCATATTCTAAAGCGATTTATAATGAGCAACTGCGGATGTTAGGCAGAATCAAATACGGCCGACAGGACCCGACACCTGCGAAGGAACAACTGCTGAGATTCTGGACTGCCGCGACACCACGGCTTAACCGTCCACCAATTTTCATTGATGATAGATCTCGCTACATCATTGCCAGCGGTTTTAATAAGGTCGTTAAAAGATTAAGTTTCAAAATTCCAGCCTGTGCGATAATGAACGACCATGTGCATATACTTGTTCTTCGCTCAAAGTACAAAATTGAGTATATCGTTAATCAACTCAAAGGCGCTGCCACTGGTGGGTTAAACTCCAAACGAACGCTTTGATCTCGTGGTTGTTGGAAGGTCTTCATTGGTGACAATGAAACTCTTCTGTCTGCAATTGATTATATACGGACCAATCCCCTTGCTGCAGGATTACCTGCGCAATCATGGGACTTCGTGACACCAATATCTGTTTAGCCATCGCCGGTACGGCGACGCTTATCTTCTATTCGGGTGCCCGAGGACCAGCCAGTCGTTACAGGTTGAGTATGCAGTTGGGAAGCAACCAATCTACTTGACAGTTGTGAATGAGCTAACGGGACCTTCAGTTTGGCCGTAACAATTCCCTGCCACAACCTTCCAGTAATATGTTTTGCCAGCCTGCAGTGGGCGAGGAACGCACCATGGAACCAAATCATCCTGACAGACCAGATTCAACTGGTTGGGATCGGTGCTCAAATAGACATCAAACGTAGGAATCAACGGGCTGAACTCGGTAACACGAGTGATGTATTCAAGATGAATCTCGTCCTCGGAACATCCTGTGTCGGGACACACCTTTGAACGGTCGCACGGACCATCTTCAACAAAATCTTCAGGCCCTGCGAATACAATCCCTTCCACTACAAGCGTATCAGCATTGAAAACCGCAGCACCTGAACTGCCACTGTATAAATCCAAATTGGCCTGGAAGTAGGCTGATGTGGTGTTATCCAGTACGGTCGCACCTGCCGTATATTTCCTCGGCAGACCCCAGGGATAACCAATATTCAGAATCGACTGGCCGTCAGGGATTATACCAGTATGACGCAGCGGTAATGGATTATGCCCGGTTACTTCCTTGTCCAGGCGTATGAGATCCCAATCTGGAAATCCCTCCTGATGAGCAATAATCTCTTTACAGTAATAAATGTTAGATTCATTTATCTTCAGCACGGCTGTATTAGGATCGGTCATAACAAAGCCAAACACAAAAGTATACTGCGAAATCTCCTGTGGACATAAACAATGGCCCGAAGTAACAATAATATCGGGGGCCACAAGGAATCCCGAACAACTCCCGGGGGAAGGCTGATTACGAAACGGTTCATCAGGACAAAGCAGCCAACCGGTCATCTGGAAATACCACTCGGCGAAGGTTTCCCTCGGAAGCGAAAATGTCCCATCACTGTTTTTAACCAGATCAGAACGGAGCACAAGTATAGCTGTGGAATCTCCCACCGCTAATACATTAACATCCATCACATTGTATTCATCAACCCTGTCATCTTTTCCATAAATAGTCTCGTAACGCATAGTGTTTTTGGAAGAGGTTTCAGCAGCACTATTGTCTTGCGCCTGTTTTGCTGCTGCTATTGTACAATGCCAAGACAGAATCGTATCGGTCTGCACATCAACGGCGCCATCCACAGGACTGAGCTTATCCGGCTCAGCTGGCAAAAGAGCAGGACTGCTGGTCACTGTGAGAGTATAATCACCCTGGTCGTAATTGAATCCTGCCACACGAATAAAATAGGTGTTTCCGGCGGTCATAAGAATTTGAATTTCCGAAGTATAGTCTTCGCATGAATCATCATTAGATGTAAGCTCGGTTCCGCCACATTGGTCGAAAACAGCCAATGTGGTATCAAACGTACTTCCGCCAAGACTTATCTTAACCAGACCTGTGCTGTTAGGAGTGAATGAATGCCAAACATCATTTACGTCGTTGGCATCACCCCAGCCACTCTGATAGTCCCCAGTCGCGCCGATTGTATTACCTTCATACGGTACTGCTTCCTCTATGGCTATAGCATTAGCGCAATCATCATTGGCCGGTGGTGCACCTTGTTCATAATAAACTTTAATCCACCAAGAATCAATGTAACCACTATCACCACCGAAGGTATCAAAAGCCAAAAGGTACCATGTCTGGTTCACCGTTTCACCATTAAAAGCTGTAATACCGGCTTCAGTTTCACTGATGCTGTCTGCGCTACCCCCTTTATTGTTCCACAGGTAATGCGGTTGGCTGAAGTCTTCGTTGGTCAGCACCACTTCAAGGTCACCAACCCATGAATGAACAATTTCATAATGGACTTCTATGCAATTCACCCTATCACTCGGACCAGAGATTGTAATTGGACTAAGACCTACAGCAAAGGGATTAAAGTAGCCGGGGTAGTCCGGGATAAGAACAGGGTCGTTGTTTTCACCGTAGCTATAGGAACCTGAACAGCTTGCCATCGCCATCAGACTGTCATTCGCCACAAGATTGTATTTATCGCTCAATAGAATCTCAACCTCCGCGAATTCAACAGAAGCTCTTTGCACATTCCCGCAGCCGCAAGCTAAATGATTCAGGTTGATAATATGTGCTTTTTTATGTGTCTTTTGTACCGAAGCAAGGATCTGGGCCATGAACAACTGAGGCAGCTCAGAAGCAACACCAATAGAGGCCATATTAGCTTGCTGCGATATAGCTGGTTTTTCCGTCCCGATAGCGGTAGAACCTATAGAACAAAGGCCGCCTACTAAAAAAATGACCCCCACAATGAAAAGGATTTTCCACCCTCTCATTTTTGATCTCCGTCAAATTATTGGATTTATAAATTCTAACACCGACGATATTCGCTGTCCGAATATTTCAGTGACTCATACAACACAACCTTTGAGAAGGGAGCCGCCTTTATCTATTAGATGCCAATAAAGAATGTAAATCCGCAGATTTCTCCTAATCATTAATATTAAACCAAAGCAATAAAATTTAGTCAAACAAAATACACATTTACACCGTAAAAATGCTTAATGGGCGTTTGGTAACTTATACTCGTGCTACACTGAGCAGGGGACTGCTTCGCAGAGCGGTAAAGCGTTCACAACCAAAGCAATTGCGATATGAGGGATGGAAATCCTCTACAGCTTTTCGTATTTTATGACTGCTCGGTATAGGCCGTTGATGCGTTTGCCGTCAATGACGGCGGGGGAATATTTTTCGTTTCTCGGCTGAAGTCTCACCTTATTCTTAGGCTCAAAAAAGACCCTCTTGAAGGTCGTTTCATGCGGCATCGCAAAGCGAATGAAGCAGTCGTCACCATTACATACCTCGGCTGCAGGAGAGAAAACAACTATGTCACCCTCCTGGAACTTAGGCTCCATTGAATCGCCCACCACCCGCACGGCAAAGGCATTGGGGTCGTGCACATCCGGGCAGCGAACGTAATCGTCGGCTACGCCCGCAGGATAATCCAAATCGTTAAAATCGACAGGATAGCCGGCTGCGACTTTGTTTATAATCGGCACCAATCTACCGGCTGCAAGAGAAACCTTGGCTTGTTCGGTATCCAGGTTGCTTTCTGCAAGCAGCGCATCAAGCTCACCGACATCGGATTTTCGATGAATAAGATTCTTGATAAATTGTCTCATTTTCAGGTTTTCAGCCTCTGCGGACTCGTACTCATAACGAATATCAGAGGGAACTCGCTCCACGTGGGCAATGTGCAGAAGCAAACCAGGTTCAAATTTAAGAATCTTTTCGAGTTTTTTCAGCAACTCGTCACTTGGAGGATTTTTCACCTTGTCGGTCTCTATCGTGGAAAGGTACGGCTTGGAAAATCCGATGCGACTGCTGACCTCGTCCAGCGTCAAATCCAACTGCTCGCGCTTTTGCCGTATTATTTGTCCCAGTGACATGCAGAAACCTCAAATTATAGACTACGTTTACCTGATTTCGACTAACTCATAACCGGCACAACCGAGGCCGATCCGCTCGGCGTGTTCAATCTGATAGAGAGGGTCAAGCTCGTTATTGCCGAGCAACTCCGGCAATTTTCGGCCTGCTCCGGTCTCTATCAAATCCAGCGCCGCCTTATCGACCGCTACCGGGTCGGTCGATGCTGCTATGCCGATATCATCGACTATTTTAGGCATATTTGGCTCGCCGAAGCAATCGCAATCTTTGGTAACTGATATTATAAAATTAAAAAATACAGATCTGTTCTCTTTACCTTTCAGTGCACCCAATGCGTGTTCAGCGATGCTTTTTTGTAATATTTCACACTCCTGGCCCCAATTGCATTTAACGGCATTGAATCTACACACTGCCAGACATTCCGCACAGCCTATACATTTCTTCTGATCGATGCGTGCTTTAATCTTGCCGAGTGTAATAGCATCAGCCGGACAGTACTTAAGACATTCGCCACAGCACACGCAACCATCGCCTATACTAAAAGTAAGAGCCGCATGCTGTTTCTTCTTGCCCCTTTTACCTGCACAACCCATACCTAAGGTTTTCAGCGTAGCTCCGAGGCAAGCCGCGAGATGGCCGGTACAATGAGCCACCGAAAGAAGCGACTGGCATCTGACAATATCGCTCGCGATATAAACCTCCTTGTTGATTTCTCCGTTGATCTCAATCGCAGTCTCAGATGTCCCAAGCAAACCATCTGCCACAATGAACGGTATCCCCAGTTTCTCGAAGCTGAAGCCGTGCCTGGCAGCTACGATAGTATGGTCAACAGCATTGCGCCTTTGGCTTACATATAGAACGCTCGTGTCGGTTATAAATGGCTTTGTCTTCAGCTTAAGCAGCTCATCGGCCAGCCCTTTAATGCACGATGCCGGCAGATGCGTATTATTACCTTTCTCCCCGACATGAACTTTAACCGCTGTGAAATCATTTTCCTTAAAACAGCCCGCAAAGTCGCCTGCTTTGAACAATTTACGAGCCTTTTTAGAAATCTCCTGCTCGCCATCGCGGATGGAGGCCTTAATAAAATATACTTTACTTGTCCCTTCGGGAGAAACCATGTAAAAATTTTAAACTCTAAATTCTAAATTTGTTAGTGCACCTATTGTATCGTTTTGTCTATACATTACAAGAAGCACTTTAGGAAACCAGATGCTCAATAAGTATTTTTAAGCCCAAGCCGATAAGAATCAGCCCACCGATGGCTTCGATTTTGTTTTCAAAAAAGTGTCCGAATCTTTTGCCGATGAAGACGCCAAGATACGAAAGGACAAAGGTCACCAGGCCAATAATACTCACCGCCGTCGCTAATGAAACTCTCAAAAACGAAAGCGTTATCCCGATAGCCAAAGCATCTATACTGGTCGCGAGAGACAAAACAAGCAGAATAAGAATATTCGACGGATTAAGGTTCTCTTCAGCCGACTTGATCTTAAATGATTCGTAGATCATTTTGCCCCCCACGGCACTTAGAAGACCGAATGCTACCCAATGGTCATAAGGTGTTATGTAAGTTTTTATACTCAAGCCGGCCAGATAACCTATCAACGGCATAATCGCCTGAAAGCCACCGAAGAAAAACGCTATTCGCAAGGCGTGTTTTATTTTCAACTGCTTATATGCAGCCCCGCTGACAATAGAGACGGCAAAGGCGTCCATCGACAGGCCAAGGGCTATAATTA
>CAZQKO010000032.1:11861-18619 GCA_964593945.1 uncultured Pirellulales bacterium | reverse complement strand
CTTTCCAGTAGCCTGTTTTTTTTATTCGGTCTGATCGTATCACACCTGCGCTGGTAACGTACTATCATCTATCATCTATGATGTTTAGCCGTCGCCGGCATGTGAAGAAACAAGATTCAATAGAAGAAAAAGGGAATCCTAAACCGGTAGGAAAGTATAATATTAAAAGTTTGCAAAAAAACAAGGGAGACAGCGACCCCCCATTATATCGCGTATGTACGGTCGGACTGCCCCCCTTAGAGAGAAGGAAGGAGTATTATGTTCACAGCTTCAAAGACATAGATGCAGCTTTGGACACTTCTTCTATCTATAATATATGATATTTTTAACAAAGTGCAAAAAACAAAGGTAAATTTTTTTCCATATCTTTAGTCGCGATCAGCTATTTCCAGTGGAGGGAGTGGAGATCTTCTTCTGTACGAATAAACTTGACTGTGCCATCGTTGAGGAGGACACAGCCGCCTTTGGGGTTGTGGTTATCGAATGTAAACAATTCGGGGCCACCATACTGATTCCAGCCGGTTTTGGTTTCGAATAAAAGCACCGTGTCCGGCGGAGAATTTGGATCACAATCTGGGTTCATTGCATAATGGCTTTGGCGCACACTTGGGCATCTCAAAGGATTTACTGTGCTATATTTATACTCGGCGTAATCAATGTTTGGGGTGTCCATTATAAACACATCACACCATTCAGATGGTGTAGGATATGGATTCTCAAATCCAGATATCTTACGCAAGAAAAGCCAAAAATTAAGTTCTTTAAGATTCCTTGCACATCTTAATCTCAACTTGTATGGCCATATTTGTGGTGTTAGTGTCCGTAGGCTGAACCATAATAATGAATTTTCATTATACTTAAACAAGTGTTTTTCCTCAGTTTCGATAGACGCCCCCCGTATGGTGAAGGAGGTGAGGTACTCTTCTTCGCGATAACATACAACATAGATACTATTTATTATGCGACTCGTACCATTTGCATCTCCAATGTATGATGATGAGCCTATAAACGAGGAAAATATTTTGAGACCTTCTGCGTCATCTGCTATAATTGTTTCCAAAGATTGTATATATTCTGTTTCCTCGGAGTTAAGGAGTTTTTCTTCGTCTGTATAAAAAAAGTACTCGAGCGTTGATGGTAGATATTGAATCTCAATATGTGTACAATCGTTAATATCGGGCGGTGAGGGATTTGGAGTTTTCTGAGATTCGGCATACAGAAAAGGCAACAGAGCAATCACAAATATTGCACATAAGCTGATAATTCTCGATAAGTTAGTAATGCCATAGGTTTTGTACATAGGGCTTAAAACACTTTTTTTGACATAATCAATTATAGTTTTCATGAATGGCTCCTCTCTTTTCTTTAGCAGAAATGGATAACTATAATATCATTATAATCTTGCTCACTTAAATTTCAACTAAATTTCCACGGGTTCAAACCCATGGCATTTGCCGCAACAGGCTTTGCCTGCCCACCTTTGGTGGATAGATTGCGTCCAATTCAATGAGTACTCACCTTCCATGAACCATTGCTCTTAAAAAATACGACTGTCTCCCTGGACACCTTTAATCATCTACTTGAAGGATAAATATAAAAAGAATACCTAAGATACTTAGGTATTCTTTGAAAATCTACCTGAATCAAAGGTGCGAATCATAGCCCACTACCCATAAATTAAAATGCCATGATGTGTTAGTGAAAAAAGGTTTTTTACATAGCTTATAAGTATATGCGTATATACTTATGGGCTATCTTTCGACTTTTAATCTTATCTGTTTATAGTTAAACGTTATGCAAAAATCTGTTGATTGGCTACCTATAAAAAATCTGCGGACTCATTGCTCGTGATTATGACGACCCGCTGCTAAGGATGCAAATAGAATATCATACATAAAAGTTAAACGGTTGCGGTGCACAGCATGGCTTACGCCATTACGCAGCTCGTCACGGTTACGTCTAACGTAAAACGGCTGCGATTTATCGTACTCTGCTTACCCTACGATTACGAGGGCAACGTAGGGGACGAGATTGAATGCCAGAACAAATATCTTAAACAAACCAAGGAAGGAATAGATTGCTACGTAAAACGCTTCTCTGGAGATCGGGAACCATCTGCTGTGTATTCGGTAAATCCAATCACCAGCGAAGGCACAGATCAGGAACGAGAGAATCAGCAATGCCCCGTTAATAATCGTGCACCACATAAAGAAAGCTCGGACGGTATCGATATCCATAGCGTCTCTCCTTTTTTTAATGTGTGCTTATGTTCTTTTTACGCGTTTGCTCCGCAGCATTTTTTGTACTTTTTTCCACTGCCGCAGGGACATGGGTCATTTCTTCCGACCTTTGGCTGGTCCAATTTAATCTGCTTAACTTTCTGCTCGCCCTGCGGAGCCTGGGCGGCGGCCCGCTGACGCTCCGCCATCGCGAACTGGCCAACCTGGTCATGGACCGTCTGGCTTACATTCCAGACGCTTCTGGCTCTGGCGCCGGCTTCTAACTGCACCCTGAATATAATATTTGTGACCCTGTCCTCGATAGCTTCGAGCATCTCGTTGAACATTCGGAAGCCTTCGCGTTTGTATTCAGTCTTTGGGTCTTTCTCGGCGAAAGAACGGGTCCAAATGCTTTCTTTCAGATGGTCCATCGAATACAGATGGTCCTTCCACGTGCCGTCGTAAACCTGAAGCAGGACATATTTCTCTAAATGGCTCAGCTCCTTGCGCAGAAATTCTTTGCCTGCTTCTGTCAGCCTGTCTCTGATTTCCGTTCCTTCACCAAGGTCGTCTTCGGTCAGGGAAGTCTCGAATCGTTCATTAGCCCATTTGGCTAATTCGGCGGCATTCAGGCTGGCGATTTTGTCGGCGAGCTCTTGGTCCAGTTGGCCGTTATTGAAGCTCTCACTGAATTCGAGCAGCTGTTTGTGTAAAAGCTGGGGTTTGGTGTTCTGAATTTGTTCGGTGGAAAGGCCGGCGCTATATTTTTTGTTCGCCCACTCGGCCAGTGCTTCGTATGCGTAAACGTTAGGACCCTGCGGCCCATAGACCATGCTCATCGCAAACTCGACAGGGTATTCAATCTCTCTTTTGTTGTATTTGGCTGCCGTCTTTTCGACAAGGAGCTGATGGATTTGTGAAGCGTTTAGTTCCTTCAATTGTTCGACATCCAGTTTTATATCGAATTTGGCTCGCGCCCACTCAGTAAATGTACGGAGCGAAAAATCTTCTTTCAGAAAATCGTTCAACTGAGAACAGTCTTTTTTGTCGATCTGCTCAGCAGCAGCGGAAACCAACTGCTCCTGAATATCCTCAGGCGTTTGGTTTTTGATTTTAGCAGGGCTTAAACTTACACGAAAAGCACTCATCGCCCACTTGGATAGGCCGGCAATATCCCATGTTTTCGGGTCGTTATAATCTTCCAAATATTCGCCGATAGAAAGCGATATATCGCTCTCGGCATTGTCTTTTGCCCGCTCTTTTATTAGTTTTTCGATTTCCTCCAGCTTGTTGTCTGAAATATCTGAAGGGTTCAAATCAACGCCGAAATTGGTTCTGGCCCACTCGACGATACATTTAATCGGGTAGCTCTCGTTCAGGATGGTGTCACAGTTCTTTGTGATGGTGTTGTTAATCATTTCGTCAATGATGTTTTTGAGGCCTTTTCCTGTTAAGATTTTGCGTCGGCGTGAGTAGAAAATCTTTCGCTGGTAGTCCATCACCTCATCGTATTCAAGCAGGCTCTTGCGTATCTCGAAGTTTCGCTCCTCTACTTTTTTCTGTGCTCTTTCGATACCCTTGCTTATCCGCTTATGATAGATTGGCTGGCCTTCTTCCCAGCCGATCCACGAAAGTGCCTTGACCGTCCACTCCGGGGCGAAAATTTTCAGCAGGTCATCGTCGAAGCACAAGAAAAATTGGCCCGAACCCGCGTCACCCTGCCTACCTGCTCGGCCTCGGAGCTGATTATCGATTCTTCTGGCCTCGTGTCGTTCAGTACCAAGGACATGCAGTCCACCGATTTCGGCTACACCCGGGCCGAGCACAATATCGGTGCCTCTGCCCGCCATGTTTGTTGCGATGGTTATATTGCCTCGCATTCGGTCATCCCGGCCTTTATGCTGCTGGCCGGCTTTGGCTACGATAGCCGCCTCCCTTTCGTGATGTTTGGCATTAAGAAGCTCATGCTCAAGACCGTATTTCTGCGTAAGAGCTGCTGAAAGCGCTTCATTTTTTTCCACGCTTGTTGTGCCCACGAGCAGTGGTCTCCCGGCGGAGCTGATTTCGTTTATCTCTTCCACAATGGCATTGAACTTTTCCTTAATTGCTTTATAAATTACATCTTCTATGTCCTGCCTGGCACAAGGCTTGTTGGTAGGTATTACAACGACATCAAGTTTGTATATCTTCATAAACTCTTCAGCTTCAGTAACTGCGGTTCCGGTCATGCCGGCTATCTGGTCATAGAGTTTGAAGAAGTTCTGAAGGGTGATCGTGGCAAGTGTCTGGGTCTCTTCTTTTACGGTGACGCCCTCTTTTGCCTCGACCGCCTGATGGAGCCCATCGGACCACTGCCGGCCGTGCATTAGTCTGCCGGTAAATTCGTCAACGATAATGACCTTGTTGTCCATAACGACGTAGTCTCTTTCTCTTTCAAAGGTCACGTGAGCCCGCAGGCTTTGCTCTAAAAGATGGGGCCATTCTATATTTGAGCCGGTGAAGAACGAGCCGACGCCAGCTATTTCCTGCGCCGCTCCTATTCCTTCGTGTGTAAGATGCGCTTGTTTTTTGTCGTACTCGACCTCGTAATATTGCGTAGCTTCCGTTAGTCTTGCTTCAGCAGTTTCAAGCTCAGCCTGAGTCTTTTCTATTACCTTCTGGGCCTTTTCAATACGGCTGCTGTCTTTTTGCCTTTTTGCTTCTGATAGTTCTCCCTGAGCGTTGGCGATGGTCCGCTGAGCGGAATCAATCTGTCTTTTAAGGCGGTCGTAATGGCTTTGCTTTTCTAACAGCTTTCTTGCCACCTGGTCCGCCTTTTTGTACCTGGTGACATCATCAAAAGCCGGGCCGGATATAATCAAAGGCGTCCTGGCCTCATCAATCAGAATCGAATCGACCTCATCGATTATGGCGTACTGCCGCGAACTCTGAACCATTTGCTCGAGTGATATCTTCATGTTGTCACGGAGATAATCGAAGCCGAATTCGTTATTTGTTCCGTATGTTATATCACAGGCGTACTGGTTTTTTCGTTCGTCACCGCTTGTATCCATATCCGCCTGAATTGCGCCTACGGTCAGTCCCAAAACCAGATAGACCGGGCCCATCCATTCTGCATCGCGCTTAGCTAAGTAATCGTTGACGGTAACGATGTGCACTTTTCTGCCGGTTAGGTGAACGAGGTACGCGGCAAGTGTTGCGACTAAGGTTTTGCCTTCACCGGTTGCCATTTCAGTGATTTTGCCTTCATACAGTACGTTACCGCCAATAATCTGTACGTCGAAATGCCGCATTTTGACATTTCGCTTAGCTGCTTCACGAACTACGGCGAAGGCTTCAGGCATAATGTCTTCCGGCTTGGCACCGGCCTTTAGCTTAGCTTTGAATTCGGCGGTTTTTGCCTTCAGAGCCTCGTCGTCAAGTTTTTGTATTTGCTCTTCGAATTCTCCCGCCTGCTGGACAATTACGGAGTAGCCCTTTAAAAGTCGCTCATTCCGTGAGCCGAAAACCTTTAACAGAACTTTGTTTAATTTACCAACCATCGCAATTAAAAAGTAGTGAGCTAAAGTGTCTAAAGTGAGCTAAGGTGCCTAAAGTTATAAATTATTTTTTCACTTTAGTTCACTCTACACTTTAGCTCACTTTTTATTCTTTAACTCTTGTTAAATATTCGCCTGAGCGTGTATCAACACGAATGACGTCTCCAATTTTAATAAATGATGGCACCTGCACAATAAGGCCGGTTTCAAGCGTTGCCGGCTTGGGCTGATTTGTGGCCGTTGCGCCCTTTATCTCCGGCGGCGTATCTTTCACCTCTAAATCCACCGTATTGGGCAAAGTAACAACAACGGGCTTTCCTTGGTACATGCTGACTTGAAGCTGCGCATTCGGCTTAAGATATTTTGTCCCATCACCGAAGGCATCCTCATCGAGAGTAACCTGCTCGTAAGTCGTAGTATTCATAAGGATATGCTCACTGCCGGAGGAATAAAGGTATTCGTATGTACGCTTATCAAGATATGCCTCCTCGATGTTTTCCTCTGCGCGCAGGCGAATATTCTGAATCGAGCCGTCTGTCAGGCTCTTGAGCTTTGTTTGATAAACTGCGCCGCCTTTGCCGAGCTTGACGTGTTGATAATCAACAATCATATATAGTTTGTCATCAATCTTAATGGTCTGACCCTTTTGTATCTGCGATGCCCGCATCTTTTACTCCTATGCTTCAAATAGCCTCGGTAGGGCAGGTTTCAATCCATCATGCCTGTTAAAGCATACATTACCTGCAAAGTCCGACTATATTCACAGGCTTTGATTTTTAAGCGTACATTTTAACAAAATCTCCCATACAATAAAAGAAAGAATGGTAGGCACAGCTCACTCCGGGTGAATGTGTCGAGTTTGTATCTATAGCAGAGGCTGTTCACCTGATAGCAATTCAGCGCCCCATCCTATTATTAACCTGTTAGGTTTCTTGCGCAGCTATTTCTTTCCATATACTACTTATCGAATAAAGAGCTACTTTTTATACACATTCTATAG
>CAZQKO010000032.1:0-11761 GCA_964593945.1 uncultured Pirellulales bacterium | reverse complement strand
TTTTTCCTTCATTGTTCAGAGCAGCTTCGAAGCCTTTTTGTAAAATCTTAACAAGGTTTTTATAAGAATATTTACGCTTTGGCATACTATAAGAACTATCAGGCAGATACGCTAATTTTTGTTATAGGACTTAGGCCAGAATATATAGATTTTCCATAACATTATTATTGACGTGAACATAGGAAATTTAGTATAATTAGGCAAGGAGGTTTATGGGCTTCAAGTTTGTGCATTAGGCTTATTATTTAGTATAATTTAAATACAGATATATTTGCGTTAGCTATGGTTATGGTAGGGTTGCTTAGGCTTGTGGTTCTACCTATATGACTGTGATTGTTTGATACGTGAAAGGAAGGGGTTTCATTTCAAGCAACTGTAATATCAATATCCCAATAAAACCAACGAGAAAAATGTGTTTTTAAGTATGCTCTGGCTGCCCCGTTTTATCGGGATTGAGGTTTAACGAGCAAAGAAATTTGCAGCCATCATATAATTAGCCATAAGATGCGAAAGGAAATATCCAATGAAGAGTGTGATGAATATTTCGTTAGTTTTAATGGTGTTTATTTTATTCGGCTGTCATGATAAAAAGGCCCAGGATAATATCTGGGGAATTAGGCCGATAGAAACAGAAGAGATGGTTTATCCCGGGCAGCCTTTTCCGGAGGGAGAGCTAAAACCCATCGCCGTGGCCCCGATCAGATCACAAACTGTAACTCCGGCAGGATATGTTGGGGTGACTCCAAAAAGAACTGTTCCAATCTCTGTTAGGCCAAATCTTGTGGCTGTGAATGAGTCCGGCGCATATATAGTCTCGATGGTCTATCCAAGCGCGGACTATGGGATCATTCAGATAGACAAAACAATGCCGAGAGAAGTCAGGTTAAAACAGCCTTTCGATTACTCTATCGGGATCACAAATCTAACGGATGTTATGTTGACTAATGTCACCATAACGGAGGAGCTTCCAAGGGATTTCGAATTAATTGGCGTCAGTCCTTCAGCGAAAAAAGAGACAAACAAGCTTGTCTGGATGATAGATTCGTTTAGGCCGAAGGAAACAACACAATTGACGGTCTCAGGTATGGGTACCAGCACGGATAATCTTGAAAACAGCACCACCGTCACGTATGCCATTCAAGTGCGTGCCAATGTGAGAATTGTTCAGCCGAAGCTGGAGCTGAAGATAAAAGCGCCGTCTGAAGTTTTGTTGTGCGATCCGATTCCTTTTGAATTTGTAATTAGCAACTTAGGTAGTGGCTTTGCCCAAAATGTCAAAATCGTCAATATTCTGCCCGCAGGTCTGCAGACAGCAGAAGGCAGTCGCGAAATTGCATACGAAGTAGGTACTCTGTTGGCAGGTCAGTCACAACAATTCTCGACTCAGGTTCGGGCCACAAGAACCGGCATATATGTTAACAAGGCAGTGGCCAGTTCGGTCTACGGTCTGATGGCTGAATCGGCGACAACTGTAACAACCGTGCGTCAGCCCAGGCTGACGATTGTTACAACCGGTCCAAGCCGGCAGTATCTTGGTCGACCGCTGGATTACGAAATAACGGTTACTAACAGAGGTGACGGACCGGCCAAAGATACTGTCGTAGAGATGCCGATTCCAGCGGGGGCGACCTCGATAGAAGCAACCGCAAATGCCAATTTTTCCGGAGCAAAACTAATCTGGCAGTTCGACACTCTTGAGACCAGCGCTTCGAAGAGGGTACGTGTATCGTACGTACCAACGAAAGCGGGCACAATCACGAATATTGCAACTGTCACAGCATACTGCGCAGAGACTGCAACTGCTTCTACGCAGACGATGGTTACCGGCATCCCTGCGGTACGGCTGGACGTTGTTGACCTGGAAGATCCAATCGAGGTGGGACGTCCCACGACTTATGTAATTACAGTATCAAATCAGGGCACGGCTGCTGACACAAACATCCGTGTAATCTGTCATTTGGAAGATAAAGTCCAATACGTTTCTTCAGCCGGCGACACTTCTGGTACGATAATGGGCAATGCAATCAGCTTTGCGCCATTGCACAGTCTTGCGCCGAAGGCCAGAGCGACCTGGCGTATTGTCGTTAAAGGTGTCAGCCCAGGCGATGTGCGTTTCAGGGTCACCATGAGCAGTGATCAGCTTGCCCGTCCGGTCGAGGATACCGAGGCTACACGTATATACGAGTAGTATAGCTGGGACGGCAATAAGATTAGCTTGATACGTCACATGCGGGGTTCAGCGGTCCCGCCGGGCTTAGGCAGGGAAATTCACGCGTTTCTTCTTTTCGCATTGTCTCAGTGCAGGCTTTCAGCTTTTAGTAGTTTCATCCTTCGTAGCAGCCTTTCGCCGGTGGATAAAGACCTGCCTGCAAAAAATCGGTGCTAAAGGCACAAAAAATCCACCTTCAAGCTCGACTCAAATCCTTGTATTGTTCTTTCAGGAAATTGTTTGTTGTAAAAAGCATCTCCTGCAATTATACTTATTGAGCTTGAGTCGGCAGCTTAGATTTGATTTCTTGTAACATCACAAAGTGATTCTGTCCGGCTATCCCGATTCTTCGGGACTTCGCCGAGACAAGTTGGGGCTCTGGAAAGGACGCAGCGATGGCTCAAAAAGACATCGATTTACAGAAAATAAAAGAAATCATCGAAATAATGGAACGAAATGAACTGGTCGAGGTTGAAATAAAACATGGCGATGACAAGATTTTTCTGAAGCGCTGCGCTCCCCAGCAACCAATCCCAGCCGCAGCAGTCCCGATTTATCGGGATAGGTCTGGATCTATTGTTTCCCCCACCGATGTTGTTGCGCCGGAACCTTCATTTGATAAAATGACGCCGTCTGTTCCATCAAAGCAGGAAAATCTGGAGGAGATAAAATCACCAATCGTCGGTACTTTCTACGCAAAGACAAGCCCTGATTCTGAACCTTATGTTGATGTCGGCTCGCATGTTGAGCCGCAAACGTTGGTTTGCATAATCGAGGCAATGAAGGTTATGAACGAAATAAAGGCTGAGACCAGCGGGACGATTGCAGAGATATTGGTGACTAACGGTCAGGCCGTTGAATACGGCCAGGTTCTGTTTAGGATAAGACCCGATTAACTCGTGGTGCGTGGAGCGTGATGCGTATTGCGTATAGGGATTTTTAGCAGTATACGCAATACGATATACGAGATACAAGTATATGTTTTCAGGAATCTTGATAGCGAATCGCGGCGAGATAGCGCTGCGTATTATCCGTGCCTGTCACGAGCTTGGCATCAAAGCGATTGCGGTCTATTCTGAGGCGGATAAAGATGCTCCGTATTTAAAGCTCGCCGATGAGGCCGTTTGTATAGGGCCGGCAAATTGTGCCGAAAGCTATTTGAATATCCCACACATCATCAGCACCGCCGAAATTACCGATGCGGAAGCAATTCATCCAGGTTATGGTTTCCTGGCTGAGAACATAAACTTCGCTCAGATATGCGAGGACTGTGGGCTGACGTTTATCGGCCCGCCTGTCGGGGCGATGCGGCTGCTCGGCGATAAGGTCGAGGCGCGTAAACTGGCTCAAAAAGCTGATGTGCCCGTGGTGCCAGGCTCTGAAGGTGCCATTGAAAATGGATCAGAAGCGCTGAAATTGGCAAACAAGATTGGCTATCCAGTGATGATAAAAGCCTCTGCGGGTGGAGGCGGACGCGGCATGAGGGTTGCGCATAACGACATCAGCTTCAGCTCGGCATTGAGCGCCGCTCGCGCTGAGGCCGAAGCCGCCTTCGGCGACGACAGTGTGTATTTGGAAAAATATATAGTTGAGCCGCGACACGTGGAAGTGCAGGTAATGGCTGACCAGGCGGGTAACGTCCTGCATTTTTATGAAAGAGACTGCTCCATTCAGCGAAGGCACCAAAAGATGATCGAGGAATCGCCGTGTCCTGTCCTGACTGAGCGCACCAGAGAGGAGCTTTGTAAGGCTGCGATTCGGCTTATTAAAGAAGCTAATTACGTTAATGCCGCGACGGTGGAGTTCCTACTGGACAAGGACAAAAAGTTTTACTTCATTGAGGTAAATACCCGCATTCAGGTCGAGCACCCGGTTACAGAGATGGTCACTGGCTATGATTTGATTAAATGGCAGATAGAAATCGCCGCTGGCCGAAAGTTTGATTTTAGTCAAAGGGATATAAAGCACACCGGCGTGGCAATTGAGTGCAGGATTAACGCTGAGGACCCGGCAAAGGATTTCGCACCTTGTCCTGGTACGATTACAAGATATATTCCACCCGGCGGCCCCGGCGTCAGGGTCGATACACACGTTCATCAAGGCTGGACGGTCTCGAAAGATTACGATTCGATGATCGCAAAGGTTATTGTTCATCAAAAGAGCCGGGCCGAGGCCATCGCTACTATGAAACGAGCCTTGCGGGAATTTGTAATTGAGCCGATCAAGACCACTATACCAGCTTGCTTAGATATCCTCTCGCACAATTTATTTGTCAAAAACAAAATCGACACCGGCTTCGTCGAACGAAACTTCTAATTCATATCTCGTATTGCGTATTTCATATCTTGCTTCAGACTTCCTGTTATTCCCGTGAAACCTGTCCTGAGCAAAGTCGAAGGAACGGGGAATCCATAATCCTGTCATTGCGAGGCCTGAAAGGCCGTGGCAATCTCTATTACAAATCGAAAACCTGTGGTGAGCGAAGTCGAAAGAGCTGAACCATCGAAAAACGAAATTGCTCTGTAAAAAACGATGCCTATCGTCATTTCGAGCGAACCGAAGGTGAGTCGAGAAATCTGCTATTAGTAGATTTCTCCACTTCGCGTCCCTAAGGGACGCTCCGGTCGAAATGACAGTGCGTCTTTTCTATAAAACAATCGTAAATCGTCGGTCGAAAATTGAAAATTTGCCTAAGTTTCCTGCCTAAAATAACCACACCTAAACCAAGCAACATTTATAGGATATGCAGGTTTCTGCATACCTGCTCTATAGATTTTTTTTGTATGCACGGCATACCTTACTTGTCTTGAGAATAATGAATGATTTTTGTACATTGTTTTGACAGCAAGGTATTGCTAATGTAGCATTGACACATCTGTTCTGAGCGCATCGAAGCCGACCTTAATTGTTTTGAGCTTTGAATTGATTTTGTAATTATTTTCATCAGCTTAAGACCGTAATGACCCATGGAAAGCAGGTCATTGATGGCAAAGAAAAACAACAAACCGGAAAACAAACAACACGTAGCGCCAACTGTTTTTATCCAGTGGCAAGCAGGGTTGATCGCACAGGCTGTTTTTGAGCTTGCCGCATCCCTGGAAACTGTTGGGGCGAAAGAATCCACACTTGACCAGATAGATGTTATACGCAGGGCAATTGTATATATTCTCAACAAATTAACTTTTTGCGAAACGGCTGAAAAACAACCTTGGGAAAGTCCAGCGATTAGAAAGCTCTCAGTTGCTGAATCGAAGCTGCGAGACTTATTAAAGACGATTCTTGAACGAATTGTTTGTTACTATCGAGAGAGTCATAGGAAGCCCCTTCTTGCTGAAACAGCGGTTGATTTAAGAAGATTGGCTGAAAGCCTTAAGCATTTCGCTGGCGAATTTAAAGAGCATATACCTTTTGAGACGATCACAGACGAAATACGAGGTCTGGCTGATGATTTAAGGAATACAAAAGATATTGATGAATGGATTAAAGGGCGAGCGGCAAACATTAGCATAATATTGTCTGCAATATATTCTGATGTCGCACTTGATATTGAGGTTTGTGGTCCGGGTCATAAGAGGTCACGGCAAAAAGCAATGTTGACTGATGATGAAGAAAAAACGAAACACTACTTATCACAAACGATGGAAATCTTGCGCGATATTGCTCCGAGAAGATTTAGTAAACCGGATTCGGATAAGCTTCGATATTTTGCAGATAAACTTGATGAATGCCCCGATGTATCGCAGTTTTTGAACTTTTGGCGTGCTCTCAAACAAATGAAGGGCTTAGCCACAACTGACGATAGCATGTCTGATTTAGCCCCTAAAAAACCAGCAGAAATAGAGCAAAAGGACGAAGGGAGCAAAATTATGATAACGGCGAAAACAAGTAAGGAGAATTGGGAAGCAATAAGAAATGAATATGACATCAGTAAAAAGGATTTCGGCAAAAAGATTAAATTCGTGTCGGATCTGTTCAAAAGGAAAATAATATTTCGTGATGTTGAACACGCATTTGTCTTAGCGTCACAGGGTTTCTCGAAACCAGCCCTTATTCTGGCCGGAGGTGTCGTTGAGGAGTTACTCAGACTGTACTTGGAACATAAGAAGATTAAGCCGAAAAACAAAAGGTTCGTTGACTATATTAAGGCTTGCGAGGACAACGGCCTTTTGAAACGGGGAGTTTTTCGTCTGACCGATTCAATAAGGGATTTTAGAAATTTGGTTCATCTCGAAAACGAAGAGACTAAAAGACATACCGTATCAACGGCAACTGCAAAGGGTGCTGTTTCCTCTATATTCACTATTGCCAATGATTTTCAGTAGATTGTTGGGGTCGGTAAGCGATTAGTGGTTAGGTGTGATGAAATCGCACCGACTCAGCTTCACGAGCGACGAGTTACCCGTGCTTCGGCTTCGGCTACGCAGGGCAAGTGAGCGACGAGTTATTTTTCGAGGGCGATTAAATCTTCGTAAGTTTCGCGTTTGCGGATGACGGAGAAGCTGCTGCCGTCAACGAGCACTTCGGCGGCTCGACAGCGTGCGTTGTAGTTGCTGCTCATGCAAAAGCCGTAAGCACCGGCTGTAAAGATAGAAATGAGGTCGCCACGTTTGACCGGCGGTAAGGCCCTATCCTGCGCAAAGAAATCCGCACCCTCACAAATCGGCCCAACTACATCAACAACCTCCGTGCCAGCTAATTGTAAGTCTCTATCCCGCTGGCGCGGAGTAAGTTTCTCGCTTACACTTGCAGGCCAAATGAAATGAAATGCACCGTAAAGCGGTGGACGAATCAAATCGTTCATTCCGGCATCAACTATAACAAACTTCTTTTCACCACCCTTTTTCAGATATAAAACCCGCGTCAGTAAAATCGCTGCGTTGGCTGCGATGCTTGCACCCGGCTCAAGAATAACCTTGAGATTCTTACCTTTCAATAACGGCACAATGGCAGCGGCATAATCAGCAGCCGTCGGTGCGGTACCTGTTACGTAATCAGCACCGTATCCGCCTCCAATATTCAAAGCTTCGATTGTGAATCCATCAGCGCGTAGTCGTTCAATTAAAGCCAACACTTTTTCTATCGCCTCAACGTAAGGCTCAACGGTGTGTCCAGCAGAGCCTAAATGTATATGAATAGCGCAAAGTCGCACTAAATTATTTTTACTGTAATCAGAAAATATTTTTTCTGATTTTTCAATGTCAACACCAAATTTTGATTCTTTTTTGCCGGTGGTCGTATATTTGTGAGTCTTCGGATCGACGTCGGGATTAACGCGCAGAGCAGCTTTGGGCTGTTTGTTTTCCTGCTTTGCCAGCCGAATTAAATTCTCCAGCTCAGCTTCCGATTCGATATTGAAGTAGGCGATGCCGGCTCTTAGGGCCTGGATGATTTCGGCATCGGTTTTGCCTACGCCGGCGTAAACAATCTTTGATGGATCACCACCGGCCTGCAGCGCGCGATATAATTCTCCACCGCTTACAATATCGAATCCACTGCCGATCTGTGCCATAAACTTTAGGATGTTTATATTGCCACATGCTTTGACCGAATAGCAAATCAGAGTATCAAGCTCATTATAGGCTCGCTGAATCTTTTGTAGATGTTCTACGAAGGTGGCTTTGCTGTAGATGTAAACAGGAGCTCCAACCTCGGCGGCCATCTTTTCTACGGCGACGTCTTCGGCAAAAAGCTCGCCTTTCTTGTATCGAAAATAATCCATAAGCCCTTTTCCATTAAGAAGTTATAAAACACACCTTTGAAGCTAATACAACCTATAATAGTATAGAGACTTGATAGCAAATTGCAAGAAAATGGTTTGCGATAGAATACTGTGCTTCCATAGTTGTACTGTGTGGCTATCACATCCGAGATTCCGGATATAAAAAAACGGAAGATTTCCTTTTTGTGAAACCTTCCGTTTTTCGCATGGCTTGCCCTGCAGGAGAGATCTTAGTAAAGTTAAATCATCCGATGAGCTCAACCGACAAAAAACTAAAATCTCTTATTCATGTTACAGGCAAGCTCGTGACTAAAGCTTTACTTCATTTCTTTTTCTTCTTAGTTGCTTTTTTCTTCTTTGTCACTTTTTTCTTTGCTTTCTTCTTCTTTGCCATCATTGTTCCCTTTCAGTTGTTTGAATCTTTTATTATTTGATTCAACATAACAATACTAAATTCGCTACAAGAAAACTTGTCAATCAAATTATAAGAAAAGTTAATAAATATTGTTATATTTTTTATCGTCATAATAAACTAAAATACTTAACAAAATATTTTCTATCGATGTTTTACTCAACTGTTTGTATTGGTTATTATTCTCTACAGTGAAATGATTCACAACAAATGAGATGTTTAATAAAGAAGAGAAAAAGTCACTGAGTCGTCTTAACAGTAATATATTTAATCTATTGGTGGATTTGACGCTTTCGGTTGTCGCAGATTCGTGAAGACTTGTGTCACTATGTATGTGTTTAAAGTGTTGTGAGCTGTTACAAGAAGGTAATGAGTCGGTTGACTTTCTTATTTTGTCGACTTTGATTTTATGTTACTCACCGACTGTAAATATTTTTGTTTCCTTGAAAACATTTTTTCAATAACACACAGTTATCTTGTTAGTTTCTATGTCGAAAAGAAAAATAGCTTTATTTGGCGGCACATTTGATCCGATCCATCTGGGCCATACCCGCGTTGTAGCCGAGGCTGCAAGACACATTGGCGCAGAGAAGGTTGTCTTCATCCCGGCAAGATGCTCTCCGCTGAAAGGCTTCACGCCATCTGCAAGTGATGATGATAGATTTGCTATGATAGCTCTTGCAATCGCCGGCAATAAGAGCTTTGAGCTAAGTGATTACGAGCTGAAAAGGCCGCAGCCCGGTTATACTTTGCAGACCGTAAGGCAGTTCCAGGCTGACTACGGCAGCCAAACTGAAATCTATTGGCTTATAGGTGCAGATAGTGTTGAGGATTTACCGCACTGGTACAAAATCTCGGAGCTGATAGATGGATGCAATCTGACCGCGATGTATCGCGCCGGCTTTGAGCCTCCGGACTTTTCCAAATTTAAGGCACTTTGGGGCACTCAGCGGGTCGAGAAGATTCAGCGAAATGTGGTTGAAACCTCTTTAATTGATATAAGCAGTACGGAGATACGAAATAAATTAGCTGCCGGAAGTGATGTAACAAGTATGCTGCACCCCCCCGTGGCAGAATATATTCATGAATACGGTCTCTACCAGATAAAGGCTAAACCATAGCAAAGGTAGTAAAATGGTAAGCTTCATCAAATCTTTAAATTGCAAAGACATCAAATCAGAAGTATAATATCATATAATAAGAGGTAATACATACATGGATGATGTGTTTTTTGAAGCTATGACACCGCTCGGATTTTGTGTGCGGGTGAGTCGCTCTCATTGGGAATTGATTATCACGGTTAAGCATCCGGCAATGACAGGACGTGAATCGGATGTAAAAAAGACTCTGGAGAAGCCAAACGAAATCCGATTAAGTCGCAGTGATCCTGCGGTATATCTGTTCTATTCATCGGAACGCAAAGGGCGATGGGTTTGTGTTGTAACCAAAAGATTGAACAGTGAAGGCTTTTTGATAACGACTTATCCGACCGATGCTATAAAGGAAGGGGTGCAGGTATGGCCGAAGTGAAAGTATATTATGATCGGGCAGGCAACACGCTTACCGTCTGGTTTGGCAATTCGCAGGATGAATATATCTGTGAAGAAACCGGCGATGAAATAGTTTTGATGAAAGATAAATCCGGACGAGTCATTGGATTTGAAAAACTAAATTTCTTAGCTTCCTCATCTCAACCAATGCGGGTTGCTTTTGAAGCGGCAGACGTTTGAAAATATTTTGGTTACGTTCAATCAGTTACTTCGGGAGCTTGGTTTTCCACTGTTGAAACGAGCCAACTTGTTTCCGTTGATAGAAGCTTAGAGAAAATAATGACTTTCATAGTTACGCCTCTGTTTGGACGAGTCGGAGCATGGCGATGAGCTTCCAGACTCATACAGATCCAAAACCAAAAGAGAGAGCGGCGGTGCGCCTACCAAGGCCGCGATTATTTATACTCGGAGCCGGATTTTCTCACCTAGCAGGCCTTCCGCTAACCAACGAACTCCTGCAACGAATGAAAGAACTTGTTCGAAAACGCCTACCAAAATCCGTTGGCGTCTTCGACCGTGCTGTAAAGATGTTTTTCCCCGAACACCAATCAAGAACATCAACTTAGAAGATCTGCTGACTCTTCATGAATGTAAGCATTACATGGATTCACTCGGCGGAAACGCCGACACAGATGTTGGCAGCCGGTACATGATCGTGATGCGAATTTTGTTGACTGAGGCCCTATCTCACTACGGTCCGGTATTGCCTAAGCCATATATCCAGTTTGCTGAATTGCTTAGGCCCAACGATATTGTCATGACATTCAACTGGGATACGATTTTGGAAGAAGCTCTTCGGCAAGTCGGGAAGCCTTATCGGTTCATGTGGGGCGGCAATCAGATCAAGGTTCTTAAGATGCACGGATCGGTCGATTGGAAACGGCTTCGGCGCTGCGACTTGCATCGTTTTCAGATAAGGCGACATCGCATTCGTGGCTCCCTCTATCAATTTCCCGACCTCGATGACGCAGTAAAGCGCCGAAGAGCACCGGTGGAAGCGCTCGGAATACCATATATTGTGCTCCCATCTTTCGCAAAGCTCCAGTGGCTCGAGACACTTCGTGACTATTGGTATAAGATTGCAGCAGCACCCTCGAATGCAACATCGATCACAATCATCGGCTATAGTCTCCGATCCGATGACTACCACACCCGCTCGTTCCTTATTCCTGGTCTGAGTTCATTCATATATCGAAACAAACGGACAATCAAAATCATTGATCGAAACCCAGATGTGGTCAGTAATTACAACTTCTTGCCTGTGAGGCGTTTTGATCATTATAAGGGTGACTTCGATAGCGATAGCGTTGAATGGCTTATGGAGAGACTCAAGGGAACACGCTGATATCACTGGCTGAGTTGGTGTTCCACCGCTTTTACCAACCAGTTATACCAGTTTGTCATGCCTTCGCCGGTTTTGGCGGATATGGGTAAAATTTCAATTGTCTTGTTTAACTTGCGGACGTTGCGTTTCACTTGTTCGATATTAAAATCGACCTGCCCATCTGTTTGAAGCATATCAATTTTGTTTATAAGCAGTGCCTTCGATTTTGCAAAGATAGCAGGATACTTAGCCGGCTTGTCATCGCCCTCCGGCACAGAAAGCACAACTATTTTGCCGGTCTCGCCTAATTCAAAAGCGGATGGACAAACAAGATTGCCAACGTTCTCTATGAAAATCAAATCCAAATCATCAAGCGGCAATTGCTTTAATGCACTGCTTATCTGGGCTGCCGATAGATGACAAGCACCATTGGTATTTATCTGGATAGCCGGTGCTCCAGTCGCTCTAATTTTCTCAGCGTCCAGGTCGGTCTGTATATCGCCTTCAATCACGCCGATTCTAATCCTGTCTTTCAGCTCGCTTATTG
>CAZQKO010000031.1:13187-18672 GCA_964593945.1 uncultured Pirellulales bacterium | reverse complement strand
AAACTGCCCCCAAATACACAGAGCATTGTGAGTACCAAACCGGCATAATTTTTTGTTTTCATAATCAATTCTCCTTTACTTTCTGATATGTTGTTGTAAACAGATATCCGATTTTATTATGACATCAAAGACCGAATTATGTATTCAGGCACATATAAGAATCGGAATTCTACCAACAACTATGGCACTGTACAACCTAATAATGAACTACGGCAGCTCTCCAACTCGCGGCCAGCCTTTTTCCCACACTATCGTGGAAATCTTTAGTTCAGACCTGCCGGTTTGACCGTGGTAGGCGTGGAAAACTAAGTAGTCTCCACCTGGTTCCTGAAGCACAGCCTGGTGTCCAGGGCCTCGCCAGTTCGGAGTCGTTGCTGCAATTACTAAGGTACCGCCGCCCTTCATCATGGGTTTTCCTTTTTTATCCACATAAGAACCTGTGATACGGCGGGAGCGACCGACCACGATGTTGTATGTGCTTTTTGTCCCACGACAGCAGAAATCGAAAGATACGAACAGGTACCAGTAATTTCTGTGTCGAATAATGAACGGCGCCTCAATGGCACCCTCGACCGGCGGAGTTTGATGTTGTTCTGTTCGTGGACGCCTTGCCAGGGAGTACAGCGTAGTATCTTTAGTGGAAAGCTTTCCGGTCTCGGGGTCGATACGCCTCATCATGATTCCACCCCAGAAGCTTCCCAAGCAGAGCCACACATTGCGCTCATCCTGGATGACAAGATTGCCGTCGATGGCGTTCCAATCATCTTTTCCCTCATACGAGCGAACGACGAGGCCCTGATCGACCCACTCGTAATCGGGGCTATTCGGATCGAGTGTTTTATTGGTAGCCAGCCCGATGGCAGAGTTGTTTTTGCCGAAGGTAGATACCGAGTAGTAGAGATGGTACTTGCCGTTGTAATAAGAGATGTCCGGTGCCCAAGCTCCTCTTGCTCCCGGAATCTCCTTCGTGGCCCACTCAGGGAGTCTGTCGAATACATGCCCACAGAGAGTCCAGTTGTATAAATCATTCGAACGACGAATTGGTATAATGCCCGAACGCCGCCCACCTCCGGTCGAGAATATGTAGTACGTGTCCGCCTCTTTTATGATGACCGGGTCGTGTACTCTTAAATCTCCTTCAAGCTCAAGGACTAACGGCTCTTGCGGGACTGTTGTACTGCGGCAGGATACTCCAGCAGAAAGAGTCACAAATAGTACAGCGTAATAGATTACGATAGATATTCTTGTTTTGTATTTCATTTCCTTTACCTTTATACTTGCCTGACGACAGTCAAGATTGGAATAAATTTCTTGTTCTGACATTAATTTTTTCAGAAATCTTCAAATGTCCTCATCTATTCATGCCACATGTCCGGCTTACATCTACCTGTTTTGGCCCAGGGGCTATGAATATTATATTCTCGGTGCCACCTCGATGTCCAGGATTGCTTAGGCTTTATCATTCTGGCGGAGAAATCCAAAAATGTTCTGTTTACTGTCTCACTATGTCGAGCAAACGTAAATTTTACCAAACTGATTTAAAAACACAAAACTTTTACGGCGGCGGCCTGCACGTAGCTGATATACTTATTCTGGCCTGATTCTCACCTGTCAAGGGCCTGCAGGTCGAACGGGAAGTAACAAAAGGGGCATCATAAAAAAATAAGCGATTGACAAAGAATTTAGGGGACTATAACCTATAGTGAAATGACTGACTGAAATGTTGTTTATGTGTTGGAGAATTTACTATGAAAAACACGATCTATGTTGTTGTCATTGTCCTGTGTTTAATCCTGGCCGTTGTCGTATTCCTGATGACCCGCTCGGGAGGATCAGGTAGTATTGAGGACATTCCGCGAGGCGAGAAGATGTTTTGGGTCAAGTGCAACAATCCAAAGTGTGGTGAAGCATATCAAATAGATCAGAGAGATTACTACGAGCAGATAAAAGAGAGGATGCAAGCCAATCCTTTGTCAAATCAGACACCTCCTCTGACTTGTAAAAAATGTGGAGAGCCAAGTGTTTACAAAGCCGAGAAGTGTGAGAAATGTGGGAAAATTTTCTTTTATGGAATTTCCAAGGGTATGCCGGACCGATGTCCTGACTGCGGATATAGTGCAACGGAGACTTCACGAAAGGAACGACTCGCTAAGCGGCGTCAATAGCTGAAATGTAAGGTTATAGTTTAGGGTGTTGCGTAATGCGATTCTTCAGGATATCAGATAAATTCATATCTGATATCCTGATTTTCTTTCGTAATTTTCTATTTTTTTAAGTGTTCCAGGATGTGTCGTTGATAATCCTCTTTTCCGATTTTTAATTCCCCAAGGTCAGGATACTTTTTTTGAATCTTCTGTGTTAGATATATTATACGGTTTCGGGGATTGGGATGAGTTGAGAAAAACTCGATATGCCTAACTTTCTGCTCATCTTGAAGCATCTGTATAGTTTCTATCATGCCGGCAGGGTCGTAGCCGGCCCGAACCATATAATCCAGCCCTGCCAGGTCGGCTTCCTTTTCATCCTCTCTGCTATATTGCAGACCGAGAATTTGCCTTGTCATGTTTGCTGCCGTTATTGCACCGCGGGGCGTATCCTGAGTTGCTGCCGCAGCAAACAAGATACCTATTCCGATTTCCCTGCTTATTGCTGCTGCGCTGTCTCGCGCAACAGCATGCGCCACTTCATGCCCAAGGATTGATGCCAATTGTGCTTCTGTTGTTAATTTCTGAAGCATTCCTTTCGTAATGAAAACATATCCGCCGGGTAGAGCAAGTGCATTAACCGATTTATCCTCTACGGCGGTGAAGTGATATTCCCAATCGGGCCTGTGACTGATACGAGCGATTCTTTGGCCGACGCTGTCAAGGTAATTTTGCACACTCTCATCGGGAATTTTACCCTCTAATTGTTTTTCAACTTCAGGAGCATATTTGCTGCCTATTACGATATCATGCTCTTCTGGATAAAGCATGAAATCTTCATCACCGCTTATAGGATTGACTGCGCAACCTCCGTAAAGACAAAGACTAAAGATGAAGCTTAACAACAGCAGCTTCCCACGCATATTCATCCCCACAATTATGAAAAAGTTATATTTGAAAATTTAATTAGCATCTATTATAAATTATGGTTTACTTTGAATGGTAGTGAAAAACTATGGTTGATCAAAAAACCTGTACCTGTGGCAGTCCTAGGGACTCCTTACGGAGAGCTAAAGGCTGTGGCCACGAGCATAACTGCCAGTCTATTTACCGTAAGCTGGCAGGTTTACAGGGCACTTCGGTTGTATTAAAAGTCAGTCTCGCGTTCCTGTTGCCCATACTGGTTTTTATTATTTCATTGGCAGCTTTCGAACGAACTTTAGAAAAGATGATAATCGTCAAGATACCTTACGGCAGTGCAATATGGTTGCAGACAATCCTTGGCTTTTTGTTTGCCCTGTCAGTGACATTTGTGGTTATGTTAGTTATAAAAATGATAAATACTTGTGGTGAGCCTGTCGAATCCGAAGAATTTCGTAAAAACAGGTAGTTCTGAGAATTTTCAAAGCATGAAAGTAAATACCAGAGGAAGATTTTCTTTTCCCGGTGGTGTACATCCACCCGAGGAAAAGGACCTTACCAGCGATAGTGAAATACAACCAGGTCCCAATGTTAAAGCCGTTGCTGTAATGCTCAGCCAGCATATCGGTGCTGTTTGCCGGCCGCTGGTCAGGAAAGGCTATATGGTCCTGGCGGGGCAGAAAATCGGCGACTCGGATGCTTACGTCTCTGCGCCTGTACATTCACCCATCCATGGTAAAGTAAAAGAAATAGCGCTGCGGTCTCACCCTATCTTAGGGCGAAGCCCAGCAGTAATTATAGAAGCATACCGCTACCATCCTACAAAGTACTCTGCCTTTGAGCTGAAAGAAGATTTTGATGTAGGCAGGTACTCGCCGGAGCAGATATGTGAGGCAGTCCGTAAGGCGGGAATTGTCGGTATGGGTGGTGCAGGATTTCCGACAAGGGTGAAGATAGAACCTGATCCGCGGATGCCCAAGGAGATAATGATCATCAATGGCTGCGAATGTGAGCCATATATTAACTGTGACTATCGAATTATGCTTGAAAGAGCAAAGCAAATTATCACTGGGTTGAAACTTGCACAAAGGGCCGCCGGTTGTTCGCAGGTTTTTATCGGCATCGAGGATAATAAGCCCAGGGCGATAGAAGTTATGAAAGCAGCGCTTGGCAATTTCACAAATAGCGATAATATTAAAGTTGTTCCCGTTAAAACCAAGTATCCACAAGGCGGCGAAAGGCAGCTTATAAAGGCAATTCTGAAAAAAAATGTCCCCACGGGCGGAATTCCTCCTGCGATTGGAGTGGTAGTGCTTAATGTCGCTACGGTAGCGGCAATTGCCGAAGCGGTAATCGGCGGTGCACCGCTGACTTACAGGGTGGTGACTGTCACCGGCGAGGCAATCGCCAATCCGGGTAATTTCAATGTTGCCATAGGAACATCGGTCCGTGAGCTTATCGATTTTTGTGGAGGTGTGACCAAAAAGTCTGCCAAGGTCGTTGTCGGCGGGCCAATGATGGGAATTGCAATCGCGGACCTGGATACACCTATTACAAAGACTACCAATGCTGTAACCGTCCTGACAGGAGAAGAAATCGGCAAAGCTAAATTCGCACGGCGTCAGACACCCTGCATTCACTGCGGCAGATGCCTGCGGGTCTGTCCTGAAAATTTGAATCCTACTAAGATTGCCCACGCGGTTAAGAATAATCTCTTGGATGTAGCAGAGAGTTACTATATCAATGCCTGTATAGAGTGCGGCTGCTGCAGTTTCGTCTGCCCAGCCAATATAGAGGTGACAGGGTATATTAAAACTGGAAAGAACCTTTTAGCCAGACAAAAGAAGAAGATGCCATCGTAATAGGAAATTGATAGTCTTACAACAGGAAAGGTTTGAATGTTAAGTGATATAAGAGTTTCGTGCGCACCGCATATCAGTCAACGCTTATCAACGCGCGTTGTAATGATAGATGTCATAATCGGTCTGGTGCCTGCGATGGCGGCAGCCGGCTATTATTTTCGCTTCTATGCTCTTATTCTTATTTCAGCTTGTGTTATTTCAGCGGTCGCAACCGAGTGGCTTTGCAATCTAATTCGTAAACAGCCAAATTCCCTTGGTGACTTCAGTGCGGTTGTTACCGGCGTTATTCTGGCTTTATCACTTCCGCCTGCTTTGCCTTTTTGGGTTGCGGTAATCGGTAGCAGTTTCGCCGTTGCGATCGGAAAGATGGTCTTCGGCGGACTCGGTTCCAACATTTTCAATCCTGCTATGGTTGGCAGGGCGTTCCTGATCGCCTCTTTTGGCATGTTAATGACAACCTGGATGGTGCCGGCAACAGTCAATGTCACTATACCCAAGATTTCTCCGGATAATAAGATTGATGCAAGGACGCAGGCAACACCATTGGCCTGGAGTAAA
>CAZQKO010000031.1:0-13087 GCA_964593945.1 uncultured Pirellulales bacterium | reverse complement strand
GCCTTTTTTATCGCAACCGACCCCGTCACTGCGCCTTTGACACGCAGGGGAATGTGGCTTTTCGGTATAGGAGTCGGAACGATAACAATGCTCATAAGAATTGTCGGCGAATATCCGGAAGGTATGATGTTTTCCGTTCTCTTGATGAATGGCTTAACACCGTTGATCGACCGGCTCTGTAAGCGCATTCCTGCAGGAGGTAAACCGGGTGCTTAAAATAAAATATTTTATCCAACAAAGCTGGCTGTTGATTGTATCATCGTTCTTTTTTGGACTGCTGATAGCGGCGACTAATTACGCTCTGTCGGAGAGAATAGAATGGAACAAAACCGAGAAGTCCAACAACCTGACTGGTGCTCTGCTGCCCAAAACCAAGCCTGAGTTAGCCATAGAGCTCGAAATTGATTCGCTCGGCGGCAAAAAAGAAAAAGTAAAGATTTACAAGGCCGTAACAAAGGCAGGTGAATGTATTGGCTGGAGTTTTAACGCCATCGGCCCAGGTTTTCAGGATAAAATCGAGCTGGTTGTTGCTGTTGATAAGAATTTTGAAAAAATTGCCGGCTTCAATGTACTGGCCAGCAATGAAACGCCACGTGTCGGAGACCGGATAAAAGATGATTACTACCGTGACCAGTTCAAGTCGGCGCCGGTTGATGTCTTGAAGCTTGTCAAGACTGGTAAGCCCGAAAAAATCGATTCTGAAATCGTCGCGATAACCGGTGCTACAGTGAGCAGCGAGGCGGTTGTTAAGATTATAAATAATTCCCTGCTCCAGATTAAAAAGCAAATGCTCGAAAAGGGACTAATCAGTAATGACAAATAAAAGTGACACTAAAGCCGGACTTTACAAGGAAACGCTCATAGCCGGTTTGTGGCGGGAAAATCCGGTCTTTCGATTAGTACTGGGAATGTGCCCCACGCTGGCGGTTACTGCAGCGGTCAAGCCGGCTTTGACTATGGGCCTTAGTGTCGTCTTTGTGCTTGTATGCAGCAATATCGTGGTCAGCCTGATGCGGAATCTTTTAAAGCCCCACCTACGAATCCTGATGTTCACGTTGACAATAGCTACTTTTGTTACCATTGCGGATCTATTCCTGAAGGCGTTTTTACCAAGAATGAGCGAAACGCTCGGGCCTTATGTTCCGTTAATAATTGTTAATTGCATTATTATTTGCAGGGCGGAGGCTTGCGCCAGTAAAAATACTCTGGGCATAAGCATTATCGATGCGATAGGGATGGGTGCCGGTTTTACGCTTGTCTTATGCGTTTTGGCCAGCGTCAGGGAGCTGCTCTCCACTGGTAAGGTATTCGAGGTGCAATTAATGCCTGATGCATTTGTGCCGTGGGCTGCGATGAGTATGCCGGTAGGGGCTTTTTTGACCTTGGGGCTTATGTTAGGACTGGTCAATATGGTCACCAAAAGAAAAATATAAGAGCTGAGATGGTAGGGTGGGGCTTGCCCCACCGTGACCTTTCTCCAATGACGAATCACGAAATACGAGGAATGAAACAATGAATACTCTTAGCATTTTAATTATGGGTTTTATATCTATCGTCATAGTCAACAATCTTGTCTTTACGAAGTTTCTCGGTATATGTCCCTATCTTGGCGTTTCCGGCAGAATCGACATGGCTTTCGGCATGGGTTTGGCGGTGACATTCGTTGTGACTCTGAGCGGCACGTTGACATGGTTGATTGACCATTTAATTTTGATAGGTACGCCGCTGGAGGTCACGCGATATGTCTGTTTCATATTGGTTATAGCCGGTGCCGTCCAGCTTGTTGAAATGTACGTGCGAAAGTTTTTCCCGTCGTTGTACGAGAGCTTTGGAATTTTTTTGCCTTTGATTACCACAAACTGTGCGATTTTAGGTTTGTGCCTGTTTATCAATCTATGGGGTATTGACAATCTGCTCGAAGCGGTGGTTCTTAGTTTTGGTGCCGGCATCGGCTTTACTATGGCCATCTGCATTATGGCTGGTATTCGTGAGAGCCTGAATTTAGCTGATGTGCCGCAGTGTTTGAAGGGTGCGCCGATTACGCTGATTACCGCAGGGCTGCTTGCTATGGCCTTTATGGGTTTTGCAGGAATGATACGATGATTGAAACATTTGTCATTCCCGCGCAAGCGGGAATCTATTTTGAGCTGTGGAATAGCGCCTGGCCGGCGGGCCTTACGATGTTGAGCCTGGGCAGCGGTTTTGCAATAGTGCTCCTGATAGCACGGGAGAAGTTGAAGGTCGAAGTTGACCCGAAGGTGGAGCAGGTTTATGAGGTCCTTCCTCACCTGGACTGCGGAGCCTGCGGCTTCGGCGGCTGTGCCCAATACGCAAAGGCAGTTTTGGAAAAACCAGAGCTGATTGGCAAATGCTCGCCGGGCGGGCCGCAAACATCCGGTAAAATCGCCGAGATTCTAAATATTCAGGTTCGCACGGATGGGTTTCCCTTTAGACCTATTGTACACTGTAGAGCGAAAAAGGCCGACAAGACTTATCACGCACAGTATCAGGGCATACAAAGCTGCATAGCTGCAAACGCACTGGCTCCCGTGCAGGCCTGCAAGTTCGGCTGCCTCGGCTTCGGTGATTGCATAAGGGCCTGCAAGTTTGATGCCCTGCACATTGTTGACGGCTTAGCCGTCGTTGACTATGAAAAATGCACCGGTTGTACAGCCTGTTCAAAGGCATGTCCACGGAATCTCATCGAGATGGTTCCTTTCCGTTATGAAAATATGATGACTGTTGCCTGCAGCAGCAAAGAGGCCGGCAAAGTGGCACGGTCGATGTGCAAGGTCGGCTGTATCGGCTGCGGCATCTGCGTAAAACAAAGCGACATTTTTTCAGTTGAAGATAATTTAGCTCGAATGAATTATGAGAAATACCAGCCAAGTGACCAGACTGAAACCGCGATGAACAAATGCCCGACCGGCGTCATCGTCTATCGTGGCAGAACCGCCCCCGAACCTCGCCAGCCAGGCAAAAAACCCGCTGCTGCATCAACGTAAGTTTAGCCCCGCAATCCTTCGACCCGGCTCAGGACAGGTTTATTGCGGAGTTCACCTTGCAAATGCGTTATTTTCTTTGTATTCTGGAAGTGGTAAAAAAGCAATGAATCTCCCGAAGGGGAATTAAGCATGGCCAGAGTTCAAAACTCGACAAAAAGATATATCCAGCAGATGGCCAAACGCATCGTAACGCAATTCCAGCCAGACAAGGTTATTCTTTTTGGCTCGCACGCTCGTGGACAGGCGGGGCTGGATAGCGATGTGGACCTGCTTGTTGTGATGCCTGTTTCGGGTTCAAAACGCGAGAAGGCCATAGAAATTGCAGTGGCGCTACATGACATTCCTATTGCCAAGGATGTGATTGTGGTCACTACCGATGACTTGGAGTGGCGCAGGAAGATTGTTGGTACGATCGAACGACCTGCTGATCGGGAGGGAAAGCTCCTATATGACCGAAAATAGCAAAACTATTGCTATTGCCCGCGAGTGGATCATCAAGGCCGAGAATGACCTTAAGATGGCCTCGCACACATTGAAAATATCCAGAGGTTGTCCGACCCTATTCAAGAACCAAAATGCTTTGTAGAAAAAATGTCATTTCGACCGTAGTGAGCGCAGCGAACGGAGTGGAGAAATCTGGATTAGCTGCGATATTGCATGCAGATTTCTCGACTTCGGCCCCTTCGGAGCCTCCGCTCGAAATGACTTCATTGTGAAGACTTCTATAAAGCACTTCGAACTTTCCAAAAGTGGCCAACAGAGCGTTAGACTTGCACGACGCGTCCGAAGAGAAATATGGGAGTTTCTGCCAAAAGAAATACTATCGCGCCGCAGACACTGATGGTCGGAAAGAATAAGGCCGCTATGAGTAAATGCCCGACCGGCGTCATCATCTATCGTGGCAGAACCGCGCCTGAATCTCGACAACCCAGCAAAAAACCCGCTGAAAAGATAAGCACCTAAGCAAAAGCAGGTTGCATATCTTTGGAAGATTACTTTATGTATTTGTCTACCCCGCTGGTTTTTATAAGCTCATTTTTCGGCTGACTTGTCATTCCCGCGAAGGCTGGAATCAGAATTGCTTCTGTATTCGGCAGTTTTTCAATTAAGGCAAGGCCCTTTTCTGCTCCCATTACGCTGACCGCCGTTGCCAGTGCATCAGCATCGATGGCATTATCCGCGATAATCGTCACGCTGGATAGACCCTCCATACTTGTTCCCGTCAGGCGGTTTATGATATGGCTATAGCATTTATCCTTTATTAGAACGAACTGCTGATAATCGCCGCTGGTGGCAACAGCCTGGCCTGTTAATTTCAACTCCAGCAAAATATTATTTTCTCCGACATTGCTGTTGGTGCTTGGGTTCTGTAAGCCAATTATCCAGCTCTCCTTGCCGTGTGGAGCTGTGCCGAAGCAGCGAATGTCACCGCCTATATCGACCATTGCACCGACCGCCCCGGCTTTTTTCGCAGCTTCAATTGCCTTATCAACAGCGTAGCCTTTGGCTATGCCGCCCAGGTCCAGCCTCATGCCCTCAATGGTAAACCTGACCGTCTTATTTTGGTCGTTAAGCTCAAGCTTCTCGAAACCAACTTTGGCTTTGGCTTGTGTGATTTCTTCCTCGCTGGGTGCGATCTCTATTTTTTCCGCTTTACGAAATAAATCTACCAAAGGCCCGACAGTAATATCAAAGGCTCCGTCGGTCAGCTTGCTGAACTCGATGCTTCTTTGCAAAACTTCATACACCGAATCGCTTACCTCAACAGCACGCTTAAAGCCGTTACGGTTCACTAAGCTTATTTGCGAATCGCTTTTGTAACTGCTCATCAACTCGTTAACTTTTTGGATTTCTGTGAAAGCGTCATTAATACACTTATTAGCAGTATTGCGATCCGCTGCGACAACGACAACGCGTGCAAATGTCCCCATGACCAGGTGTTGGCCGCTATCAATTTCGATAGGGCCTCTTGGGATTAAAATGTATAGCGCTATAACTAATAAAGCACCGAGGATTATAAACAGGCTTTGCTTGTTCTTCACATTCATAATAAACTTTCTAAAATCACTGCTCTTTCTTGTGGTTATCAGGGCATCAGGAATTAAGTATCAGGTTGCGAATTTCGTCAACCGTTTGCGCTACTCTTTTCGTCCATCGTATTTCGGTTACGTCTTAAAGACGCTTTACGCTTAACGCAACCGATACGAGCCGCGCAACCGCAACCGGATATTCGTTCCCCAGTAGCCTGATTTCCCTTTTTTGATAATTAATAACAGGACAATAATCAATAGAAAATAGTCGTCAGTCAATTTATAATGTCGCTGTGAATAAAAAAGATGTAATAATTTTGGCTGAAAGGGTTGAGCGGCAATTTCTGCCGTTTGTCCGCAGGCCCGGCAGGTATATCGGCGGCGAGATAAACCAAATCAAAAAAGACCTCGGGCAGTGCGATTTAGCCGTTGCATTGTGTTTTCCCGATGTCTATGAAGTGGCGATGTCTTATACAGGCCTTGCTATTATCTATGATATTCTCAATAAGATTGACGGTGTAGCTGCCGAACGGGTTTTTGCGCCTTGGATTGATGCTGAAGAGGATCTTCGCCGCAAAAGAATTCCATTATTTAGCCTGGAATCCAAAGCAGCCTTGAAAAGCTTCGACATAGTCGGCTTTAGCTTAACCAACGAGCTTTGCTATACAAATGTGCTCAATATGCTCGACCTTGGCAGCCTCGCTATCCGAAGCAACCTTAGGGATGAAAACGATCCATTGGTTATAGCCGGCGGCGGTATGGCCAACTGCTGTGAACCGATGGCTGAGTTTATCGACCTTTTTGTGTTAGGTGAAGGTGAGGAAGCTGTTGTTGAGCTTGCCCAATTAGTCAAAGACAAGAAAAAGGCCGGCGCAACAAAAAAAGAAATCCTTACATGCGCTTCTGAAAAATTCGATTGGGTCTATGTCCCTGCCCTTCATACGAGCCACAAGCGACAAAACGCCGTAGTTGGAGATTTCGAAAATGCTACCGTTCCATTTCGCCCGATAGTTCCGTTTACCGAAATTATACACGAGCGGATAAGTGTCGAGATTATGCGAGGCTGCCCCGGCAGGTGTCGATTTTGCCAGGCAAGTTTCTGCAGAAGACCTGTGCGTTATCGCAGCATCGAAAGAATTGTGGAAGCTGCAAAGGCCTGTTACCACGCAACCGGTTTTAATACGGTCAGCCTGCTGAGCCTATCTGCTGCTGATTATCCTAAACTCGAAGAGTTAACGTCTCGGCTCCATGAGTATTTTCAGGACAAGTACGTAGGCCTGTCACTGCCGAGTCTGCGCGTCGATCAGCAATTGAAGCTTCTTCCCAAATTGGTAACTTCGGTGAGAAAAGGTGGTTTAACAATTGCTGTTGAAACTGCCAGCGAAAGATTGAGACAGGTTATAAATAAGCCGCTCAAGGATGAGGACTTATTTGCCGCGGTGGAGGCAGCGTACAGAGCCGGCTGGCAAAAATTGAAATTGTACTTTATGGTCGGCCTACCTGGCGAGACCGAAGAGGACATAAAACGGATTGTAGAATTATCATTTCAATTAGCGCGCCTACGAAAGAAAATCGATGGCAAGACAGCTAATATCAACATTGCCATAAGCTGGCTTGTGCCCAAGCCACACACGCCGTTCGGCTGGCTCGGCCAAAAGCCGAGGGAATATTTCGAGCGGGCAAAGCAGTTAATTCTCGATGAGAAAAAAAGGCTTCGTGCAAGATTTTTGCAATTTAAGTTCCACGATATAGACCGCAGCGTATTGGAATCGGCGATAGGCAGGGGGGATAGGCGTTTGTGCGATGTTATTGAAGCTGCCTGGAGGGCCGGCGCAAAGTTTGATTTGTGGGACGAATGTTTCGACTTCAGGATATGGCGGACAGCTTTTGAAAAATTCAGATTAAATATAGACGAGCTTGCGCAAAGGCATTTCGAGGCAGATGAGATTTTACCCTGGGAGCATCTCGGCGGCCCAGACAAAAAGTATCTGCTGGGCCATTTCGAGAAAGCGATGAAAGAAATTGAGAATTTAGAATGAAGAATGTAGAATTAAAAGGATTTATCCTTCGTAGTGAAACGTAGAAGGAAAGCACTAAATTTGGAATACTAAGCACTAAACAATGTTCAAAATTCAAATGACCAAAATGGAGGTTCCTGTCATTGCGAGCGAAGTGATGTGAGCGTGGCAATCCCATTTGAGATTGCTTCGTCGTCCCGATGAATCGGGATTGAGGCTGCCACACAGCCGTATTTCTTTAAAAAGTCATTTCGATTGTTAATCCACAGATACTTACCGCTCCCTTACGGTCGCGGCTCTGTGTGTTCGCGGTTCTGTGAAGTTTTGCTTGATTTTACCGGCCTAATCTGGTATAATATTATCAACATAATCTACAGTTGAAAAAGCTGTGTGGCAGCCTCAAGCGCAGCTTGGGGATGGCCTGTTACAACAGTTGAGTGGCAGGCGGAGCTGAAAGCCATATCGTTGTGGAGAAGTTACAGTGATGAAATATTTGTCAGTTATTATTCTGTCGGTTTTATGTTTGTTAGCTGGTTGCACTACATCACCTTTTCAATACGCTATAGTTGACACGCCTAATCTCTCAAACGGGTCCAATGCGGAAATTGCAAACATAAGTGGCATCCGTCAAAATCTTCACTGGCAGATTGATAGTGAATTTGAGCAAGCTGGTACATTCCTTCGACAGGCTCAGGATGGTGAGCGAAGTCAAACCATTCGTGTGAAATACCATCCTTCTTATAGCACAAAACATTGTATCGTGGTTGAGGGTGAGATCGGTGACAACAAGAAAAAGTACCCGGTTGTATTAGATACCGGAGCCTCGCAGGGCGTATTTGTTAACGATATTCACGTTCGTGAAAATAATCTATCGGTATATTCTGTGCAACAAAACAAAGGTGATTTAAAAGATTACGGCTTAGGGCTTTGTTATGTTCCACAGCTTCGGATAGGGCAGATGACTCTTCAGGATTTTCCGTGCTGGTATTTGCAGCGGCATTTGGAGCTTAAGTTTTTTGGTATGCCAATTGCCAGGGACGACTCAATTATTGTTGGGCTGACAGCTCTACGAGAATTCAGTTGTATCGTTTTCGACGGCATAAAAAGGGAGGTAGAGTTTTCGCGCAATAAGACCTTCAAGCCTGACCAGGAGCAAGCATGGTCAAGATATCCAATTTCAATTGAAGAAGATCATGGCAACGCATTTCTTTTTGTTCAGATTCCTATTGCCGGTGAGTCGATGAAAGTACAGCTTGATACGGGCAGCGGAAACGGCCTGTCACTTAGCGAGGAACTTTGGGAGAAACTGTCTGGCAAGCTACAAAACGTCAGGCTCAAAGAGGACACAGAGTTATACCCGTATATCGGGCGACTTCCCTGCAGAAAAGGTGTCGTCACGCAGCTTCAGGTGGGGGACAGAATGATTCAAAAAGCAAAGATATCGATCTTTCCAGACGGCAGTCCGCTATTAAGTGACGGCGACGCGATATTGGGGATGCAATATTTTCAGGACACCGTGATGGTTCTTGATTTCAACAATGCAATGCTTTGGGTCAGAAACCACGTGAGCTGATGGCTGTTTTGAACTCCTGCCTTTATCATTGATACAATCCCACTTATTGGAACTAAAATTTCTAAACTTTATGCAGCTAATGGTTTTGTTTCGATCGTATTTCCCACCATATTATATCGGAATATAGCAGATTTTTTTGAACAATCCTGCCATAACTTAAAAGCAAAGATATTATCGCACCAAATAATCCAGGATAGCACGTCCTAAAATGTAGGAAGCCAAGTATAAACCAGCTCCGGGGAGCATTTTTCTAAATTAGCCGCCCCTTTATGACGAAAAGTCTTCAGGAGTGGTTTTGTCTTTGCTGCTGGCATATCAGTTTGAAGGATGAAAAGGAAAAAGGCCGGTATCGGTTATATTTTCGTAAGAATATATTCAGGATTGATTAAATAGATAACCGAGGCCGGTGGGGAAATGATTGCAGCCGCTCACTGTGACGTGGCGTTTGCATCACCTTTTTTAATTGGGGGTGACGATCATGGATGGGAGGCAAAAGGCGAGAATATGGAGTCTCGTATTGGCATTAGTCCTGCTGAGTCAGTTCTTGCCTGTAAGGCAAGTATGTGCCGACGAACAGGAGTCCAAACCCCCGTTTAACTTTTTTGAGGACCTTTTTGGTATAGGCAGACCTCGGATCAAGTACTCTCCTGCTGAGGGGCCTGTGCTTCCATACGAGGCCGTTCCAGATTGGCTGGGGTCATGGAAAGACTTCAAAAAGCAAATGGAAGAAAAATATGGAACAAGTATTGGTATTATATTGGATGACCATCATCAACATATCCTCAGTGGGCCGGGAGCTCACGAGGGACGCAACATTTTCTGGTGGAATGTGACTATTAAGCAAAAGCTCTGGGAAGACGCCAAACTTATTTTCAAGGCAAGAGGCAGCAACACAGATGGCAAGCCCCCAAACGGCATTACACCTCTGGTCGGTTCCAAGCTCAACCTGGATTGGGCTGCTTATGAAACAGAATTGGGTTATGTGGCAAACCTCTATCTTGAACAGAAACTCTTAGATGACAAGCTCCTTATCGCGCTCGGTAAATTGAGCTGTCCCGACTATTTTGACGAAAACAAAGTAGCAGGGACCTGGGATTTCTTCTCTCACTCTTTGGTCAAAAACCAGATGCTCCCCCACAGGTACCACACCATTGGTGCCTTAGGCCGATATGACCTGTCAGACCGGCTTTATGTTCAGGCCGGCATACTCGACGCACAGGGAATCCGCTCGGAAACAGGTTTGAACACCGCCTTTCACGGCAAAGACTACTTTATAACACTGGGTGAGCTGGGAATAAAAACCAAAAACAGCAAGGGGCTTGAAGGCAATTATCGCTTTGACCTCTGGTATGATCCACAACCATTAGCGAGGCATGATGGCAATGGTTATGAGCGGGATACACTTGGATTCGGCGTTAGCTTTGATCAGATGTTGACGGAAAGAGCTGGGGCTTTTTTCCGTTATGGTTGGGACGATGGACATGTCCGGAAATTCGCTAATTACTGGAGTCTTGGGGGGACATGGAAAGGCATCAATCCTGCTCGCGAAAAGGATGTACTTGGATTTGGCGTTGGACAGGGAATTACCCACCAGGACTACCGTCGCGCCAAGAACGCAACACACACAGAAACTATTCTTGAAGCCTACTATAAAATCCATATTTCGGATTGGTGTTCACTGATGCTCGATGTTCAAACGCTACTCAACCCGGGCACAAATTCTGACAAAGATCCAGTTTTGATCCCGGGTATAAGGCTCAAGATGAGCTTCTAAACGCATTGGTAGTAGATAAGTTTTGCTGGTTGTTAAGAACAAAAAGAAAAAATGAATAAGGAGACATAAAATGAGTGGCATAAAAGACAGTATCAATAGCAAAAATGTTGTACTCTTGGGTTTATTACTGGTGGTTCTTGGTATAGCAGTGATATTTTTCTTAAGGGGGACAACGCCAAAAACATCACAAGCAGAAATAGCTAAACATATCAAAGATGCATCTATGCGTGAGCCTGTTGTACCGACTAAAAGGTTTAAGATCCTCCACGTGATGAGCTACCATTCACCATGGGCATGGACGGATCAGCAATTCCAGGGATTTAAAGACGGTTTGGGTGGCCTTGATGTAGAGTATAAGGTCGTCCAGATGGATACTAAGCGACAAAGCTCTGAGCAGTGGAAACAAAAGATTGCAACCGAGGCGAGAGGACTTATAGACACATGGAAGCCGGACTTGGTTTTTACAGGTGACGATAATGCACAGAAGTATGTTGCAAAGCACTATATTAATACGGACATACCTTTTGTTTTCTGCGCGGTTAATAACAACCCCGCGGACTACGGATTTGTCGGCAGCAAAAACGTTACTGGTGTTCTGGAAAGACTCCACTTTGAGCAGACTGTGCTGTTGCTAAAGCAGCTCGTGCCAACAGCTCACAAAATAGCTGTCATCACAGACCCGGGGAAAATGTGGCCCCCCATAATACAAACAATGAAGCGGAGTGAAAGTAAACTGCCACAGGATGTAGAAATTTTAGGATACTATGTGCTCAATACCTTTGAAGAGTACAAGAAGATGGTGAAAAACTGCCAAAGTGAAGTTGACGCGATAGGAATGCTCGGCGTTTTTGAGTTTAAAGATGAAAATGGTGTTAATGTTTCGTTAGAGCAGGTACAGCGCTGGACGATAGAAAACAGCAGCCTGCCTGATTTTGCATTCTGGAAGGACCGGGTGGACAAAGGGACACTGTGTGCGGTCACAGTGTCAGGCTTGGCCCAGGGACAGGCAGCCGGCAAAATAGCCCAAGGCATATTGTCCGAGGGTCGCAGTCCAGCCAGTTTCCCGATGAAACCAACTGAAAAGGGGATACCCGTTGTGAGCCTCGCCAGGGCCAAAAAGCTGAATCTTAATCCAAGCTCAAGTGTGCTCTTAACGGTTGAAGTTGTCACAGAATTTATTTGGTAACAGCCATGAAGCTAAAAGTACGTGAGAAAATTCTAATAATAACCGTTACGATCTTACTACTGGCGATTGGTGCGAATACGTTAGTCATCAGCAGAATGTTTAGAAAAGGGTATTCTGCCGCATTACAGTCAAAGATGGATGTTATCGCTAATACGCTTAAGACGCACTTAGAGAGGTTAGCTGGACTGGGTATCGCTATCGATAACATCGAAGGATTTGAGGCTCAGTGTCAGGAAATACTGCGGAAAAACAAAGAAGTGGCCTACGTTATGGTGGCTCGGGAAAACGGCAAGATCTTATTTCACAATGACCCGGCATATCACGGTACGACGATAAACGACCCGCATATCAAAGAGGTTTTTACGAACAAGCAACAGAAGGTTTGTTTGTATGAAACGAATGGGCAAAGGTACTATAATACGATTGTCCCGGTGGGAGACGGGTCAAGTGGGTCTGACATCGCTGTGGTAGTAGGATTTCCCACGACACTCATCGACAGTAAAATACAAGAGTTTCTTAGTTACAGTTTCATGGTGGCTCTTGCATCTTTGGGTCTTGCGACATTCCTATTGTTGACCGGTCTTTCAATTTCGGTAACGAAACCCTTATCCAGCCTTGTTACTACAATTCAGCAGATCCGAGAAAGTTCCGACCTTGATAAGAGAGTTGCAGTTAAGTCATCAGATGAAATTGGCGTACTTGCTGATGCCTTCAACAATATGACTGAGAACCTGCAGAAGACAACTACATCGATAGATAATCTCAATCGTGAGATTACCGTTCGCAAGAAGGTAGAAAAGGCTCTGCGAAAGAGCGAGGATCGATTTAAGCATGTAGCTGAAAGTGCCGGCGACTGGATTTGGGAGGTTAATGCCGAAGGATTATACACTTATTCCAGCCCCGTTTTAGAAAAAATACTTGGCTATAAGTCAAAAGAAGTTATTGGAAAGAATTATTTTTATGATTTTTTTGCCCCGGATGTGAAGGAAGAGTTAAAGAAAGCAGCCTTTGAGGCTTTCGCTAAGAGAGAGAGTTTCAGAGGCTTTATTAATCCTAATAGACATAAAAACGGTAATGTTATCATTTTAGAGACAACCGGCACGCCGGTTATAGACGATAAAGGGAATCTTTGTGGATATCGAGGAGCAGACAGAGACATCACTGAGCGCAGGAAGTCAGAGCAGCGTCAGGCCCAATTGCTCGAACAACTGGAAAAGACAAATCAAGAGCTAAAGGACTTCGCGTACGTAGTCTCACACGATTTGAAAGCTCCGCTGCGAGGAATTAACACCCTGGCCAAGTGGATATCAAGTGACTATGCGGATAAATTTGACCAGGAAGGTATAGAGCAGATGAATTTGCTTTTAAGCCGTGTGGACCGAATGCATAACTTGATCAATGGAATTTTGCAGTACTCCCGGGTCGGACGTGTTAAAGAGGAAAAAGCTCAGGTGAATCTGAATGAGCTTATGCCGAGTATTATCGATACACTTGCTCCGCC
>CAZQKO010000030.1:0-18923 GCA_964593945.1 uncultured Pirellulales bacterium | reverse complement strand
TCGAGAAGGTTTATGCACAGCTTAAAGAAATGAAAAATAGCTCTATCTATGACGGCAAAAGGCTTGCTCAGCCGGACGAGGTGGCAAATTACCAAACCGGTGACGGCCTCGAAAAAGCCTTTTTCTTAGCCAATGTAATCCGTCAACGAAATTCCCAGCAGGATATTGAGATAATTGTGGATAATGATAGCGTTGTATTAAAGGGTCCGCAGCAATATCATTTTACATCTGACAAAGGGCTTAAAAGACATATTGACATCCCTGCAGAAGGTGCCAACGAAGTAGTAGAATGATAATATTCTGTAAAAACAACCACAGTCATTTCGACTGAAGTCCTGATTCATCGGGGCGAAGCGGAGAAATCTGCCTGAATTTTTAGTTTGCTTTGTTAACTTATTTTTAAAAAGGACACACCTATATGGAAACGACTAATTTGCCAATAAATTTTTTGCATTATCATGCAGAACCACCTCCAATGCGTAAGCTCGAACTCGAGTGCCAAATTGCTAATCCAACGCAATGTGATATTTGCATTCTGGATGCTTGGGTAGAGGTAGAAACGTTAAATGGTCTTAAACTGGCCGAGGGCAAGCTGTTCAAAGCAATGTACAACAAAGTGGATCCTGCTATTATTCCTCTTGGTGAAAAAGGTTTAGGGTCCTTTAATATTCAACTACCGGCACAAGCTTTACATGATATTGAGGAACGAAGAGTAGATGGAGACGTAAAGTTAATCTTTTCCTCGCGCGTCCTTGTGGCAAAAGTAAATAAAGTAAATGACATAAAAATACTAGAGATTCCGTTTGAAATGTTCTTCGGGAATTCTGGGAATGGTAGATTTGAATATTTAATTCCTCAGTCCGAGTGGATAAAGCTTCTAAAGAACTTACATTGGTCAGAATTAGAACTTTTGGAGCTTCCCGCAAGTCGACTTAGAATAATACCTGTGCTGGCTCGATCCTTTTCACGATTTGAGGATGCTCAAAATTGTTTTAGACAATTAGATTGGGAAGAAACAATGTTAAATTGCCGCAAGGCTTTTGAGGCGATTGTACAAGACGTAAGTGGCGTAAGTGATATGCGTAAATCCAGAGAAGTGATTATCTCCCTGGTTGGTGAAGGAGATAAAGCTAAACGTATTAATGAGTTGGCCAAATCTTTAAGTAATTTCTTGCACCTTGGTCGACACGAGAATCCACCTAATATTTCTATCAAACGTTCAGATGCAGAGCTTGCACTTCATTTAACGGGAGCATTATTGTCTTATCTTGGACAACAGTAAAAAATGTGACACAAGTAAATTATTCATGTTTTCTAAATAAATGTATCACTAATGGTCTTCTCTGTTTAAAACTTCTTTTTCTAATTTCAGTAAATTGTATAAATTAATATCGGCAGAGGGTGATGAAATCCGGGTACATTAGGGATGCTGATTGGTTAGTAAACTTCCCTGAAGAATTTGGGAACAAAGAACAAAGTGAGAAAGAGAATCTCATTAACAGGATATTTAGGACGGCAAAAGGACGTCAGATGGCAATAGACTTATTTATGAATCAGAACCTCAGTGGAATGTGAGTACGTGTTTAATTACTCAAAGTGACTGATTCGTACTGTCATACCCGCCCCTGCCTTCGCAGGGGCAAGCTTGTCCCCGCATAAGCGGGGAGCGGGTATCCATTTACCGTATCGCAGCAGTGGATTCCCGCTTGCGCGGGAATGACAAACTGCGATATGTTACTGTTAAATATCCACTTATGCCAGTAAATCGTTGAAAAACGGTCAGTTTGAGTTAATTAGAAAAAACCATCCCCAATGCCTTCGGCCCTTCGACTTCGCTCAGGACAGGCTTTGTGGCTGCCACTCAATAACAATAACGAAGTATGCATGGCATCCTCAAGCGAAGGACTTCCACAAAGCGAAGTCCAAGTTTGGAGATGACCGTATATACAGAATGGCCATACTCATATTGCACGGCAGGCAATTGCCAAAAACAAATTTGAAATGTACTTTGAAGATGTTACAATTGACCTATAGGGTAATATTAGCCGAACCGAAAATGTGCAATGTCGATGCACCGTTTAAAAAGTGCTATTTTACATAAGTGAGGAATAAACAATGGCCAAATCATCCAATAATAAAAGCGTCCACAATGGTAATAAATCAATGTCCACCAGGGCGGTACATGCCGGCGAACCGAGGAAGAAATACGCTGATTCACTGACAACTCCCATTATTCAGACTTCCACGTTTACATTTCAAAACTCAAAGCATATCGAAGATTATACCAAGAAAGGAAAGGAGCATTTTGAGTACGGCAGATACGGCAACCCCACCGCGAAGATTGCTGAAAAGCGTCTCGCCAACCTCGAAGGCGCAGAAGATTGCGTTGTTTTTTCATCCGGTATGAGCTCTATAACTACAACCATTCTTACTTTGGTTCAATCAGGTGACCATATTGTTATAACAGATGACAGTTACAAAAAGACGCTTGAATTTTGCCGGTCTTATCTGAAACAATTCGGCGTTGAATGTACCATTGTTCCGTTCGGAGATTATGAAGTTCTTGAGGGTGCTATCAAGAAAAACACTCGTTTTATATTTTCCGAATCACCGACTAATCCCTATCTAAATATATTTGACCTTGTTAAGCTTAAAAAAATTGCCCATAGGCATAATGTTTTAACGCTCATAGACAGTACCTTTGCCACTCCACTGAATCAGAGACCTATTGAATTTGGAATAGACATTGTTTTGCAGAGCTGCACAAAGTACCTTGCAGGTCATAATGACATCTTAGCTGGAGCCGTACTTGGGAAAACGGAGCTGGTTGATAAAATACGCAATCTCCATAAGTCGATGGGCGGACTTATTGATCCTCATTGTTGTTATCTTCTCCTGCGGGGCCTTAAAACATTTCCCTTGCGGGTGAAAAAACAGAATGAAAGTGCTTTAGAGATTGCCAAATACCTTGAAAGTCACCCGCGTATTAAAAAGGTTTATTATCCTTTTCTTGAAAATCATCCTCACTATAAAGTAGCAAAAGAGCAGATGAGCGGCGGCGGCGGTGTGGTTACATTTGATATAAAGGGCAATCTCAATGACGCTAAAAGGTTTCTGGATGCTTTGAAGCTGTGCTACATCGGGCCGAGCCTGGGCGGCGTTGAGACATTGATAACCCATCCTGCTTTGGTGAGTTATTATGACTATACGAGAAAAGAACGCTATAAATTGGGATTAACCGATACGCTCTTTCGACTCGCAGTCGGGATTGAGGATGTCGAAGATATAATCCGTGACCTTAAACGAGGACTTAACCAATGAAAATAATTCATCTCTGACAATTCATAATGTTTGAGGTAGGTAACGATCTTGAGCTGCTCCAGCCAGGAGCAGGGGGCTGCAATGGCAGATTTCCTTAAGATAGTGATTTTGGATTTTTGGGCTACGGTAGCCGAGATGTCACCGTATCTGCTTTTCGGCTTTTTTATGGCTGGAATCCTTTCGGTGCTTGTATCGCAGCGGCTTGTAGAAAGGCATCTGGGCGGCAGGGGAATATGGCCATTACTAAAGGCGTCCATTTTGGGAATACCTTTGCCTTTGTGCTCGTGTAGTGTGATTCCGGTCTCTATGTCACTACGTAAGCATGGAGCGAGCAAAGGAGCTACAATATCATTTTTGTTATCCACTCCGCAAACTGGTGTTGACAGTATCTTTGTGACTTTGAGCCTTCTTGGGCCTGTCTTTGCTGTTTTTAGGCCAGTGGTGGCGCTTGTAACCGGCCTCGTCGGTGGTGTTTTAGTCGATGTGTTTAATCAAGGTGGAAAAGGCAAAGAGTCAACACCACCGGAATGTACAGACCAATGTTGTGCTGCCGGTACAGTATCCAGCGGAGTTTTCAGGGGATTAAAATATGGCTTTGTCACACTGCCGCGAGACATAGGAAAAGCAATGCTGGTTGGTTTATTGATTGCTGCGCTTATCTCAACTGTTGTGCCGGATGATTTTTTCGCGGAAAAACTTTTAGGCACCGGGATTTTCGCTATGGTGGTAATGATGTTTCTGGGCATACCTGTTTATGTCTGTGCGACCGCTTCAGTTCCAATAGCAGCGGCTTTGATAGCAAAAGGTTTAAGCCCCGGTGCTGCGTTGGTATTTCTTATAACCGGGCCTGCTACCAATGCTGCCGGATTTACAACGATTTGGAAGGTTTTGGGAGGACGAGCTGCTATAGCTTATCTTTTTACGGTGGTAGTTTGTGCTCTGGGGTCGGGGCTATTGCTTGATATGACATTTCCGGAACTCAGCTCATCTGTGCAGGCTCATGTGCACCAGATGGAACCTTCCGTTTGGGGGCATATATCAGCAATAGCACTTTTAGCTATTTTGGCAATTGCCATTTTTAGGACAAAAAAACCTGCTGGTCAAACTCAAGACAAACATTAGCATCAACAGTTTCGATCGGTTTGGGGGTATACTTTTTATTTTCATCGGTATATAAATCATTATCGGTCTTAATATCCAAACTGAAGGATAAACCAATCCATTTTCTTTTTGATATCCGGCTTAATCACTATCAAATATAGTTAAGGTATCAGGAAGTCGAACCGATAAATTTCATCGAGCAAAGAATTTGTTTTCTATAGTTTTGGGACCTCTCGTGCTACGCCCCTAAGGGGCTTCGCAAAGTAGCATTGCAAAGGCCATAAACTCAGTGTTTTTAGGGTCCGTAATATGAGCAGGGTGCAGGCCGTAGCCATTGGGCTTCTCTCACTGGTGCTGAGTATTTACGCTGCCGGTTGTGGCAATAAGTTTTTTGATCCGACCCAAATAGGAAGATTCCGTCCTACACCTGCGGTCAACGTGATATTGGATTCGTTAGGTGTGGCGGAAGAGGCACCAATTGCATGGGAAAAGACGGAAGAGCCGCAACCGATTGACATTGTGGCAGGGCAGACTGATTATGTGTTCAGGTCCGGTGACACTATTAGAGTATCCATTTATGAGCTGTATCAGGAGGGAATTCCAGCCGTAAATGATTATTTTGTTACTGAGACCGGCAAAATATCAATACCGGAAGTCGGTGTTATTCAAGCAGCAGGTTTAACAGAAACACAGCTTGAAGACGAAGTAAAACGGATTGTCTCGCCGAGTATATTAAAAGAGCCTTCGGTTTCCGTATCTTTAGTCAATTCGCAGCAGCGTACCTTTTCAATATTGGGTGAGGGCGTGTTAGCTCCAAACAGGTACGTTATCCCAAGGTACGATTTTCGATTAGCCGATGCACTTGCAAGTGCAGGTGGAGTAAGGCAATTTAATGTAAGCTATATTTACGTATCGCGTTCCACAGAGGAGGAGCAGCAGTATTTAACTGAGCCGGTTGGGAACGAAGCACCTAAGATAAAGACAAAGCTTTCGGAGCTACAGATTATTGAGCCTACAGGTCCTAAGCCTGAAACTCTCGAGAGAGCGATTCCAGAGCCGAGGTTTATCGAGCCAAAGCAGATGGAGCAGCAACTCAAGTTAGAGCGAGAAATGCTGGAGATGATAACACCTTCAACTCAAAATCCCCGCCTTAATCAGGGATGGCCTGAGAGTAAAAAATTATCAATAGGTTATACTGAGGTGGCAAGTAATAAAGAACCTTCAGAATCGGCTTTACCGCAACGCCTTGGATTTTCAACCGATCGCAGGTGGACTGTGGCAACAGGAACAAGAGGCCTTACAAAATCATCTCCGGCATTGAGCAGTCAAAATACGGCTTATGGACCCGCGGGTGAGAACGAAAATGATAGCCGTATCGATTGGATCTTTCGGGATGGCAAGTGGGTACGGATATCGGTTGACACACCGAAAATTGTGGAGCCGGTAATTGAAGAAGAAACAATTGGTGAGCAAGTCGATTGGATTTTCAAGGACGGCAGATGGGTTCCAATTCCCTTTGGGTCTAAGAAGCCCATAGAACCTGCTGTCAAATTCGAGCCTGAAAAACCGTCTGTTCTTGAGCGGAAGCTGCCTGAAGAGCTTGAATGGGAAGATGTATTGCAAACACGGGTCATAAAAATTTCCGTTGCCAAGCTGCTCGCAGGTGATCCCCGGTACAATATCGTGATAAAGCCAGGCGATACCATCCATGTGCCCGTTGATATAATTGGTGAGTTCGCTATAATGGGCAACGTTAATCAAAATGGATATATTAACATAACGGGCCGACCGATGACCCTCAAAATGGCTATTGCTGCTGCGGGCGGCCTCGGACCTCTGGCTTGGCCGAAACGCTGCGAAGTGATAAGAAGGATCGGCGAAAACAAGGAGGAAATAGTGATGGTGGACCTGGATAAAATCGCCAGCGGCGAACAGCCCGACTTTTTTATTAAGCCCAATGATTTGATAAATGTCGGCACACATTTTACTGCCAGATGGCGTGCCATTTTGCGAAATGCGTTCAGAGCTACTTACGGATATGGATTTGTTTACGACCGTAATTTTGCGGATGTAGATTACGGTAAAGATTACCCCAGACCCCACTGGTTTTAGCAGAATATCTTAGTTATGGCGGACAATATTGTCTCTCCTGCTGCAGAAACATATCGAAAAAGTGCACCTCTGCTGAAACAGCGGTGGCGTGAGCTTGAACTGCATACCTACGTCAAGATTGTAGTAATAGGGGGGCTGTTTTGTTTTCTTTTTCGTAATGAGATCAGAAACATAGTTCATGGATGGCTAACCGATGCGAGCTGGTCACACGGCTTTCTAATACCGCTATTCAGTTTATATTTTATAAACATGCACAAAAGCAAGGTCTTAAATCTCCAAACCAGACCAAATTACCTGGGCTTATTTTTTTTATTTTGCAGCATTTTATTTTATTTTTTCAATATAGTCAGCCCATCAGGATACGCTTATCTTCGCAGTATTTCCATGTTAGCGGCACTCGGCGCAGTGGTTTTATTTTTAGGCGGATGGAGTTTGGTTAAATATACATGGCTGCCGATTGTTTTTTTGATTTTTGCTGTACCCTTGCCGCGAAGATACTATGTCGGTCTGACTATGCCGATGCGGCGGTGGGCGGCAAACGTGGCGGCTGTATTGTTGAATCTGGTCGGTGACCTGGAGGCGACGGCAAGCGGAGTGGTCATAGATGTGGTTTATAAGGGCAAGCACTTGGAGCCTGGACTAAATGTAGCTGAGGCCTGCAGCGGAATGCGGCTGCTAACAGCCTTTGTGGCTTTGGGTGTCGCTATGGCTTATTTGCACTATCGTCCTTTTTGGCAGCGGATTATTTTGTTAGCCAGCACTATACCCATTGCGATATTTTGTAATATCGTTCGTGTTACGGTTACCGGTTTTATTTATGTGCTGATACACCCGAAATTTACCCAGGGCATTTACCACGATATGCTTGGCATTGCAATGCTGCCGTTGGCCTTCGGCTTATACGGACTCCTGGCGTGGTTTATGTCGATTTTATTTGTTGAAGAAGCAGGGACCCGTATGCAGCGGGCCGAAGATATTGTGGTTCGTAAACGTAGCGTATGATGCGAGATTCAAAGTGTGATATACGGATTTATTTGCAGCCGGCGTTTTTGATTTGCGCTGCAGTGCTTGCAATAGCAGGGGCAGGTTTGTCCATTGCCGTTAATAGATTCGGCGTGTACCTAAAGAAAGAGCCTTTGCCTCTAAAAAAATCCTTAGACTTCCTGGATGAAAAGCAGTTGGCTCCCTACCGGGTAATAAAAAAACTTAAAATCCAAAACGAAGAAATAATCAAAGAATTGGGTACGGAAGATTATATTCAATGGATTCTTGAAAATCCGAATGTAGCGGCTGATAGCTCTGTCCGTAGATGCTTATTGTTTATCACTTATTACCAGCTACCGGATAGGGTGCCGCATGTGCCGGAGGAGTGCTATGCAGGCAGTGGTTACCAAAGATTATCGACTGATGGCGTGACATTTAAGATAAATGTAAACGGCCTCGACAAAATAATCCAGGGCAAATATATCGTCTTTGGCAATGCAAAATCAAATTTTCTGCTGGGCGGCAGAAGCTTTCCTGTTATCTATCTCTTTAAGGTAAATGGCGATTACGCCGGCAGCCGAGACGAGGCCCGGATAGCTCTAAACAAGAATATTTTTCGCAGGTCTTCGTATTTTAGCAAGATTGAATTGGTTTTTAACCAGACGTTTGTAGCTCCGGAAAAAGAACAGGCAGTTGCAGCAAGTGAAAAGCTCTTGTCTGTCATTTTACCAGTTCTGGAGCGAGAGCATTGGCCTGAATAGTAAGGGAGTATCAATGGCAAGGAGAAGATTAAATAAAAAAGTGGCACTAATCGGCTCGTTGGTTTTTCTTATGTTGGTAACGGCGATTATCGTGGTTATCCTGCATTTAGGCCAGGAGCCTGATAAATTTATCGAAGATGGTGATGCAGCATGGCTGGCGAAAGATTATCAGAATGCTCAACGCAATTACCTTAAGGCACATAAATTTGCGAAAACCGGATCGCTTCGCAAAGAAATTCTTTTTAAGCTGGCCAATTTATATATTCAAACTGGTCAATGGCCCAAGGTACGTGGCTGCTGGGAACAAATAATCAACATAGATCCACAGAATATAGAAGCTCGGCTCGGACGTTTGAAGTACATCTACATAATTGCTGACAATTATGCAAGTGTTGGACGGGACGTTAGTGGAGCCTGGGATGATGTCCGGTCTCAGGCATCGGAGCTTATTGATGTGGTGGCCAAAGCCGGTTTGCTTATGGAAGACAGAGCCAAATGGGAGCCCGCATTTGGTCTGGAAGACAGTCACCTTCAGCATGCCACAAGCCGCTATGTCGGTGCGCACTTATATCTTCTCAGAGGCAGAGCTGCTTTGGAACTGGCAAAAATGGGAGCGGTAACAACGCCCGACGAATTGCTTACCGAAGCAATCGGTGATTTGGAGAAGGTACAAACGCTTGATCCGAATGATGTTGACGCTTATTGGTTTACGGCACAGGCGGCTATTGAAAAAGGTGAGATTCTTGCATTAAGGGGTAATCTTGGAGAAAGAGCACGGGCAGCCATGAAGGCTAACGAGCTTTTACAGCAGGCCGTTCAGCATGCCAATAATGTTCCCAGAACACACATTAATATTTTAACATACAAGCTCGCGCTTGCACGAGAAAGTGACCCTAAGCTGATAAAGCAGCAAATTCAATCGCTCGAACCTGAGTTTTTATCGCTTGTGAACAGGTTCCCTTCCAGTGCGGAGGCTTATGCGAATCTTTACGGATTCTATTCAATCTATTCTGCCTATTTGGACCGTCAGCTGGGTCTGGTAAATCTTGATAAGGCTGTTGAAGCGGCTGAAAAAGCTATTGAATTGGACAAAGATAATGTAGAGTATGCTATAAATGCTGCAAATCTGTACTATCGTCAGTCATCTGTTTATGGCCAAAAGTCGCAAATCCAAAAGGCAATAGAAACAGCCAAAAGCGCAATTGAATTTCCTGAAGCTCAGGACACACTTGGCCCGCGAAGTTTCGCAAACAGAATGAACAGATTCTTATTGTGTTCGTTTCTGGCCAATTGCTATATCGAGCAGCTACTCGAGCCCTCTGAGAGAACAACCGATTCACAAAACGAAGTCTGGCTGAAAAACGCTGAACAGATAGTCCACGAAATCGAGCAGATTTTTGGTAGTGGTGAGGAGCCGCAGGTCGTTAAGTGGCTGGGTATGCTGGAGCTTGCAAAAGGAAATACAGACCAAGCCGTTCAGAAGCTGTATGCCGCTTACGAGCAAATCAAGGCATCTAATATTCCTGAACGAAGAGATGCGCAGCTTTCATATACCCTTGCGAAGATTTTTTTGAATACTCCTGAAATCGGTGCGGCGTTGGAATTCCTGACCGGTGCCCTTACAGCAAGAATAGAGCTGGTTAAGCCGGAAGCAATTCTGGATTATTTTGAGATTCTTGGCAAGATTGATATGTGGCCCTATGTTCTGTCCCCTGTTAATCCTTATAGTATAGATGCCTACGAGCAGAAGTTCGGACCAAGTCAAAGGAGCCGAACGCTGCGCATACAGGCTCTAATTGGTACAAATCGGATATCTGAAGCTGAAGATGAATTGGCCAAGCTTGACCAAAGCAGCCCTGATGCAATTAAGCTTAACTTAGTGCTGGTGCAGGCAAAGATCAGGCAAATTAAGACTGCTTTAACAAAAAGCCCCGCAACGCAAGACTTCTCTGTTGTTCTCAAACAAGCCGAAGAGGGAAAACAGCAGAATGCTGTCTCAGATGCTGCTTTGAAGATAATGGAAGCCGAATTGAATAACTACAGGCAAATTCAAGCTGATCTTGTGCAAAAGCTACTGTTAGTGGAGCCAAATTCTGTTGAAGAAACCACCGTCAGTGCCGTTTGCGGAAGTTATATAGCACAAGGCCAGATGGATAAGGCTCGAGATTTGGTCAATCGTTTCCTGACGTACTTCCCGGACAATACAGTATTTCTGTTCTACAAACAGTTGCTTTCTGAGCCTGACCCGAAAAACGTTTCTCAACAACGGCACAAGGAAATAGAAAAACAGGTTCTAATGAATATTACCGACCCTCTCAGCAGGGCTGTGAACCTTGGGATATTTTATCGAAGGGAAAATGATCTTAACAAAGCAGTTGAAAAGCTAAGAGAAGCTCTTGAAATGAAAATGCACATGGATGATAAAGTCGGCAGAAAACTATCTAAACAAGACGAAAAAGCGATAAAGTCCACTGCTGCTAATTATCTTTTTGAAATATCCTGCCAGATGGAAAATTGGAAACTGGCAGATACAGTTATAGATATTGCCAAGCGCGAGAATCTTGATGATTGTCAGGGCCAGCTTTTCGCAGTTCGTCTCGATATGGCTAAAAGCAAATTTGATGATGCGCTGGAAAAAATAGACGACTGCTTGAAAAGGAAACCTATATTTTCATACGCCTACCTGCTTAGAAGCAATATCTACGCCAATCTGGGTAATGAACGTGCTTCTATTGAAGATATCAGCAAAGCTGCATCTCTGAATCCTCTTGACGGTGCAATTGCCAGGAGCATGGCTACTGAATTATACCTTCGCAACCGAAAGCTCGGTGACAATGTCTCATCCGAGCAGGAAATTGAAGTCAAGCGCGCTTTGGAAAAAGCCATTTGGCTAAATCCTGGTGACGTGATGTTACTGAGTGACTATGCAGAATATATAAGCTCTACAGAACCTGCAAGAGCATTGGCTATTCGTCAGACACTGCAAAAAAACAGCCCGACTTTTCAAAATACCATTCTGCTTTCCAGACTGGCAACAAAAATGGCCCAGAAAGAAACGAATTCGCAAAACAAAGAGAAATTGTTTGAAATCGCTAAATATTCTCTTGAACAGGCCAAAAAGATTGAACCACACAATAGATTAATGCTTGAAAGTTATACGGATTACTATAGGGCCAGAGGTCAGGAAGAAAATGCTAAACAATTATTAGTGGAATCACAAGATGAGAGCTTGCTCTGGCGTCATTATTTTCAGCTTGGTCAATTTGACGACGCCAGGAAGGTGTTATCTCAGTTATACAAACAACAGCCAAAGGACGTTGATGTGGTCAAAGGCCTTTTACTTGTTGGTGAGAGAGCCGGTGACAAAGAGGCTATAAAAAGATATTCTGAAGAGCTCTTAGCTGTTGAGGACAAGGCTGAAAATCGTCTTGAGCAAATTAGAGCATACCTGAGCGTTGGTCTTATCGAAGAAGCGAAGTACAAATTTCAGGGCTTTAAGGAAAGGTATCCGGACAATCCAAGCGTGCTGCTGCTCGAGGGATGGTTGGCGATGAGACAGGGACAATTGAAAAAGGCCCTGGAGCTGACGAATCAAAATCTTGCAATCAACGAAGGAAATGCTGGAGCATGGCGATTGAGAGGGGAGATAAACCTTTTAATGGCTAATTACAATCAAGCTATGATTGACCTTAAAAAGAGCAAGTCTTTGGCAGCCACACCCGCTACAAGGATTGCTCTGGCGAAGGCTTATCTGCAGGCAGAAAGGACAGATGATGCGATAACCGAGCTTAGAGAAACGATTAACGACCCGGATGCCCCTGTAGAAACAAGAATCCTGCTCGAACAAATTTATAAATGGCTCGGCAGAAAAGAAGCGCTGAAAAGATTCTATAATGAGACTCTGGAAAAATTTCCAAATAGTATTCTGTGGTATCTACGAGCGGGCCAATTCGCTCTAACTAACAGCGAATTTAATAGAGCGGAACAACTGTACAAAAAGGCCTATTTGCTCAAACAGAAAGAGTATAACGGGCAGAACACGGAAAACATAATACAAGATGAGGAATATGTAGCAGCTTTCGATGGATATTTACAGGCACTTGTAGCGGCTGGGAGTTCAACTGTAACGAATCGTGTTTTGCGCCCAGAGAAGTTACAACAGGTTATTGAAGAGAGCAGCAAGTATGAACATACTTCTCTTGCTCCGTTAGCTTTATACAGAATTGGTGAGGTGAAATTAAAGCTTGGCGATAGAAATACCGCCATAGAATATTGCCGAAAGGCCGTCGATAAAGCTGGAACAGATGAGAAGCTTGCTGCTGAAATTTTAGAGAGAATGTTTATAACTTTGGGTGCTGATGAAGTTTCGAATTACTGTGAGCAAAGGCTCACAACCAATCCGGATTCCCTGGCGGCCAATTTCACCATGTTCAATTTGGTAAAAATCAAAGGCGAGTATGACAAAGCTTTTGATTATATCAGCAGATGTATCGAGCTAACCGGGCCGGATACTCCACAGAGACTTGACTACTTCGTGTACAGGGCAGAGCTTTTAACACTTGCTTATACGAGGACTTCCGATAATAGCTATCTGAAAAAGGCCATCACGGATTACGAAAGTCTGCTTGCTAAAAAGCCGAATAATACAAATGTCCTGAATAACCTGGCGTATATGCTTGCTGAAAATCAGCAAAGGCTGCCTGAAGCTCTGGAATACGCCAAAAGGTCGTTGGAGCAGATGCCCAATAATCCTAACTTCATGGATACTTATGCTTATATCCTGTATAAAAACGGCGAGACTTCCAAGGCAGCCGAGTTCCTAACGGCTGCCTTACAACAGTATAGACAGGATGCTATCGTCGCGCCGATAGAGGTATGGGAGCATTTAGGCCTTGTAAGAGAGAAACTTGGAGAAAAAGCACAGGCCATTGATGCTTACAACCAGGCGCTACAGGTAGGAGCCGACAAATTGTCCCAAGTGGTTAAGGACCGGATAAAAGCGGCTATTGAGCGTCTTTCAAAATGATTGGAGATCGCAATGCCAGAAAGTGTCCGTCCCACGCGGAATAGGATAGCAAGGCCGGCTGGGCCGAGCAGGGCGAAGCCCTGGACCGGATCAAGGCCGCCTTCGGGGGGATCGGCAGCAGCCGTGATGACACCGAAGGAGGTCCTTGGTATACTTCGTCGGCAAATAGTGCTGATAATGTTTCTCACCATAGTGGGATTAGGGATCGGCGGAGGAACATGGTACCTTTTACGCAAATATCTTCCAAGGTATACTGCCATAACTCTTATTGAAGTTATGCCGCCTGTCGAAACTGACCCTATGAACATCGTAGCTACTCAAGTGAACAAGGAAATTCATTATCAACATCGATCAACAATAGCCAACCTTATAAAACAACAGGGCATCTTACAAGATTTGCTACAGAAGAATGACAAAGTCAGAGCAACAAGGTGGTTTCGACGTTATGCGAAGTTTGATGAAGATAGTAAGGTGGTAAGCATAACCAAAGCCTTTAAATATTTGAAAAGACATCTTAGTGCTTACGCCAACAAGGATACTGAATTTGTAGAGCTGTCGATGAGCTGTGGTAATGCTAAAGAAGCAGCAGATATTGTAAACGAGATGGCACAGTTGTTTGTTAATTCACACGGAAGTACAAAAAGAGGTGATCTTAGTGAAAGGCTCACAAAGCTTGAACAGAGACAGACCTGGATTCAGGGAGAGCTGAATGACGCAGAAACATCGCTTGAGGAGGTACGTAGAGTCTCAGGGATAACCGACCTCGAGCAGTCCACAGGGCGTTACTGGCGCCATCCATCTGAAGTAAAGCTGGAAGATTTGGAACTGCAGCAAAACGAGCTTTTCTTGGCAATAAAACAAACGGAAGCTGATTTTGAAAATCTCGCGAAACTGGCTGAAGGCCCTTTTACAATGCAGATTGAACGGGTAGTTGAGAGCGAGCCGATTATGGTTATGCTTGCTGAACAGCTTGCCTTCCATGAATCTCAGCTTGCGGGTAAACTTACAAAATTTGGTGAAAATCATAGAGTCGTGCGTGAAACTCGCCAGTTGATAGACGAAATCAAGGAAAGAAGGCTGCGCAGACAGGCATTAATATCTAAACAGACCAGGCAGTCGGGACTTGAAAGCTCACGAGACAAACTTACCGTGTTGTATAAAAGGCTCGAAGAATTGCAGAGTCTGCGAGAGGAAGCGGCTGCGAAAACGAAGGAGCTCGACATCGCCCGCGTACAATATGAACAGCGGCGGAAGATAAGAGACGAGAGAACCGAGATGATTAACGAAATTAAAAAGCAGATCGAGAAATTAAGGATAATGCTCAATGACCCGAAGACACCCAAGGTGCAGCTCATGGGATTGGCTCCGGCGCCGCTGGAGATGGTGACCTCTCGCCAATGGTGGCTTTGGTTTCCCAGTGGATTTATAGTCGGCTTTCTACTTGGTGTAGGCCTTGCTTTCCTTATTGAAGTGGCTAACGACCTGGTGCGGACACCAAGAGACGTCAGCAGATTTTTGGATGTGCCGCTTTTAAGCATGATTCCAGATACGGCTGAAGACTACTTAGGCAGAAAAGTGAACCCTGCTTTAACTGTTCATCAAGCACCTTACTCTATTACAAGTGAATGTTACAGGCAGCTTCGAACGAATTTTGAGCTGTCAACCGCTGCAAAGTCTTGCAAGGCTGTGCTCGTCACAAGTGGTGATGCAGGGGATGGCAAGACTTCCGTGGCCGTCAACTTAGCGACAACTTTTGTTGCCGGGAATAAAAAAGTGCTGCTCATCGATGCTAATTTTAGAAGACCAGCTCTACAAAAAATATTTCCTGATGCACCGGATGCCGGTTCAGAGGCGCAGTCATCTAATATTGGGTTGAGCAATTTGTTAATAGACCAATGTGGTTATGAAGCTATAAGGTCCAGCGGCATTGAAGGCTTGGATATAATAAATTCCGGCCTAATGCCCTCTAATCCAGCGGAGCTGCTCGCCAGCTCACGAATGCAGGAGCTAATTAAAGAGCAGCGAAAAGTCTACGACTATGTTATAATTGACAGCCCGCCACTCTTATTGGTCAGCGATGCTAAAATGCTGTCAAAGGTTGCAGACGCCACAATCCTGGTGCTTAATGCCGCTTCTACAAGCAGGGGAGCTGCTCAGAGAACTGTTTTTGAATTAAGAGCGGCAGGAGCCAATCTTGTTGGCTGTGTGCTTTTTGCCGTAAGGGCTATGAAGGGCGGTTATTTCCACGAACAATTCAAGTCCTATCGACGATATCAAAAAAAACTGAAATATGCCGGCGCCGCTACAGCTTAGAGTTGACATGTAGAAAATAAACAAGTTGAAAATAAGTTCCCATTTTGCGAGGAGGAGCGTAAAATGGGAACGTTTTTTATATACCAATGTTTACAGGAGACATTTAAATGGAGAAATTCTTAGTGACCGGCGGAGCCGGCTTTATCGGCTCAAATATCTGTAAAAGACTTGTTGAAGAAGGTTGTTTTGTGAGGATTGTTGACAACTTGCTCACAGGTAAAAAAAACAATCTCGATAGTTTTATAGACAAAGTTGAGTTTATCGAAGCCGATATGGGTGACGATACTATCGCTCGCTCAGCTATGAAGGATATTGACGTTGTTGTGCATCAGGGTGCTTTGCCCTCGGTGCCGCGTAGCGTTGATGACCCAGCCGCCACGCACAAGCACTGTGTCGATGCGACCTTTAAACTCCTTTTGGCCTCTCGCGATGCAGGCATAAAGCGCTTTGTCTACGCCTCAAGCTCTGCTGCTTACGGCGATACGCCGACTCTGCCGAAGGTAGAAACTATGCCACCTGCACCGCTTTCACCATACGCGGTGGGAAAGCTTGTGGGTGAATATTACTGCTCGGTCTTCCACGAAGTTTATGGATTGGAGACAATTTCGCTGCGGTATTTTAACGTCTTTGGCCCATATCAGGACCCGACCAGCCAATATGCCGCTGCTATTCCTGCTTTTGTAACAGCCATATTGAAGGATGAGCCGCCGACCATCTACGGCGACGGTGAGCAGAGCAGGGATTTTACTTATGTTGATAATGTCGTCGAGGCTAATTTACTTGCTGCGCGAGCTAAGCACACAGCAGGTGAGGTTTTAAACATCGCCTGTGGCGAAGCTATTACTGTAAATGAGATTATAGATATGGTAAATGAAATCCTCGGCAAAAATATCAAGCCGATTTATACTGACCCCCGTCCCGGCGATGTTAAACACTCTCTCGCCGATATCTACCTTGCTGAAAAGCTAATTGGTTTCAAGCCTAAAGTCTCCTTCCGCGATGGACTGAAAAAAGCAATAGACTGGTACCAGGAAAACCTGCTGTGACTTTATTAGGAGGCCTACGAAGCCTCCGATAGCTGGAAACAATCATGCCTCTTACAAAGTGTAGGTATGTGCTCAGCACACAGTAATAGAAATGGTGGGCATTGACCATTCTACCTTCCCCGCTTTCATATTGTGTCGTGCGTATTGAGTCTGTAGGTCGTTGCAGGTTCTTTTGAACATGAACATCTTTCATAGGTTATGTTTAAATGCTCGTAGTCTTTTCGACTAATCGAAAAGACTACGAGCCGAACATACATGTCTCTCAAGATAGAAAACGGGAGTTGTTATGTCATTACAACCGGAAAATCTATGGACATCATTGGTTTTTCAGGGCTTTATAGACTACAACCATACTGTCGCCTCCGGCTGAAATGGTAGGCTGGGCTTTCCTGCTCCGTCTCTACGAGCCTACGCCGAGACATGTGCCCTAACAGTGGATTTGTAGAGCATTCTTAAAGGCGGTAGTAAAGTGCACATAGTCTTTTCGAATAATCGAAAAGACTATGTGCCTAATACACTTTATTAATTTAATAACAAAACAGTCACTCGGCCTATATAAGCAGGATATACATGAATAGCTCTTGTTTTTCAAGGCTGTATCATATATAAATCCACTTCCACATTCCACAAAGGCTATCGAAAAGCAATAGGCTGGTACCAGGAGCATCTTCATTAATGTCGCTACCACGGAACTTATGTCCGCGAAGACGGGTAGGGGGGAATCCATTACGCTGTCATTCTGAGCACAGCGAAGAATCTCTCATCTTATTTGCCAAGGGTAGCTGATTTCGGATCCTTTGTGATACCGAAGTGCCTGTTTGCAAACATCAGGAACGTCGGCCAGTTCGGGCCGGGGGTGTGCCCGCCGCTATGCTGGCGGAAGGCTACGTCACCGTCTATCAGCGGAGTTTCTATCGGGGGGAATTCGGTAGTACCCATGTCCTTCTTACCCAGGAGCTTATACACCGGCCCAGCACCAACTGCAGCCAGGAACATACCCTTGGCGTCCACCCATCCATCACCATTGGTTGCGCCAGCGCTAATGAACACAGGGCGCGGGGCGCACAAAGCGACCAGCTCGTGAGAGTCCACCGGCAAATCATTCCAGTTCAATGGGCCGGCATACTTGATGAAGTTACCGGCCATCCAGTGGTACTCGCCCGTACCGGCGACATTTTCCACTATCTCGCCCCAATTGCGGCGGTGAAGCTTGACGCCACCTTCGCCGGAGGAGCTGACAAAAGCGATAGCAAAACGCTGGTCATACGCCATGGCGACTATTGTTGCTTTGCCATAGCGCGAGTGTCCCTCAAGGCCGCCTTGCCTGGCATCCACGGATTTGTCGGTCTCAAAATAATCCAGAGCGCGGCTGGCGCCCCAGGCCCAGGCACGCAACGCACCCCAATCATCCGGCTTGCGGGGTTGGCCCTTATTGCACAGACCGATGATGCCTCGCGTCAGTCCTGCGCCGTTATCGGCTTGGATGCTGTTGGGGGTGATGATGGCATAGCCCCAGCCCTTGGCGAGAACTTGTTGTTGCCAACTGGGCCCGCCGCCACGTCTGGTTCTACCAAAGCGGCCTCCAAAACCGAATTCCATTATAATTGGTGCCGGACCGGTTGCATTGGCCGGGGTGGTTAGCGTCAACTTGATATCGACGGTAATATGCGGGTACGATGAATTGTCAACGTGGCCCAAGAGATGTTTCGTGATAACCGGCACATCACTGTTCGTTTCACGGGTCGCGCTGGTGACTTCCCAATTCACCTTGGGTGTGTCCTTGGGGACTCGGCCGTAGATTTCCCTGTCGAAGTCCTCCACGATTTCAGGACGCCGCTGATTCCACCACATTTCCGCTGTCGTAACCTTCTGCCCGTTCTTCAATACCAGCGGGTCCGGCAGGTCTGGATAGGGATTGGCCTTGGACTCGTCGTAATTGGCGTAATTTGGCGCCTTAGGATTCATACCATTTCTCCCCGGCCTCAGCGATGTTATTTGCAGAAGCTCCATCATTCTCTGGTGATCCTGCTGAGCGGTTAGCCGCACCGGCGGAGGACCACCTTGGCGGACTGCAGCCGATTTTGTGTCCTCTTGTGCGGAGACATGGGGGGCAATCATCATGTTAATGAAGAGAAGACAAAACATTTTTTTCATTGTACACCTTTTTTTGTAAGTACTATTCATTAGTTCTAAAAGATGACGCTGGTAAACCTTCCTTATTATATAAATTTGCACCTTCAGGATTATCGGCCCACGCAT
>CAZQKO010000029.1:0-18932 GCA_964593945.1 uncultured Pirellulales bacterium | reverse complement strand
GGGCCAGAACGCCGGGTTTATTTTCGACTAATGCACTGATTATATGTTTCATCTCTATTACCTCGATTCTCGATGCTCGATACTCATTAATCGGCGAGTACCAAGTGACGAATCATGCTATGCTTTCCAATATATCAAGGCCGTCCATTTCATTCAGACTCTTGCCCGCAGCCACCATTGGCCAGACATTTTCCTCTCTGGCAATCCTAAAGTCAACAACGCAAGGTTTCTTCTCAGCCAGCATTTGCTCAATAGCCTTGGAAACATCCGCTTTTTTATCAACAGTAATGCCGACCGCGCCAATGGCTTGTGCCACAGTGGCGCAATCAGGGTTGATCAGCGAGCTGTTGGAATAGCGTTTATTGTAGAAAAGCTCCTGCCACTGCCGAACCATTCCCATGTACCCATTGTTCAAGATACAAACCTTTATAGGCAAATTGTACTGAACTGCCGTTGCAAGCTCGGTCATCGTCATATTAAAACTGTGGTCGCCATCGATATCGATGACGGTGGCGTCGGGCTTGGCTACCTGAGCACCTATGGCGGCGGGCAGACCAAAACCCATAGTGCCAAGACCGCCGGAGCTTATAAGCTGTCGCGGCTTAATGAAGCGATAGAACTGAGCAACCCACATCTGATTCTGGCCGACGCCTGTTGTAACAATCGCCTCGCTTTTAGTCTGACGGCAAATCTCCCCAATGACATACTGGGGTTTAACCTCTGTTGCTTTTCGATCATAACTGAAGGGATATTTTTTCTTCCACTCGGCGATCTTCTCAAACCACGATTTTCTCTCACGGAACTCGGCTTCTTTCGTCAGTTCCGTCAGTATTGCCTTAGCATCACCGACCACAGGGATATCAACATGTACATTTTTCGATATACTGGCCGGGTCGATATCTATATGGATTATCTTTGCGCCGGAAGCAAAGGTTTTTACCTTACCCGTAACTCTATCATCAAATCGGGCACCTATTGCAATCAACAGGTCACATTCCTGGACTGCATAATTCGCATAAGCAGAACCATGCATTCCAAGCATATCCAGCGATTCCGGCTTTCTCTGGTCGAAGCTGCCCAGTCCCAGCAGTGTTGTTGTCACCGGCAGGTGCGCTTTCTCGGCCAGCAGCCGTAATTCTTCACTGGCATTTGCAGAAATAACACCGCCACCAACATAGAGTACGGGCTTTTCGGATCTGTTTATTGCTGCTGCAGCCACTGATATCTGTCTTGCGTTACCTTTACTGCGAATCTTATAGCCGGGCAGGTTCATCTCACCAGGGATGTCTGCGCTGCATTTATTGACCTCGACGTCAACCGGTATGTCAATCAAAACCGGACCAGGTCTGCCGGTCGAGGCGATATAAAACGCTTCGCGAATTGTGCGAGCCAGGTCTTCAACCCTCTTGACAATACAGTTGTATTTTGTAACCGGACGGGTAATACCGGTAGTATCAGCTTCCTGGAACGCATCATTTCCGATAAGCTCTGTGCGGACTTGGCCGGTCAGGGCAACAATCGGAACCGAATCCATCATTGCTGTAGCCAAACCTGTAACTAAATTACACGCGCCGGGTCCGCTTGTAACGAGCACCACGCCGACTTTTCCGCTGGCACGAGCGTATGCATCGGCCATGTGACAGCCGCCCTGCTCATGCCGAGGATTTATGAATCTGATTGGCGCATCATACAATTTGTCGAACAAAGGCAATACCACACCGCCGGGATAGCAGAACATTGTATCAACGCCCTGCTCGATAAGGGTGTCAACTACTATTTGTGCGCCGGTTTTAAGGGAGGATTCGTCGGCTGGAGTAGCCTGCGTGCGGGTTTTGGATGCCATTATTGCTCCTTTCCTGATAAACGCTAATCGTTATTCCGGAGGAACCCATTTTTCGGGTACTCCAATCACAGTTTTCCGGGCCGTTCCGAGAATTCAATCGTTTTTGCCACAAAAACGATCCAATCACTCGAAGATTTATGCCCAACTATAATCCCGTAATTCCGCTTAAAGCGGATTTCAGGATTGTATTTGCATGTTTTCACGCAAATACGTTGAAATTGTACAAAATTAAATAGCTACTGTCAAGTAATTTCGGCAATTTGACTGGGCCAACAAAAAAAAATTTAGTCTTTTTTAAGCAAACATGAGCTTAGGCAAATCGTAAATAAAAATAATTTGGCCACCAGCCGAGCTGCTGCTATAATCAGTCGACAAAATCGATCTTAGGAGATTACAAATGTGTGACAAATGCGGTTGTGGTGAAATTGAAGCTGAAAAAACATTTGAGGAGAAAGTCAAAGAGGTAATTGAGTTGGTTCGGCCGGCTCTGCAGGGCCACGGCGGCGATGTCGAACTGGTAGGAACAGATGACGATAATACCGTCAGAGTTCGCCTACAGGGAGCCTGCCAGGGCTGTCCTGGCGCTGCGATGACCATGAAAATGGGCATCGAAAGAATCCTTAAGGAAAAGGTACCAGAAGTTAAAGAAGTCGTCGCGGTATAAAACCAGATGACAGATTTCTGAATTCTATCTTCTGTTATCTGTCCTCCGTCATCCGAGTTCAGCGGAGGCGGAAAATATTAACATACCCTCTCACTGCACTAACCTGCGTAACAAATTGATAATCCTCCGAGTCTTGCGGCTTCTGAAGATGTGCTATATTTTTATGAAGATTGAACTGTCTATAACCTGTATGGTCATCCCTTAGCCCTTCTCTTGTAGCCCACACTACATAAGTAATACCCTGCTTTTGACAAGCCTTGATAAATTCTGAAGGGCTGTCAGCTTCCGGCAAACGAACAATGTTCTCCGCATACTTTGGAGCAAATATCTTCACTACTGACGCCATATAGACGCCCATCTTCTCGCCGGGCTGGGCATTTTCTACATACCAGTCTGCTAAAAGTTTGAATTCCGCATCCTGCTGCCCGTCACCAAGAAGCCGAACCAGCATAAACTGATTGGATACAATAATCAGAAACAATAAAGCTAATATGGAAAACTCACGCAGCAAATGTTTGTATCTATAAATATAAATTCGACCAGCAAAAATAAGCCCTACTAATAACATCGCTGCAAAAGGTAAAGAAACCGAGCGAGGACTGATCGGGGATAATTTCGGCAGATAACGAATGAGCAAGATGAGCCAAATAATCGATATTACAGCCACCAGGCTCTGCAGTATTACAGCCACAACCTTAGGCAGCCCGTCATTTCTATTTATAAGTTTCCAAATGCCCTGCAGTCCAAATAAACACAACAATAGTGCTATCCAGAAAATGTTGGTATGAAACCTCTGCAGAGGATACGGATAAAATGCATGGAGCAAAAAATACGGCACAAAGAATATAAGTAACACCAATATTTCCCACCGGCGTTTACACAATCCATAGATTGAACCAAAGAAAAAACTGGCAACTGCAAGAGTCTTGCTTATATTCCAAATCGTCCCTGCTAAAGCGTTGCTTGCTCCAGGGGGTGGCATAAACAAAGGACGAAATCCAACCGTCCAAAGCAGCTTTAGGTGCATTAGGATGCTGGTTCTACTCTCAGCAGAAGTGGCGAACGCCTCGGAATATTTTTTAGCGAATAACACGCTGAGGTAATGGCTTGTCCCCGGCTCCCAGGTCAGAATTGTGCCGAGCATCCAAACTACCAAAGGGATAGTCGCCAGAGCCGAATATAAAAAGGCTCGAATTCGCTCACCTCTGCTGCTGCGGTAAATCATATCCATCACAAAGGCAGCTAAAATCAATGCTGCTCCTTCATACCGCACCATTGTGGTTATCGAAGCTACGACATAACACCAGTTAGAGTGCTTAAAAATCAAATAAAACGTCAGCAGCGAGAAAAATAACAGCGACGTCTCCATAATAGGTTCGGTCAGCATGTATATAATCCAGTGATTAAGTATGGCGATGACGGCAAACCAGATGGCTGACCTGCCTATTATCTGCCTGCCGAGAAGATAAAACAAAATCAGATTAAGCGGGTGCAAAATAGCGTTGAGCAGCCAGCCAGCCGTAAGGTCCGGATGCTGTCCACCGACTATAAAGGAAAGCAAAGCCTGCAATATGCCGACTACCGGAGCCTGTTTGAAACGCGCCGGAAGCCTGAAGGACAGAAGATCGTGACCTACTCTGACAATGTCGGGAAAATCAGAAATAGGGACGATCTTATGGCCGAAATAAAGAATCGACTGATATACACCAAAAGCAAGAAAAGCTCCTATCAGAAAGAGCTCCAAGTATCTTTCCCACCGCGCAAGCTCTTCAGCTTCAACCTGGTTAATGGACATAACCCGTATGTGTTTCATCCCTGTCCTTCTCGCCTTTTTCATCTTCCGTTTACTCATCGCTTTTGCAGTTCTATCGTTTGAAACATGCCCAACAGATTATCAAGCGGGAACAATAAATATTCAACAGCTTTAACAGACGAGTAGGAAAATGATGGAATCAATTGTCGCAGCGTCAAGCCGCCGCTGAGCAGATAGCGAATTGGTGTGTGGTTGCACATACTTACGATTCGCAGTTTAGCAAATTCTTCTTCAAATATCTCCCGGTCACGTGAAAAGATTATCCACGGCAGTGCACCATTTCCATGTGAGAGCGGCCCTTGCTCTTTCAGCTCCCATTGCGCCTGCGTATCGAAAAGCTCATGATGGAAATGTTTATAAATGAATCTCGACCATAGCGTATTTGCCGGCTCAATCATCACTATTTGACCGCCCACTTTTAAACACCGTAAGGCCTCTTTAAAAAATGCTCTTGGCTCAGTGACATGATGAAGGACATCAATCATAAAAAAGGCATCCACGCTTTCCTTCTCAAAGGGCATATTAAGAACTGAGAAGACCTTATCAACATTAGGCAGCTCCAGGACGTCGGATGTAAGCACATTTGGTATCACCTCTTTAATAAAACCGCCGCCACTTCCAAGCTCAACAAGAAATTTATTTTCAGAATCAGGTATTGTTTTTTCTAACTGTTTATAAAAATCGATATACAATTTTTTCAGAAATTGTTTTTTCCGTATAATCTCAGCGTGTAACAGGGTAGTAGCCGGGTCATCAAGATCTTTGAGATATTTGGTTTCAGGTTGTTTGAGCCATTCAAAGAACTTCATAATTATCGCAGTTCCACTAACAAGTTGGTAGTTAGTGATTGGTAATCGGTAACTGGTAACTTAATAAACAATTTTCAATTACCAATTTCCAGTTACCAATCACCAGTTTTTGACAAAATGTCCGACTTCATAAACCGGCCCAAAGAACGAAGGGACACTTTTCATTTGGACAATTTTCACTTTTTCCAAAACGCTATTGGCAGCCTCGAATACATCCTTCTGGGTAGAAAAATGATGCTCACGAATGTTAAAACCCAAAAGCCAAAACATCGCAACCATTAAGCGGCGCTCTATAGGCACGCCGCATATTACCTGGCCGCCTGGTTTAAGAACCCGACGGACCTCACCAAAGGCTTGTATCTGCTCAGATGGCTTCAGATGCTCAAGAATACTAATCAACAAGACCGTATCAAAAAAATCGTCGGGATAAGGCATTGTCAGCACGCTGCCGTTTTGTAAATGCGTCTCAATTTGCCTTGCTCTGAATACGGCGGCAACATCCTCAACCGAGGCGTTAAGGTCAAGCCCATAGATTTCTTTATACTTGTCGTGAAGATTCAGAAATGTCACACCGGCACCGAAACCCACCTCCAAAACGCGCTCGCCGCCGGCGCACTCAGCCAGACACAACTCAATTCGCCGGCGATACATTTTACCTATAACGGGCCAAAAATAGAATCGAAGCGGGTCATTGCGGTCGACACCTGAATATTCATGGTAGGGTAAAAGTTTCAATTTGGTTAGTCGGCCTGTCGTCGGCATATCAATCACTTAACGCAATCTTCCCAACCATTTGATTTTCCTAAATGCTACCCAGCTCATCTTCAACAGCAGCCAGCCGTGCCTGAACCGGCTGATGTTTGTTTCGCCGTATGTTCTCGCATGGTAAGACAGCGGCACCTCAACCACCTTGAGATTTAGCTTCACCGCCCCGAAGATAAGGTCGAAATCACCAAAAGGGTCGAAATCTCCGAAATAAGAACGGTTAGCCACAATCTTCTCGTAGTCTTTTTTGCGAATCATTTTTGTTCCGCAAAGAGTGTCTCTGAACCGCTGTCCCAGAAGCCAGCTAAACAGAACGCTGAAAAACTTATTGCCAAGGAGATTCAAAAATCGCATGGCCTCTTTCTCCATCGGATAGACAAGCCGAGAGCCATTGATAAACTCGCCTTTGCCGTCACGCAACGCCCTGAAGAATTTCGGCAGGTCCTCAGGCGGAGCCGTCAGGTCAGCATCCTGGATGACCAGCACATCTCCTTTTGCAGCGGCAAAGCCTTGTCTTACAGCGTTGCCTTTGCCGGAGGAGCTTCCCTGTCGAATCAAACGAATATTGCGCTGCGGATATTTTTCCATTTGAGATTCTATCTCTTCAGGTGTGCCGTCTGTGCTGCTGCCGTCAACGAAGATTATCTCTGTGTCGCGGCCCATTTGCGGAGTGCGTCTGATCGCATCTTCGATATTGCCTCGCTCATTCCGGCACGGAACAACAACCGAAACCGACATTTCTTCGTCACGCAGAGCAGTGGGAACAGGTCGAGCTACTACAAGATATACCAAATTGAAAAAGCGAAAGCCCGGCAGCAAAGAAAGAAAATAATTGCAAAAAGTGGTAAACGGCGGAATCCGCTTGGGCAACAGCAGATAAGATGCAGTGCGAATAACATCAAAGTCCGTCAACTTCAGTAAGTTTACAATGTCATCTGACGGAAGCCAGTTTTGATAAAAATAAGGATGGCGAATCCGCAGCAGCGAACCAAGCCTTAAAATGCCTTCCCAAAGATAATTATAGTAGGTTATTACGATCCGCGTATCTTCATCGGTGACCGACCGAATCCGTTCCAGAACCTGCTGTATGTCACGCCATCTTCCTAACGAATTGCAAATCAGAACATAATCGAATTTTTCTTTAATATCCAGCTCATGCGGGTCGAAACAATAAAAGTTCAGATGCCCAAATCGTGATTTGGCCAATTCAATCGCCTGTGGATTTGCGTCAATTCCAACTCCGTATGCAGGCTTAACAGCAGCCAAAAGGTCGCCGCATTCACAGCCGACGTGTAATACCCTGCTATTCGGCTTGACAACAAATTTATAAATTCTGTCCAGCCATTTGTAGTAATACGAATTGCGCTTTCGCCAGCGAAGCAGATGCTCCGCATCCTGCTGATCGTCTTTCTTTACCATAGAGTTTACAGCAGACATTTACGGATACTTTCTGTATTGGGATTTTCAATTACGCCTTTGTCGGTAATTATAGCGGTGATATTTTTCGCATCCACTATATCAAAAGCCGGATTATAAACGCTAATTCCATCCGGTGCTATTTGTGTATCGGCCCCCCACGGGCGTATCACCTCATCGGCCGCTCTTTGCTCAATTGGAATCTCGGCGCCGCTATTTATTTCAAAATCAAATGTGCTCGATGGTGCCGCGATATAAAACGGTATGCCGTGCTGCCGAGCAAGGACACTCAAGCTGTATGTGCCAACCTTATTTGCCGCGTCGCCATTTGCTGCGATTCGGTCTGCGCCGGTTATAACCATATTGATTTTCCCTTGTTTCATCAGCCAGCCTGCCATATTGTCGCAGATTAGCACCGTTTCGATACCAGCTTGTTTAAGCTCCCAGGCTGTCAACCGAGCACCCTGCAGCAACGGTCGAGTCTCATCTACATAGACCTTGAATTTTTTACCCTTTTTATGTGCCTCAAACAGTGCCGACAACGCTGTCCCCTGCCCTGCGGTTGCAAGCGCGCCGGCGTTGCAATGTGTCAAAACACCGAAGTCATCCTTGATGAATCTTTCGCCGTTTTGACCTATCCGTAAGCACATGTCCACATCTTCCTGATAGATAGCATTAGCTTCCTTAAGAACAACCTCGTGCAACTGTTTTACTTTTGCGCTGGGATTAGCAGTAACGAATTTATCGGCACTTTGCCGAACTCTATTTAACGCCCAGAACAGATTTACGGCGGTTGGACGAGCCAATGCTAAATATTCACATGCCTTGATTATAGCGTCGCGAGCCTGCTGCATGGTGCTTTGGGCAGGCAATTTTTGTAGAGCCAAAACCGGTCCATAAGCTGCTGATACCCCTATAGCAGGAGCGCCGCGAACGGTAAGCGTCTTTATAGCTTCATAAAGCTGTTCGATATCCCGGCACTTAATCTTTACAAGCTCAACAGGCAGCCGACGCTGATCTATAAGCTCCAAAAAGCCATCAACGCCACCAATCCATTTAACAGTCTGAATAATCATATAACTCTCGATTCGCAATCCTTGATTCCCGTTGAGTATCGAGTTACGAGTATATTCTTTTTTCTCTATAGTCCTGCCAGGCCGGCTCAAAGGCCTTCCTATCAGTTGGTGCAGGCCTTAATCCTGCGTTACTGCTACGGAACAAATCGGGCGAGCCTTCATTGTATTCAATCTGTAAAATAGAACTTCTTAACGATTTATTCTCTGATTTGAATTTCAAAGGTTTGTTAGTGGCTTTATCAATAACATCAGGATGTATCTCAATGCCGTCTTCTGCCAGGACAAGATGTGAACCACGCGAGCCGCTGCCTTGCTTAAGCAATTCCACAACAGCCTTAAGATATGCAATGCTGGTCAGAGCAAGATGTTCTGCCTGTATCGCAGCAATTACAGCTTTGTTATCTTCTGAATTGAAACCTTTCTGTTGTATATCTTTATATAGCTTTATCGCTTCCTTCAGAGCTTTTTGTGCGTCATTCAATTCCCTGATATGTCCCCCTGACACAGTCATACGACTTCGTATCTCTTCCAAAACCTTCTTCGGCTCTAAACCGGATGAGTTTGTAAACCGTTTAAAACCGCTTATAATTCCACTTAGCTGACGGTCAATCTCAGACTGTTTATCCGAGTAACTGGGCAGCTCGCCGCCATAGACATTTACGATGTATTCTGCCGCCCGTAGCCCACCACTCTGGCCTGCGTTCAGAGCAGAGCCGCCCGGTCTTTTGACGCCGTGAGTGCCGGCCATCTCGCCGATTACAAAAGTCTGTGGTACGTTGGACTCCCACCATTTGTTCACAACAAAGCCACCGTTATTATGCTGGGCGCAGACTGCAATCTCAAGCGGCTCGGAATACAAATCTATGCCGTTTTCTTTATAAACCTCGATGGCAGGAGTATTCATATAAGCCAATCGTTCGATAGGCGTCTTCTGCGCGGCGCCGGCTTTTCGCAGGTACTCCCTGGCTTCAGGTTCGAGCGCATCGATGTCAAACTCCTCCATTGTGTCACTGCCGATCGGGTTATGCAGAAAGTCCATAAAGACCCGCCTGCCTTTTTGTGTTTCGTTAAATACCAGAATGTCAATCAATGATGATTGTAGTTTCTCGATGCGCTGCGGGTCAAAAGGCCACTGATAGCCCTTAAGAAAAATATTTGTAGCCATCCTGCTCATTGATGGGAAAAAATCCACGAGAAATTCCTTCTCGTCTTTACCGTCGGCGTCTGTGCTAAAAAGTCTCGGAACTGCCTGCATATACGTGCCGGAGACGTTCCAGCGGAATTTTGTGCTGGCCAGGCCAAACTGTGACTCAGTCAGGTTTGCTCCAATCAGGCCTGCCTTGAACGCCAGTCCATGGATGCCTAACTGACCCCTCGGATAGACGCTGGTTTTATAGAGTTCGCCAGGCCCGCCCGCTGCAAGAACAATATTCGAAGCCAGAAAAACATTTATGGCGTAATTTGATTTGCCGATGCTTTTCTTGTCTATAGTTACAATGCCTGCGATTCGCTTGGATTTGCCGGAGCCGACTGTGAGTAAATGTGCGACTTCCTGCTGATCGTGAATCCTGACGCCGTAGCGCTCCAGTTGTTTTTGCAAACACTCACTCATGAACCTGCTCGTTTTGGGACCGGCTGATGTGGCTCGTTCGTATGGATCATTGTCGGTTTTGTAACCGATGTAAGTTCCCATCGGATCATGGGGGAAGGGGACACCGACCTGAACGAGATGATAGAACTCCCGCAGAGAGCCGATGCCCTCGGTTAAGGCCGAGTCGCCATGGCAGCACCCTGCTGCCGTTAGACTCTTGGCAAAGTCTTCGGCGCTGTCGGGGACATCAGGACTGGTACCTATCTTATAATAGGTCTGCTTATCAGAGCCGCTCATCCGCGATGCTCCCAGTCCCAGACCTGCGGTTATTACGGCTATCCTATCCTGCGGATTTGCAACGCCTTTTTGCTCCATAAATTCATACAGGTGTACTGCGCAGTTCATTCCTGCCGCCCCTGCGCCGACAATTACTGTATTGTAGCGATGAAGGGTAACGGTCTGATTATCTATTTTTTTCGTTTCCATAATCCATATACCTATTAATTAAAATTGAAGTTTCTGCCCGTGACTTTACTTATCTGTTCAACGGAGGCTTGTGCAAAATCAATATCAGCGTATTTTGCAGTTCGCCGCTCATCAATCAATTGTTTAATCTTTTTTAGCTCGTCAGCTAAAAGATTGTAATCCTGCTCATCAACAATTTTCTTCATCGTCGCCTTTTCAATCATGCTAAACGACCCACCCAGGACCAGAACACCTGCGTTAATATAGTCGGGGATGTTGTCGGCGTTTGTCCCGCCGGTCGGTACCAGACTAATCATCTTATGAATGGCCGGGTCAATAGCCTTAACAAAAGCCGGCCCGCCGAGCTGCTTGGCTGGGAACACTTTACAAAGATTTGCTCCCTTCGAAAACTGGTCGATAATTTCTGTGACCGTGCCGCATCCCGGTATCATAGGAATCTTACCTGCGAATTTCTTGTAGCTTTCATCCCGAAAGTTCACCGCCGAGACAAGAAATTTCGCACCGGCGTCGGTCACCTGCTGAGGTGAAGGCAATGGGTCATCCGGATTAGCTTTATTGTAAACGCCGAGCATCTCCGGTGAGTCAATCAGACTCGCAGCGCCGGCTACAAAATCAGGTAGCTCCTCGCATAATCTCTCAAGTTTTTCCAGAGGTTTTTTTATCCGGCATGTCACCTCCATATTGTTCACGCCAGCCTTTATCAATGCCTCAGCTGTCTTGACAACATCGAGCTTGTCCTGATTAAAAACGAGGATAAGACCATCTTTGATAAGCGTGTTGACTGTGCTTTTTATATCCATATCTTGTTACTCCAAAAAAGTAATTGGTAACTGGTTATTGGTAACTGGTCCGTCACAGGCGGATTTAACCAGTCCCTAAGGGACCAGTTACCATTTAACCAACTACCATTCACAGTCTTCTTAGGTGAAAACCGCCATCGACATTGATAACCTGGCCTGTGGAAAAATCAAGCCTGCCTTCAGCGATGGCGCCGACCGCTTTTCCTATATCTTCCGGCTGGCCCCATCGCTTTATCGGCGTAAGTCCCTCAGCTATGAGCTTATCATACTTATCTTTGACCACGCTGGTCATATCAGTTGCAATAATGCCGGGCCTGATCTCAAATACTCCAATACCGTACTCAGCTAATCTGTCCGCATACAGCGCCGTCATCATACCAATACCGGCTTTGCTTACACAGTATTCACCCCGCGCTACCGAGCTGGTGTATGCCGACATTGAGCCTGTGTTTACAATCCGAAACGCCCTGTCGGGATATTTCTTCTTCTGTTCGATCATCCAATTAGCCACAAGCTGTGTTAAAAAGTAAGGCCCTTTAAGATTTATTCCCATTACTCTATCGTAGCTTTCCTCTTGGACTTCGAGAATATCCATTCGCTTTGAGGGTGCAACGCCGGCATTATTAACCAGCATATCACACCGGCCAAATTTGCTTTTAGCTAAATCGACAAGTTTCTTGCGGTCTGCGGCGCTACTGACGTCACCTCGCAGAATTTCGCAATTTGCGCCGAGTTCCTTAATTTCTTTTTGCGTTTGCACTGCCCGCGATTCATCGGGCTTGCCATCAGCCGTAAAATCAAAGTAGTTGATAACCAAATCATAACCTAATGATGCCAGCTCCTTTGCTATACCTTTTCCAATGCCGCGACTTGCTCCTGTTACAATTGCTACTGGTTGTTCTGCCATTTTGAAATATCTCCTTTCGCACCTCAAAAACCCCCAAATAAATTTGGGGGCTAAACTCGTTTTACAAATTCATTTATTTCTTTTGCCGCCTTCATACCATCGGCAACTGCCGCTACGACTGTCGATGCACCTCTTACCAGGTCGCCGCCGGCAAAAACTTTCTGTCGAGAGGTTGCTAATGAACCCTTTTTTGTTTTAATAAGACCGTCTTTCAATTCCACTCCAGGCAGGATTTCCTTAATATTCTTAGGCGACTTCTGGCCGATGGCTTCTACAACAATATCCATATCGAGGTCATAAGCGCTCGACTCGACATTTACCGGTCTGCGCCGTCCAGAAGCATCCGGCTCGCCTAATCTGGCCGGACAAACTGTCACCGATGTCAGCTTCCCGTTGGCGTGATTATATCTTAACGGCTGAGTCAATATCAAAAAGTGCACGCCTTCATTCATCGCATGGTCGCGCTCAGCACTCCAGGCCGGCATCTCCGCAAACGACCGACGATATATCACGTAAGCATCTTTGGCACCGAGATTTTTGGCTGTAACCGCTACATCCATAGCAGTATTACCACCACCTATCGCCGCCACGCGCTTATGTTTTAGGTTCAGCCTGCCCGGCTCTTTGGCCGCCGAGAGAAAGTCCATCGCGTTCCACAAACCATCTATATCCTCATCTTTATCGCCGATACCAACCGATTTCGGCAGACCCATACCGATAAAGACAGCATCAAATCCACCAGCAATAACTGCATCAAGATTAGAATCGGCGGTTAGTTCTTTACCCATACGCAGAACTAATCTGTCGTCAGGCACATCTTTGAATATGGCTGCAATTTCATTCTCCAGCGAGTCACACTTCCTATCCGCCGGAATTACCGATTCAACCATGCCGCCGAATCCAGCATGTTTATCAAAGATTGTCACCATGTGACCTGCCTCAAGTAGTTTAGCAGCACAGGACAGACCCGCAGGCCCTGCACCGATTACAGCAATATTCTTGCCTGTTGTTTTTTTGGGTATTTGCAGTTTCGACCAGCCTTTCTTGTTGGCTTGTTCAGCTAAATACCTTTGGATATCAGCTATCGGCAAAGGCCCATCACCAATGAATCTTTGCAAACAATTACCTTCACATTGTTGTTCGACGGGACACAGCCACGCACAAACTTCTGGAAAGATATTCGCTCGCCTTAGGACTTCGTAAGCCGCCTGGTCTTTTCCATCCAAGAACAGGCTGATAAATTTCGGTATCTCGACACCGGCGGGACAGGCCAACTGGCATGTCGGCTCCTGGCATTTGCGACAGGCTTGCGCGAGTCTTGCCAAGTTGTCCCTGTCACTCATTCGGCCGTGCTCAAATATCGGGCCATATACCTTGTTGTCCCGCACCACACAGCCCGTCATGCCACTATCGCGCATTATCTGTGTGCAGGCGCTGCAGGCAACACAAACCTTTTCCGGATACATTTTTCCGGCCTTGATAATATCTTTGGCAAAATCCGGATATGCAAACGACATTCGTCCGCCGCCGGCTAAAGTAACCAGGCCGTTCTTTTTGTTTGCTGCAGCCACGTTGGCAAACAAAGTCCTCAGCCAGCTATAGCCCGTACCGACGAATGCCATATCCGGAAATTCCTTTTGAATTTCGCCCGTCAAGTTGATAAGCCTGGCCACACCGACAAGCGGATGCTCCGGTTCTTCGTAACCGCCGATTATCGGCTCGTTAAAAGGCCTGCCGACATGCGGATTGTAATACGGATTTGCAATCGTGATATCAATCAGCTTGACGCCACGCTGCTTTAATAGAGCAATTAGCTTCTTCGGCTCCGTCAAATCCGGCTTGGTATAATCATCTTTGTCAACACCCCAGCCGTATGGATATGGAATAGCATCGTAAATGCCGAGGCGGGTAACGACTGGCTTATCATCACCAAGCTCTTTGTGAATTTTATCAACAACCTCTAATAAAAATCTCGTACGATTCTCGAATGAACCGCCGTATTTTCCTTTTCTGTCACGTGATGTAAGAAGCTCGTTGATGAGATAACCGTGACATGATTTTACATCTACAGCATTGAAGCCGACTTCAAATGCGATTCTGGCCGCATCGACATACGCCTGCTGAAGCTCATCGAGGTATTCATTGGTTACAAGGGGCCAATCGTCCGGTATCCTGCTTTTCGCTTTTGGATTGGGCGGCTGCTGTGGAATCAGAGCATCACGATATATGTCTCGCTGAGGTATCATCGGATATGCAACACCTTCGGGCTTGCTGTACCTGCCCGAATGAGTCAACTGCAGCACGATTACAGGCTTATGGCCTGCCCCTATACTTTCAGCCGCAGTCTGGCGTATCATCTTGACCATCGCGGCAAAACTGTCTTTGTTTTTTTCATTGATCCACAACTGTCTTGGATTGGCTCTACCTTCAGGGACAACCGCGGTCGCCTCAGCCCAGAGCAGCCCTGCGCCGCCGGCGGCAAATCTCTTATATCTGCGCAGTGTCAGTTCACCAGGGCGACCCTGTGAATCGCCGTCACAACCCTCCATGGGATGAATCGCTAACGAATTCGGTATTACCAAGTAACCTGCCTGCACAGTTTCAGCTAAAATCGAAACATCCTCTACGGCCTCGACAGAAACATTAAGCCGTTCACCTAATCGCTTCAAATCATCAATTGAACTTAATTGAAATTCCCACATTTTTCATCTTCCACAAATTCGTTCGTCCCCAATAAATTGGGGAGCTAAACATTTTGGATTATTATGTTAACCTGCTGCGCGTTTTCGCTTAGTTTTTGTCGTTTGAGCAGGTAAATTTACCACAGGAGTATCCGACTGAAATTTTGCATCAAGGAATTTACCTGTGAAGCTTTTTTTGTTTTTGATAATTTCTTCGGGCGGCGCCTGAGCTACGATTCTGCCGCCGGCGTCACCGCCTTCCGGACCGAGGTCTATAACATAATCGGCCATCTTGATAACATCAAGGTTGTGCTCGATTACCACAACTGTATTGCCCAAGTCGCACAGCCTGGATAAAACCGATAGCAAACCTTCCGTATCGGCAAAGTGCAATCCCGTGGTCGGCTCATCAAGCAAGTAAAAAGTACGGCCTGTGGCAGCTTTCCCCAATTCTGCGGAGAGCTTTACCCTTTGTGCTTCTCCACCGGAAAGTGTCGTTGAGGGCTGGCCCAGCTGCATGTAGCCCAGCCCGACGTCGTTGAGTGTCTTAAGCAGCCTGACAATCGTGGGGAAATTCGTAAAAAAACCAAGCGCTTCTTTGATCCTCATATTGAGCACGTCGGCAATATTTTTGCCTTTGTAGGTGACCTGCAACGTTTCCGGATTGTATCTACTGCCTTTGCAGGCCTGACAGGTAACGTAAACATCCGGCAAAAAGTGCATTTCGATTTTCTTTGTGCCGAAGCCTTTGCACGCCTCACAACGCCCGCCCTTGACATTGAAAGAAAATCTGCCGGGCTTATAGCCTCGAATCTTCGCTTCGCGAGTCAATGAAAACAGTTTTCTTATCTCATCAAACACACCGACATACGTCGCCGGATTGCTCCTCGGCGTTTTGCCTATAGGCGACTGGTCTATTTCAATAACCTTATCAATCTGTGAAGTGCCGAGAACAGTTTGGTGCTTGCCGGGCTTTTCACGGGACGCATAGAGTCGGCGCCTCAATGCCCTTAGCAGAATCTGACTGACAAGTGTGCTCTTGCCGGAGCCGGAAACACCTGTGACGCATATAAACGCACCTAACGGAAATTTTACATCGATATTTTTCAGATTGTTTTCACAGGCACCTTTTACTTCAATACATTTTCTCAGATTGTATTTTCTTCTGCTTATGGGCAAAGGTATTTTCTTCTTGCCTACCATGTACTGCCCAGTCAAGGACCTGTCGCAGGCAGCTACAGCTGCAAGATTACCCTGCACGACGACATGGCCGCCTTGAGCACCTGCTGCCGGGCCGATGTCAATAATATGGTCTGCATTTTTGATAATATCTTCGTCATGCTCCACCACAATAACCGTATTGCCGAGTTTTACCAACTGTTTCAGTATCCCGAGCAATCGATTATTATCGCGTTTATGCAGACCTATCGTCGGCTCGTCAAGCACATAACAGACCCCCACAAGGCCGCTGCCAACCTGCGTTGCCAAGCGGATTCGCTGGGCTTCACCGCCGGAAAGAGTGCTGCTCCTCCGGTCCAGCGTTAAATATTCCAGCCCAACATCAACCATGAATTTCAGCCGTGCTTTTATTTCCTTTAAAACCTGCACTGCAATAATAGCTCGTTCTTTGTCCAATTTCAAGTTATTGAAAAACACCTGTGCCTTTTCGATGGTGAGCCTGGCCAATTGATGTATGTTTTGACCTCCTATAGTTACCGCCACTGCTTCGGGCCGGAGGCGTGCGCCGCCGCAGCTTCTACAGGGCTGTTCCGAAAGATAACCGTGAAGTCTGGTCTTAACGTATTCGCTGGTAGTGTTTTCCCACCGCCGCTGCAGGTTCGGTATGATCCCTTCGAACCACAAACCATATTTTTTCTCGTCAGCCGCAGTTGTACCATACAACAGAACTCTTTTTATTTCAGCCGGTATTCGCTCAAACGGCATCGATCTGCTAATACCTACGTCTCTACAAAACCGCTTTATAAGCCGATTGTAGAAGATATTCATACGCTTACCGCCCTTGCGCCAGGCCTCAATGGCACCGTGTTCAAGCGAGACACTTTTGTCCTGCACTATCAGGTCGGGGTCAAACTCCAGGATTCTTCCAAGACCATCACAGCTTTTGCAGGCACCATACGGGCTGTTAAAACTAAAAAGCCGGGGCGACAGCTCTTCAAGACAGGCCTGCGGATGCTCAGAACAAGCAAATTTTTCGCTGTAGATTACTTCCTGCCACCGCACATCTCGTCCCCCGTCTTTATCCACTCGCTGACGCTCGTGGCTCTGACTACTGTTTTCTGTTTTCTGTCTTCTGTCTTCTGGTTCTTGTAGCAGAACTAAAATCACCCCATCCGCCAATTTCAGTGCTGTTTCTACCGAATCAGCCAGCCGAACTCGAACCTCATCTTTGATAATCAGCCTATCGACAACCGCTGCTATATCATGCTTTTTGTTCTTGTCCAGGAGCGGGACATTGCGCACATCATATATGGTGCCATCAACACGCACACGAACAAAGCCCTCTCGTTGTATGCCCACAAAAACTTCCTTGTGCTCGCCTTTTTTCCCGCGAACCAATGGTGCACAAACCTGGATTTTCGTACCATCCGGGTGAGCAAGAATTGAATCGACTATTTGCGAAGAGTGTTGGCTGGTAATTTCTTTTCCGCATACCCAGCAGTGCGGCTGACCAACCCGTGCAAAAAGGAGCCTAAAATAGTCATAGATTTCCGTAGTGGTCGCCACGGTCGAACGAGGATTGCTGCTGGCACTTCTTTGCTCAATGGCAATGGTAGGCGGCAGGCCCGAAATGTCGGCCACTGCGGGTTTTTGCATTTGTTCGAGGAATTGGCGGGCGTACGTACTTAGCGATTCTACGTATTTTCGCCGCCCTTCGGCGTAAATGGTATCGAAGGCAAGTGAGCTTTTGCCGGAGCCGCTAATGCCGGTAATCACCACTAACTTGTCGCGCGGAATACTCAGGTTTATATTCTTGAGATTATGCTCCGCCGCTCCTGTAATCTTAATCACTTTTTCTGCTCGCTGAGCCATATATGGATACCGTAGTTGTGTATAGTAATAAACTTATAAAAATCCAGAATTATGCAAATTGTTGATTGTAACACAATGGCACAAGAAGATAAAATGTTTTTCAGTGAATAAAATATGCAAATAAATAAATTACATACTTGGAATCTATCTTACTCGCAGGCAATAGCTCTGCAGAAACAGCTCGCCCAACAGGTACAACAAACTGAGTTAAAAACCAAGCCTAAGACTATAGCCGGCCTGGATTGTGCCCTTAGCCCAGATAAAAAAAGAATTATCGCGGCTGCTGTTGTTGTGGCAGAGCCTAACGTAATGCCGGGCCTTTGGGAAACCACAGAACAAGCGGACTTTGAGATTATCGAGACAGCAACTGCTTCTCAAAAACTTACATTACCCTACATTCCAGGTCTGCTTTCCTTTCGCGAATCTCCCGTTTGTATCGCAGCCGTAGAAAAGCTCAAGAATGAGCCGGACGCATTCATGATTGACGGCCAGGGTATCGCACATCCCCGCCGATTCGGCCTGGCAGCGCACTTAGGCCTGTTTTTCGATAAGCCGACTATCGGCTGCGCAAAAAGCAGATTAACCGGCAACTTTGAAGAGCCGTCATCGGAGAAAGGCGCTTACAGTTCACTGAAAGACAATCAGGAAGTTATCGGTGCGGTAGTTAGAACACGGACCAACGTGGCCCCGATATTCGTCTCGGTGGGCAACAAGTGTCTGCTGAAAGATGCGATAGAAACCACCCTTGCCTGGACAACGAAATATCGCCTGCCGGAACCCACACGTCTCGCACACCAATTAGTCAGCAAACTAAAACTTGAAGCATAAAACGAAATCCGAAATTCTCCGCAGGACACCTCACGGTGGAAACAAAATCGAATGTTCAAAATTCGAGTTTTCAAAACACAAATGTTTATTGTCTCCGATGGAGTGTTTTGAATTTTTGTAATTTGTATTTTGAATCCATTCGACAAGCTCAGGACAGGTTTGTTTCGGATTTCGATATTGGAATTTCGGATTTACGAGGTAT
>CAZQKO010000028.1:0-19152 GCA_964593945.1 uncultured Pirellulales bacterium | reverse complement strand
GCCTTGGGAACCGACGCATTAAAAATTACATTTGTCAGTTTATATTCCTGTGCCAACTTTTGCAGCTCGGGTTGTTTGCCTCCGTCTCCGACCAGTAAAAGTGCGATATTGTCTTTCCGCTGCTGCGCTAAGATTTGAGCAGCTTCTATGATATATTCAAGTCCATTAGCCAGACCCATAGCACCAAAATAAACAGCGGCGAATCGGCCATCCAAGCCGAGCCGATTTCGCCAGCCCCGCCCAGCGCTGGGCGGGGCCGGTCGAAAAAGGTCCACGTCAGAAGCGTTTGGAATCACTGTCACCTGCTCATCCGGCACGCCTGTGCGTACGATTCCCTCCTTCATACCCGGTGATAATGCCACAATATGCTGTGCCTGGCTGTAAATTTTCTTAGCCATTCGCCGCAGATGCCATGTCACTAATGGATTTTTCAATCCTCCGAGGTTAATCAGTGCATCAGGCCAAAGGTCGCGGACCTCGAAGACAAAAGGAACGTTAAAGTGACGTGCCAAAGCGGCGCCCGCCAGGCCGATAGGTAAAGGTGTGTGCGTGGCGAAAACAACATCAGGTTTTGGCAGTTTCCTGCCTATATGCGCAGCTAACCTTGCAAATTGATAAAACTTCAACATTCGTCGACAGCCGCTCATTCTGGTACCAAGCTGAGGGTTATTGTAGCCCGCCGGAATAACAACTACGTTGATACCTTCGGCTTCATATTCGGCATATTTACGGCCTTGGGGAACAGCAAATTCATCATTGGCCAAACCTGAGGTTATCATTGTCACACGGTGGCCCTTTTGCACTAAGAGCCGACCGAATTCGTATGAGCGAGTCCCCGTCGTGCCTTTTCTCGTGGCGAAATACTGATGTAAATAAAAAATGTGCATATTGAACTTACTTCTTTGTGCAGACCACACGTTAAACGTGGTTGTAAAACCCCCAAATAAATCCTTCGACAAGGCTCAGGACAGGTTTGGGGGCTAAACGTTTAGCCCCGCCTTTTAAGGCGGGGTTACTTTCGGAAGTTCCCACAAATCCGGCATTGTTTCCGAGTGACCCTTGAAAACAAAAGGCCATTGATAATACCAGTCCTTGCGCGCCTCAGGCGACAAAAGGTAAGGCTCATAAGCAAAGCATCCCAAATCGGGAGCCTTATCTACGGGTCGTTTACGATTGAAAAAATCCCTTTCCGGTGCATATTTTTTAGAGCCTTTTCCGATAGCAGGACTACCCGCTTTCAAATAAAACACGCATTTTTGTGCATCAAGAAACAATGGGTCAAAAGACACATTGTTTGGGCCGGCCATTATAAGAGCAGGCACACAAAGATTGTAGTCGATTAAAGCTTCACCTTCTTTGAAAACATTGCCGTCGAGATTTTGAACCGGATGAGCCTTGTCAAAAATCCAACGTGTATTGTTTACTATAATATTATTCACAATTATCTCATCGTTAGCATTTTTAACTGCTACGCCGGCTCCATTAAAAACAATTGTATTGTTGACAATTCTATTAGAGCCGACTCCTGGTTTTGAGTATAGGCAGATACCCCATCTTTCATTTCCATAGATAAGATTGTTTTCGATTTTACTATTGGCAATCTCCGGATACAGATGCAGCCCCCAGCCGGAATTAAACCTGATAATGTTATTACGGATTGCTAAACCGTCACCGTCGGCGTATATTCCGTGACTGAACTGCAGGTTCTCGCCGTTGTATTCGACTATATTATTTTCTATAACTGTTCCTCGAACGTTGTGAGCTTCCATGCCTTGAAGAGCGTTATTATGAATGCGGCAGTTTCTTATGACTGTAAAATCTGCATTTGATTTAATGCCGGTATACCCGGCTCCGCTGCTCTCAAAGCCGTCTATGATTACCCAGTTACACCCCTTTCTGATATAAATGTTGTGCTCCGGCGAGCCGTGCAAAACCGCCTTGTATTTATATTGAGATTTTAGAACGGTCGGCTGTTGCGGCGAACCTGCAAACTCAGCAGTAACTGTTATCTGAGTCCCGATATAGTTGCCGGGCTGAAATATGAAGATGTTACCACCGCCAACTTGCCTGAGAGCTTCCTGGATCGATGGGAAGGGGTCACCTTCCGTACCTTTTGCCGATGGTTTACCTTTGGGAGCAATCCAATATGTTTCAGCTTGTAGATTGCAGGCAAAGCACATCAGAATTAAGACCGCAGCGAATAGGGTGGCAGCCTCAAGCGAAGCTTGGGGATGGTTTTGTTTTATATTTATGCTGGAGTAACCATCGCCAAAACCTTCAGTTTTGACGCTGCCACCCCACGCCTCCGACGGATCGTAAAGTCCTTTCATTGTGCTATTCCTGAATTAACTGCCGCAGTTGCGCTGCGGTCTTAGTGATATTGAAATTCTGCTCAACCTGCTGCCGGGCAACACAACCGAACCGGCGGATTTTATCGAAATCGGAAAGCACACTTTCTATGACCCCGGCCAGAATATCAGGCTCTGCTTTATCCACAAGAAGCCCATTAACGTTGTGCTGCACAAGCTCGGGGATACCGGAAATCCGGGTTGAGACCACCGGCACCTCGCAGGCCATCGCCTCCATCATTGCTACGGGAATACCATCCATATCTCTGTCTTGTGTTATCACACAGGGCATGAAGAATAAACAAGCCTGGCTGAAAAACGGGATAAGCTGGTCGTTCGCCTTGGGACCCAACAATAGAACCTGTTTGGCCAGCCCAAGCCGGTGGATCTGCTTTTCGAGATTTTCTTTTTCGGGGCCCTCACCGATAATCTGGAACAAAAAATTTATATCTCTTTCCTTCAATTTAGCGCAGGCTGCCATGGCCGCGTCCAGACCCTTTTTCCGCTCAAGCCTGGCAATGCAAACCATCCTGCCCGGCTGGGGCTGATGAGAAACGTTTCTAAATTTTTCTATATCTATGCCGCAATGCACAACATAACATAAATCCGCAATTGATTCGCCACAGGTTTTTCTTAAATATTCGACATTGAATCGCGAAATAGCAGCTATAAATTTGCATTTAGACAATCGAGGTCGCAGGCTGTTTGCGCTTCTGGTGAATATATCAAAGGCATGTACCGTGCACGATACGGGTAAACCCGTCAACATCCCCAGCATAATCCCAAGACTTAAAGACCGGCTGGCAAAATGCACGTGGATGTGTTTGGCGTCGAATTTTCTACAGCGAAAAGCAAAATCGGAAACTGTCATTAATTCATAAATAGCCTTTACAAATTCAACGGGACTATAAAAGAGCAAAGTCACTACCCAAAAACAAACCCTGCAGAAACGAAGGGGGTGAGTAAACATTTCTCGCAGCGTCATCCATATCTGAACAAAGACATTCGAGCGATAAATAGCCCGTCGGCACCATTTAACCATAACCTCAGACCAATCTTCGAATCGCTCGCGTTTTCGGCTGGCCAGTGGCAGAATTTGCCATCCGGCCTTTTCATGCGCCTCAATTTCGTTGATGACGAAGGACAGCTTCATGCCCGATGTAACGTACGCAATCTTCATAATCGTACTAAATACAAAAAATGTTTAGCCCCCCAATCCTTCGACCCAGCTCAGGACAGGTTTATTGGGGGGTTTTTCTTGCTAAAATATGTACAGTTCTTGTGGTTAGGTCTTCTTCGGATAATTGGCGGAACCGAGCGCTAAGCTGTTCTCTGGGAAGTCCTGAACTGTCGGAACTTTTGATTTCACGGACGATTTCAAAGCCCGCACTATCCAGCAGATGCTTGTGGGTGGAATAAGGCTCTCGATTTAAAAGATAGGCTCTTTTGCCCTTTATTAATTTCCACGTCAAATCCGAATAGGCCCGGTGTCCGTTCCATTGTTTTGCCAGATGATGACATCCAAAGTCGATTTGATGGCTCATAAAACCATCGCTCTTTAGCCACCCATAAAAAGTCTGGTATGTGTGAACCAGGTCGTCCACATGTTCGAGCACCGCCTGCGAGAAAATCATATCAACAGATTCCCGCTCTACCACGCCGCTGTCATACCAGGGCACAAAATAGCGGATTTCGATGTTATCATTACTTGAAGGACTTAGATTTTTTAGCGTCTCTTTTATGGACCGGATTCTTTCAGCAGCTAAGCTTTGCTGAAGCCTCTCTTCCGTCAGGATATGGCGTGGGAACTCGTAAGATTGCAGAGATGGCTGAATTAAAGGAAATTCCTGCGGGCCTGGAATCGGCTCACATTTTATGAACAGCGCTGTTAACTCATCAAGGATGTTGTAGTTTACGGCTGAGTCTGCATATTTCACTACGTCAAACGCATAGTATTTCTGTGTCCCCGACAGCAGCGCTGCCAGGCCGATACCCAGAGAATCACCGGGTCCGAACTCGGCGACGACTTTCGGCTGGGTACAAAGGCCGGCCTGTTGCGACAGGACAAGGTGTCTCAGCCAGATGGAATAACAATAGCGGGCGGAATTGGTTCCACCCGTCTTTCCGGACATAACCTTTTCAAGCTCCGGGATGTATGTTAATATGCCACTTATTACGTGCTTTAGACCCATGTCGGATTCGATAAGATTTCTTTATACACCTTTAATGTATTTTTGCACACAGCCGATGCCATATAGCGTCTCGCGATCTTTTTAGCCCGTCGGCCCATTGAGTGGGCGAGATTCCGGTCTGAAAGAATTTTCAAAACCGCTTTGGCAATATCGTTTACATCGTGAGGATCAATCAGTAAACCCGTTTCGCCGTCCTCGACCATTTCCGGTACGCCGCCCACCCTGGCCCCGACCACGGGGACTCCTGCAGCCATCGCCTCGGCAATTGACAGCGGCGCATTTTCCTGAAAAGAAGATACCACCAGGCAGTTCGCCTTGGATAATTCAAGCTGAACGTCATCAATGCTGATATTTCCAAGAAAGCATACGTTATCACTCAAACTATTTACTTCTACTTCTCGCTGACACTGCCTCATATATGCAGACTCAGCAGAGCCTGCGATGCGAAGCTGCGCATCCGGAAAATGCTGCCTAACAATAGTCAAAGCCTTAATCATACCAACTATGTTCTTTAAAGGCCTGACCCTGCTGCAGCAAAATATCCTGCCCGGCTCAAACTGCCAATCGACATTAAAATAGGAATCCGCAATAGGATTATTGATAAGCCAGCTCTTTCGGGTATTATTCTTTTTGGGCAGAAATTGTTTGGCGTATTCACTTATCAGGATAACATACTTTTCTCTGCGGCGTCCATAATCTTCGGTCAGCTTCAAAAGCAGCCACTTAAGCCAGCGAAGAGGTCCCCATCGACTATCCCATATTGCATCTTTTTCCATAATCCCATGGATTGTGAGAACGTGTGGGTACGGACAGTTTGCCGCCAAAAATGCGTGGTTTTGAAAATGCACAATGTCAGGATTGATTTGTCTTAAAAGGTTATTTATCTGCCGTTTGCCTGCAAAAATGTCATAAACAGCGCCGGGCAGGAAACTCCACAGTCCTTTCTTACAAACACGGGAAAAATTAATGTTGTTCCACTTCTCATAAGTAGTTTTGCAACGGCGGTCTTTAATAGCAACGACGGTTAACATCACGTCCGGATGCTTGACAAGCTCATCAACGATGTATTTCGATACACCGGCAACGCCGCCATCAATATGGCTGGCACTTTCCGGGAATAATGTCACCATGGCTATATGCATCTGAAAACCCGGTCAGCTTGAGTAATTAACTCTCCACATATTCCGGCATATCTTCTTCAAGTGGATTCGACAAGCTCACCACAGGCTCGTCCTCGGCATAAAGGTCCTCTTCCGGCGTGAAGTATGTAGCTGCTTGTTCGCTGGCCATTACAAATACCAGAAATATCCAGAAGTGTTTCTGATACAACTGTGGGACATCCAGACCCATCACCAGCAAAAACGTTAAGATCGCTCTGGCGAGCAGCTTCTCCCATCCCAGCGGAATTCGCCTGACCGTGAACATCAACACAACCATGAACAATACAAAAAGACCGGCGGCAGGTATTCCGTAGAGACCGAGAGCAAAAAAGAAGTCGTTATGTGGTATGATTCGAAGACCGCTATATTCAAACCAGCCATAATAGCTGGTTCCTATCGGCTTTTCTGCTATGCAGCTCAAAGCCTTTTTAATAGGCATCATTCTATAACCGACGGCATCTTCTGCGCGGTTTATGTTTGTCAAGCGGTCGGCGACATTGGACTCCAGCCCAACACGGCTTACAATAAAGCCGGCTGAAACAGAAGCCAGCAAAATAATCACCAGTATCAGTACCGCCAATGCCGGCCTGCGAAGAACCTGGCGCACAAACAACAGGGGTGACAACAATGTAAAGGCCAGCGCTATCAAAGCACCGCGAGAGCCTATTTTAAGCAGCATTACCGGCAGAATCAGCATCGAGACAAGATATACTACTCGCCATAACAGCTTTCTATCGCGAGCAAACAAATAAATAGCGGCTAAAAAAGCCAGGCAGACAAGGCTTGCCAACATATTTTCATCGATCATCTGGCCGGCAGTGGCGGCGTATCTCGCTTCAGGTGTGTCATCAACCGACCTTATCGCCGCACCGGTTATAACCGCTAATGCAATCGTGCCCAATGTGCCGAGCACATAAGCTCTCAAAGCCCAGTTGAAAGTTTTCCAGCCGTTTGTATGTAGTATCCAATATACAATAAAAGCAAGCACTAAAAGCTGAATCTGTGTGAATGTACGCCGTATTTCCAGTGTCAGATAAGGTGCAGCCAGCGACACTAAACACACCCAAATTGTATATAGAACAAGCACCCACAACGCTTTATTGTAGAGACGCAAACGGGGACGAGTCATCAGCAGGTTCAAAGCAAAACTGGCCCCCACAGCTAAGCCTATGCCTCGGTCGAGACTGAAGTCCGCTGCTGCGCCGATACCCGATCCTGTTGGCAATGCTAACATCATAATACAGAGCGAAAAGGTCGGTTTAATAACCATGCCGATAAACGTGGGCACAGCAATGATTATGATGCCGGCTGTGGTGTTTTTGCCAATAAAGATCACGGCAAAGCCAATCAGGGAAATCACCACCCAAGTCGCGAGAAGCAGAACATTCATCACTGGCGGCAATTGAATATCGGATGTACGCTCTACCTGCTCGTAAAGCCAATCACCATCATTTATTAAGTCTTCATATTCAGCGTACATGGGGAATTTTGTTCTCACAGTTCATAGTTGCGTAAAAATCTGCAAAAACGAGCACACAAAAACAACTGCGAACATAAGTAAGCTGCGGCCTTGACCGGTGACTTTCGTCCCGCAAGGAACCAAATCTTCTGTCTATGTAATCGGCATATTTTTGGCAAATAATTTTTGAATCCGTTGCAAATATCTTGTGAGACGCGTTTTGCATAGCCTCTTAGAAATACATCAGCCATCCCTTCGGCATTCCAATCCAGAAATCTCACTCCCGGTGCACCGCGAAACACACAGCTTGTAAACCAAAGAATATCAAAATATCGGCTGCCAAAAGTAGGAGTCCTTCCTATAATTGGTGCCGCTGACCAGTCTAATATGACCAGCCGACCCGATGCTTCGTGAAGACACAAATTAACAATTGCAAAATCACCATGAATAAAAACATTTTGATCTGTACCATTGTTCAAATCAGGGGCCATCCATTCGGGTGGAAGCTGGTACTTTATTTTGTCAGGCAGAACCAATTGCTCATGAATGACCGCCAGCGCTCGACCGGCTCTATTCATCAATTCAAGTACACGGGCGTCCTTATCAATCGCCAGTTGCAGCAGGGTCACGAGGCCTTTCAGCCGTTCCAATTCAAGCACGCCTTTGTCCCGGTCAAAGTCCAGAACGCTCGGGACATAGAACAAGCCGCTTTCTCTGCCGATTTCGCCTGCCCGCACTGTCTTGGTTGCTTCGACCGCCAAAAGGGGAGCGTCACCGACCTTGCGTACGGAGTTAGCGGAAAACTCTATTAATGATTTTCTTCGAACATCAACAGTCATCTTCTTAGCCTGTTACGCCAACCACACACGGCGATGGGACTTTCCGATAATTGAGTCAGAGACTCGAACTTGCAGCATATCTTCTCGACCGCACCGGTAACTAATTGTGGAACCGCAATCTTAGGCGGATGGAAAAAACCGGCAGGATAAAGCTCCAATATCTCCATCCCGACATCTTCAACGAGCCTGTTCATTTCATCTATAGTCATAACATTAAAAATACTTTGAGAATTTTTTTGTTGATGGCGCATATACAGCAGTTTAATCCAGGGCGAGCCGTAACTTTGGTGATTGTTAAATACAAGAAAGCCATCCTCGGAGAGCGATTTTGAAAGAGCCAGCATCGCCGCTGACCGCAGTGTTGGTTCCGCATTGACAAAAAACCTAAAGGCGGTAATTAAATTAAATTTTCTTCCTTCAAATACATTGTCTACGGTTATGTCGGCCTCGATAATTTCCGTTCGTTTGAGTTTCTCTCTGGCAATTCCCAGCATAGAGGCGGATACGTCAACACCTGTCGATGTTTTTACACGGTCTTCGAGAAAACTTGTTATGCGTCCCGTCCCGCAGGCAAAATCGAGCAGATGAATGTCCCTTCCCTCAAAGTATTTCCCTAATATTTGCAGAATAATTTCCTGCTCGCGCGACCAAAGAAATCTTTCCCAGAGCCGCGTTTCATAGTGCACCTCATACTCAGCGCCCTTGCTCGGATATTTATGAGAGTCTCTGTAAGAATATTCTTTTGTCATATCCAAATTTTGCATAGGGTGACATTTCCAAAATCAATCTCCGGCCGGCTTAAAGTTCCCTTCCCAAAGCAATATGAATAAATCGCTTCCGTTCAATTTCCTTAAAACTCAGGAACCAGCTGCTTACAAGAGTCAGAGCCATTGCAGCGACCACCACGCCTAAGATTTCAAGCCAGCAATCCGGCGGGGCCAGGTATTTCCACACCGTAATCAAAACTACTGCCGGCAACGAACCTGATATAGCTGGACGCCAGACGTGGCTAATGCTTTCCGCTGCGGAAATCTGCATTTTACGGTTAAAATAAATCGGCAGGATTAAACCGGATACAAACACCATCGGCAGCAAATTGGACCAGGCTATACCAAGCAATCCCCAATGGAATACCTTCACTGCAACGACAGAAGCCGAAACGCAAAATAGTGCCATCAAAGCTGTGAGTATGCCGAAAATCTTATGTTGTCCCCGGCCGACCAGTACGAGAAAGTTACTGTGCTGCGCTAATCTCAGACAGTGCCCGATGGCCAGGATGGCCAGTATTGAGCCCATCGTATTTATAACAGTGGGGTCCTGGAATTTTTCACCGACCCATATCCACAAAAATTCTCTGCCCATTGCAATCAGAAAACATCCGCCAGGCAGTATCAACAGAAGGCTGTATTTTTGCGTCAGAAAGGCTATTTCTTTGACCCTTGATTGGTCATTCCTGGCATCAAGGTCGCTAACTGCCGGCTTGATAGCCGCAGTAAAAGCCTGCAAGAGTTGTGACAATAATAGAATGCCTGCCGCTGCCACTTCAAATTGGCTTATCTGAGCAGGCCCCAAGAAGATGCCAATTATTATGCGACTTGCCGTATAGATTATGATAGCACCTGCTGCATACAAGAAAGTATTTATTCCGTAAGCCAACATCTCTTTGAGAAGCTTAAAATCTATATTCGCTAAAGACAAAGAGGCTCGGGGTAAAAATCTCCTGACAAAAGCCGAATGCACAATTCTTATCACAATTTCGCTGACTCCAAATGCAAGTCCCATTGTTATCCAGCCGTTACCTTGCAAAAGCAGCACGACCAACAATATCGTTCGCAGCAATAATGTGACAAGTACTGCCAGGTTGATAATATCGTATCGCTGCAGTCCGCTTAATATTGCAGTTGATGGTTGCAGGGGCATGGCAGCAGCAAAACAAAATGCAACCACCAGCACGAGTGCTGCCGCCTTGTTTACCAGTTCCGGTTCAATAGCAAACCAGGAGCCGACATTTAGGGATATCACTACACCGGACACTGCAAGTACAACTCCCACAATCAAGAAAAAAAATAGTGACGTGCTGATGACTCGTCTAATACCATCTTCATCGTTTTTTGCCAGATAAACTGGGATGTATCTGTTTATAGAGCTATTAAGTCCCAGACTCAATATCGCCGCATAGCGAAAGACCGAACCACCAATCAGTAACCATACTCCGTAACGGTATTCGCCGAGCTGGCCAAGAAAAAAACGGATTAAGAAAAAACCGATAAACGCATTGCTTACTAACGTCGCCACATTAAAAAAAGTGTTATGTATCAGTCTCTTGGATGTTGTAGCATATTGTTCATTCATACTTTTTAACAACCCGCCATAGATGTCCGACCTGCACTAAATTATAATTATCAAGTACAAACGATGGACAGTACTCCGCCTGTCGAGAAACGACATACACGGCCCTATCTCTCAGCAATTGCTCAATTGTATGCTCATTAAAACTCGGTGCATTTTTGCTGCTTATAACACCGGAAACAACCTTAACATCCGGACGCCTTCCTTTGATTTCCTGCACCAATAAAAGCGGAGCAACGGTAGTGCTGTCAGCACAAATAATAGCGTTATTTTCTACCGCATCCAATGCTTCATCGGCAAAGCGTTCGGCTCCTCTGTAGCCGGTCTTCCACGGCTGTAAAAAATACTTGTAATCATTGCGGTAGGGAACATTATTCCTTGTCCCAAGATTAAGCTGCATCTTCTCCGCCCAGGCCGGCGCGACTGTATATACAACAACAGGCAAAAAACCGAAAAGTAAAACAAGAACAGCAAAAACTTTTGGATTCGACAAGCTCACCACGGGACAATTTATTTTTTCCAGAAAGAAATACGCTCCCAAACCTACAAAGATTGAAACCATGCAGTAAAACGGCAGGAAAAAAACGAATCTGTCAGGTACGTTATATCGAAAAGCGAAGATAAAAAACAATACAATCAAGCCCAGCAGAACATTTCTGAAGCCTTGATTCTTCGAAACCTTAAACAGCCCGAAGATTCCTGCGAAAAACAGCAGAAAATTGGGCGTAGGAAAATTCAATAAAATAAACAAAAAGTCCTCTTTTATGATTTTCGCCGACAAGGAAGTATTAAGAACTGCGCCCTGCCAGCGGGCCCCAAAAGCAGCAGAAGCCAGGTTACCGGTGACATCGCCGCTTTGAATTATATTCTTGATGATCAAATACTCATAGGGCAGCGCCCCGACAATCCATAAAAGAACAATAATCGCTAAATCTCTAAGATGAATATTCTTTTTCGCCAAAAGAAAGATAAAAAACACTGCGTAACATAGAAACGGTATCAAAGCAAGATTATGAACAGCAATAGCGAGGCCGTTAAGTAAGCCCAGCCAATACAAATAGGCCACGCGCTCCGTCTTTACGTACTGCAGCAGCATTATCAATTCGGTGGTAAATATCGCTGTCCATAAAGTATAAGTTTCAATAATGCTGACATGACACCAAAACGTATGTGAAACAGCTAAAGTTACGGCAGCCACTACTGCTGGTAAATTTCTGTCCAGCCAGAGACGCACGAGCAGAAATATATTTGCAATTGTCACTGCGCCGGCAATTGCTGAGACCAAATTAATCCTGTAAAAGAATTCGCCCAGCGGAACATATTTTGCAACGATGGCAATTATGTAAAATAGCGGATGAGAAAGAGCCAGCCCCGAGAATCCTTCGATATCGTTATGCCAGATACGGTACTGGATAAGACCGCTGTCCTGCCATAAAACCGCCGGAGCACAACTGACTGCGTAAAGCACAAGTGCGCATCCAAGCACACTAACATACCACCATTTTAGTTTTGGCTTTTTACTTATCACAGGAATGTTGTCAGGAACCCACTAATTTATTGGGGATTCAATTGCTTTCGGTTTGTTTTGTACCATTCTATGGTGGCTTTGAGCCCTTCATCAAACGAGGTTTTAGCCTCAAAGCCGAAGTTTTTTTTGGCTTTTGAGACGTCCAGCCTGCGTCTGGGCTGGCCATCCGGCTTGGAGCTGTCCCAGCGAATCTCGCCTGTAAAGCCTGTGAGCTCAGCAATTTTCTCAACAAGGTCTTTTATTGTTATTTCAAAACCGGCTCCAATATTTACAGGCTCAGAGCTGTTGTAATGTTCCGTGGCCAACAATATACCTTCTGCCGCATCGGCGGCATAAAGGAACTCGCGCGAAGCACTGCCTGTCCCCCAGCAGTCGATATGGTTCGCACCGCTATCAATTGCATCAAAGCATTTCTTTATTAGCGCTGGTATTACGTGGCTGGAGGCGGGGTTAAAATTGTCGCCTGGACCATAGAGATTTACCGGCAGCAAAAAGATCGAGTTAAAATCGTACTGCTGCCGATAGGCTTGTGACTGAACTAAAAGCATTTTCTTAGCCAGCCCGTATGGAGCGTTAGTTTCCTCCGGATAGCCGTTCCAGAGGTCTTTTTCCTTGAATGGCACCGGCGTAAATTTCGGATACGCACAAATCGTACCGAGAGCCACGAATTTTTCAATTTTTTGGATTCTCGCCTGTTCTATAAGCTGGACGCCCATCATCAGATTATTATAGAAAAACTCGCCCGGGTGCTCGCGATTTGCTCCGATTCCTCCTACCACAGCAGCCAGGTGAATTACAATATCCGGTTTCATATCTTCATACATCCGGATAATGTCACTCATATTAACCAGGTCATAATCTTCAATCTTTGGAACGCATATATATTTACATTTGCGTTTTTTTAGCCCTTCGGTGACATATCCGCCGAGAAAACCGGCTCCACCCGTAACGACGATTCTTCTATTGGCAAAAAAATCACTCATTATTATTACTTTTCTGAGTCTGAGGAAAAAACCATCCCCATCCCGCCGTTAGGTGTCCCTGACGGGACTAAGGGATGAGGTTGCCACACAGCAATCCTTTATTGTCTCTGCTCTTTGAGTATCTTTTCGTCCTTGGCGATTTTCATATCGGCGTCTGTCATTATCCTGGCAAGCTCTTCGAAGGTTACCTTCGGCTCCCATCCAAGGACCTTTTTCGCTTTGCTTGCATCACCCTGCAGAAAGTCAACTTCGGAAGGCCGGAAATATCGTGGGTCGATTTCAACGTACTTTTGCCAATCCAGGTCAAGGTAGCTAAAAACCTCATCCACAAATTCTTTAACCGAGTGGCTTTCGCCCGTAGCTATGACATAATCATCGCCCTTGTCCTGCTGAAGCATCATCCACATCGCTTCGATGTAGTCGCCTGCGAAGCCCCAATCGCGTTTCGCGTCCAGATTGCCTAAGAAAAGTTTATCCTGCAGGCCGCATTTGATTCGCGTTACCGCCCGTGTAATTTTTCTGGTGACGAACGTCTCGCCGCGCCTCGGCGATTCGTGGTTAAATAAAATGCCATTACACGCAAATAAGCCGTAAGCCTCCCGATAGTTTAACGTTTGCCAGAAACTATACGCCTTTGCGCAAGCATACGGACTACGAGGATAAAATGGCGTCTTCTCTGTCTGCGGATTTTCGGCGACCTTACCGTACATCTCACTGCTGGAAGCCTGATAAAACTTCACCGGTCTATTACTGGAACGAATCGCTTCAAGCAGACGAAGCGTCCCTAGCGCATCGGTATTAACCGTAAAGATAGGCATATCAAAACTGACGCGTACGTGACTCTGGGCACCTAAGTTATAAACCTCATCGGGCTTAATCTCATTGATTATCGTTGACAGGTTAGCACCATCGGTCAAATCCCCATAGACTAATTTAAGTTTCGGTTGCTCGTGTGGGTCCTTATACAGATGGTCGATCCTGCCGGTGTGGAACGAAGAGCTTCGCCGAATGATACCCCAGACCTCATAACCTTTTTTTAATAAGAATTCCGTAAGGTATGAACCATCCTGCCCTGTAATGCCGGTAATCAACGCCTTTTTCATAATCTCCCGCTCTTTCAACAAACAGTTACTGCCAATCCCTCATTGCTGATATCAAAATCGAAAAATCTCGCCCGTTCATTGGGCGGCTCAGTTTCGAGCATTTGCCGCACCGACAAAGCATCCTCCGGCGATTTACAAATCATCAACATAAAACCACCGCCGCCGGCACCGAGAAGTTTTCCGCCGTATATAAAAGGCCCTACACGTTCTAACAATGATTCAATTTCCTCATTGCTGCTGTTCGGGTCAAGCTGCTTATTAAGCTGCCAGGCAACGTCGAGCAGACGCCCGAACTTTGCTATGTCCTTGCCCGCAAGTGCGTCAGCCACCTCTTTAGCCACTAAGTGAATTCGCCTCAGCGTAGCCATTGCTGCACGGTCCCGATTCAAATATCGCCCCACCACCTGCTGCAGGATGTTCTTTGCCAGCCGTGTTATGCCGGTATAATATAAAAGACTTTGTCCTCTGTTTGCCTGCGGGTCCAGAACATCGGACGGTACAAAATGGATTCTTGCGTCTGGTACAAGTCCAGGCTCTGTGCTAATCATCTTTACGCCATCGACCGCACCACCGATTTGGTCCTGCCAACCACCACCGGTTGTCAATGCCTGCTCCAGGCGCAGGACACTGTGAAACAGTTTCCGTTGTGACAATTGTTTTCCTAAAGCTGCCTGAATTGCAGCAATAATGACCGCTCCCATTATGCTGGAGGTACCCAGGCCGCTGCCTTTCGGGATAGCAGCAAGAGTGGTCAGCTCAATCCCGCCGCCGAACTCCTGCAAAGCTTTTTTTAGGCTGGTATCGTGAAATGTTTGGGGTGACAGGCCACATAAAACCAAAGCCGCTTTGGCCAGGGCAAAACTGCTGGTTGCTTCTCGATAGTCAAGAAGCCCGTCAAAATCGGTAATCTCGACTCGTGTGCCGAGGTCGATTGAGCTGATGCGAATAACCGGCTCGTCTATCACGCGAACGTACACCTGAATGGGTGGTTGGCCGTTAAGATCCACCGCTGCGTTTACCACACAACCACCGTATTCAAGTGAGTATGGCGGAGTATCCGTCCAGCCGCCGCCAACATCCAGGCGAGCCGGAGCACGGGCCCATACAATCTCGTCGCTGCGCAAAGTGCTGCGAGGGCATGTATCCTGTTTCAAACCGCTGGCAATAATAACTTTCTCCAAATGCTCGAACGCAAAATTTTGTGCAAACCTGCTCCACTGAACAACCCCTGTACATTGGGACGAATCCAAAGCCAGAGCTAAAGACGCCAGCCAATCACGCTCGGCGGGAGTAAGTAATTGTCCTAAATCAGGCAGAGCACTCGATAGTGGAACATCATTGTCCTTATAAAGCCCCAGCAGCGCCGAACCCAGGGTGTGAATAATCCTGGGAAATACAAGAGCTTTAGTGCCGCCACTGGTGCTGTCTGCAAAATGCCAATACGCTTCTTTGAGTATTTCCGAGACACACCTGCTCAAATCCTCAGTGTCTTTTAACAGGTAAGCCAGCTCAGCGGATGAGAGCTCGCTGTCCGGTCTAAACATCCGCCGCAATGATTGCCGGATTATTTGGGCACGAATTTTACTGCGACGATTGTAAAACTCGTTATGGTCAGCCATGACTAAAATCTGTTCGAGACTATATCTATCTGCATTTCGCCAGCTCGCAAGCTGCTCACCATTTGCGCTGGTCACATCGAGCATCCATAACCACTGCTGGTATTCGCTGTGATTTTTTACCGCTGGGAAAATGCGCGCATTCCAGACACTGCGGCCGCTTTCAGGGACTTCAGCGTCCCATACATCCTTGGGCCGGGCACCGACAGCTTTGAGCCATTCGAGAAGCTCCATCCCACAAAAATGACAGCCATCCCGAACGGTCTCCTTAAACGTGTCATCAACATTGTAACAGCGGACAAACCATACCGGCTCATCTTGATCGTTGCGTCCCTTGATTACATCAAGGCACGAGCCTCTTGGCAAAGAGATCGGCTCATCAACATCAGCTCCAACCACGACATTCTCCCCACCTAAATTTAGTGAGGAACTAATTCGGCAACCCTCTACCCAGCAGGCAGCTCCCCGGACGACGCCGTTGTCGGCAATGTTGTTATTGACATCCAGAAAGGTCGAAAGGTGAGATATTCCACGGTCTTCCTGCAGCAGCCCGGTACCGCTATTGATAATCGCTCTGCTTGAACCGAAATCCAAAAAGTCACATTGATTTAATAGCTGCATGCTAAAAGGTGTAGCTGATAGAGCATCAAAAAGCTTATTTAACAATGTCTCGCTCCATTTCGAACCGCTGCCTTTCACCGATTTCAGATAAAGGTCTCTACGGGCTTCTCTGCCCATCGCGCAGCAAATTTCTCTATAGAAATCCAAACCACACTCGGTTACTGCCTTTCCGGTCTTGCCGGTCAAAGCTAATTTGTTATCTGGCCCGGCGCCGGCGCCAAAAATCTCTAACATCTTAACAGCCGTTTTTGCATCGAAGTTTATCACTCCAATATCCAGACAAGCTTGTCCGTACGCATCTAAAGCCCCTCTTTCTTTCTGTTGCTCAGGAGACGGCTTTTGCAGATATAGCCGAACTTCATCTGCCTGTCCTCTACAGAAAACGCCATGTCTGCTCGCCTCCTCCGATGCAGCATAGCATGATAAACCTGTAACTCCATCAGCAGCGAATCTTACCTCAGAAGGCTCAAACTGGAGCAAAACGTCACCCGAGGCGAACACCACTTGTCCCCCACCTTCCGGCGGCTCCGGCAAGGCTAAATAAATCGGTAGCTGTCTATCAAACAGGCTCAAACAAACTGCACTGTCACTTTCTCCCGGCACAGGAACGAATATCTTTCCGCATGGGCCATAAGCCGGCAGCCGCTTTGAATCTCCTCCTGCATGTATGATAAATATTCGAAGCTTGTTTAGTACTTCTTCCCAAACATCTCGGCCGGCATTTTTTAGCTTGTTACCCAGCCGGCGATTAAGAACCTCCATCAGGCAGTAAAGCGTACTGCCCCCGCTGCCGATGCGCACCCCTACCGGGTCGGCAACCACCATTACTTCGCGCACGTCGCTAAGAAGGCCCAAATCCTGACGAATCTTTAATTGTGATTCGTACGCCTGAGCCTGTGCATCATTAGAGGCGGTAACTATCAGATAGTCCCACTGATTTAATTTTGTCTGCATAACCATTGAGAGTGCCTAAAGTGAGCTAAAGTGCCTAAAGTTAAAACTTCATGCACTTTCGTTAATCCAAACTTTAGTCACTTAAAATTTTAGTCACTTAAAGCTTTCTATTACCACATTCAACGTCTCAGTCAAACTTGTTCGCGGCTCCCAGCCGATAGCTTTTTTGATGCGCTCTATGCTGGGCACCCGTCGCATCATATCCTCGATAGGCCTGCCGTAAGCAACGTCGTAGGGTACAAACTCCTTTGTGCTTTTGCTTGCGGTCATTTTAATAATTTTATCCGCAAGGCTCTCAATGGTAATCTCTTCGGTTGAGCCTATGTTAAATACCCTGCCTATCGCCTGTTCGCAATTAATCAGCTTTGTAACCGCTTCGACGAGGTCTGCTACGCTGCAAAAACACCGTTTCTGCCGACCCGTACCATATATCTGGATTGGCTCACCCTTTAAAGCCCATTGCACAAAGCGCGGCACTACCATCCCATAGCAGCCTGTCTGCCTCGGCCCTATGGTATTAAAAAAGCGCCCTATGATGACCTCAAGACCATATTGCTGACAAAAAGCCAAACCGAGAAATTCGTCTATCGCCTTGCTGCAGGCGTACGACCAGCGGGACAAAGTTGTGCTGCCGAGCACAATATCGTTATCCTCGTGAAAGGGAACCGCCTCATTTTTGCCATAAACCTCGCTGCTGGAGGCGATGAGGATTCTTTTACCGAATTTGTTAGCCACATTCAGTACCGTTTCAGTGCCGCCGATATTGGTCTCTATCGTGTGCACCGGTTTGTCTGCTATTAACTGGACGCCGACGGCAGCAGCTAAATGAAAAATCACATCGCATTGCTCTGCCAGACTCTCCATTAACCTGGCATCGCGGATGTCACCCTCCGCAAAAGTAAACTCCCGCGAATTGCGGAAAGCCTCAATATTTTTTAGGCTGCCGGTACTGAGATTATCTATAACCGCAACCGAGTTACCGTCTTTCAGCAGCCGTTCTGCCAAATGAGAGCCGATAAAGCCTGCACCACCTGTAACCAATGCTTTCATATAGAAGGCTCGACAAAAATAACTCCGCTCCGCCTATGGCGGATTTGGCGGACAAACGTAACTTATGCACCGAGTGCAATAATCCCAAATTTAAAGTGCCTAAAGTGAGCTAAAGTTAAAATTTGTATGTGTTTAGCCAAATATTGAAAAAGGCCATCCCCAAGCTGCGCTTGTGGCTGCCACCCTTTATAGCCTCGTTGAGTGGCAGCCTCAATCCGGCATGGCGGCTTAACCGACATGGCGGATTGGGGATGGTTTACTCCGGCTAAACACGTACTAAAATTTATAACTTTAGGCACTCCAAACTTTAGGCACTCCAAACTTTAGGCACTTTACACTATTTTAGGTATGATAATTCACAAATTGTCAATAATCAACAGACAATTTAGACAGACTCCGTACCCGTCGGTTGCACAACCCGCCGAAGGCAGGCTTGATACGGTACAGAGTAATTGTTAAGTGCCTAAAGTGAGCTAAAGTGAACTAAAGTTATAATTTATAATCCCCGCTTCCGCGGGGACAGACTTGCCCCTGCGAAGGCAGGGGGCACTTTAGGCAATCCAAACTTTAGTTCACTTACTCAGGCATGACCTTGGTCATGACGAGCGCAATTTGTCTTTTGTAAGTATCGACTGTTAAAGAACATAGCTTTAGTAAAGACATGTATTCAGCAGCTTGCTGAATTCCATCCCGTGATAGGATTTCTACGCCCCAAAGCCAGATAAGCCCATAAGACTCGTTGGGTCATAGACTTACATGACAACAATTTTATAGGACGTTTATATCAGTTATCAATTTAGTAGCGAAAGGTTAAAAGTTCGACGCGGTATTTTTAGCAGGTTCATACTTGGATATTGACGGAAATGTATAAATGATGGATAATCAGATACCGCTCGCGGATGTGGCGGAATTGGCAGACGCGCAGGCTTCAGGTGCCTGTGGGCTTAACG
>CAZQKO010000027.1:0-19900 GCA_964593945.1 uncultured Pirellulales bacterium | reverse complement strand
TGCAGACAATGTGTTTCGAAGATACGATTTCAGCTTGTAATAATGTTCAAGAATTTATAAAAGATTACGATATAATATTAGTGAAAGGCTCACGGACAGCCAAACTGGAAATGGTTATCGAGAAGCTCAAAACCTCCAAATAAACTTGTGGTGAGCTTGCCGAATCCATTTGGGGGCTAAATATTTAGCCCCGCAATCCTTCGACCCGGCTCAGGACGGGTTTATTGCGGGGTTTTCAAGGATGAGATACGAAAATGATATACCATTTATTATGGTATTTTCGTGATATCTTCACCGAGAGAGTTCTGCATTTCTATGCCTACCAGAACGTGATGTTCCGCTGTGTATCTGCGCTATTGACCAGCCTATGGATCGCCCTTTTTATAGGTCCCAAGATTATTCGCTGGCTGATGCGGAAGAAAATCGGCGACCGCCCGGAGTTTAATCACACGGCTCTCAATGAGCTGACCAAGGGCAAAGCCAATACGCCTACAATGGGTGGGCTGATTATTGTTTTTTCGGTTCTTTCTTCAACGCTGTTATGGGCGAAGCTGAACAATCCCTTTGTTCAAAAAGCAATTTTTTTAGTTGTCTGGTTTGCAGCTTTAGGCGGCGTGGACGATTGGCTTAAACTTACTTCCCGCACCCGTTATCGCAGCAGAAGCGGATTGAACGCATGGGAAAAACTCATCTTTCAGATTGCCGGTTCCGTCCTGATTGCTTCGTTTTTATTCTTCGACTTCAGCAATATAACCGATGCCAAATTATTCTGGCTGCCGTTCTATAAGTACGGCCTGCCGTTGGCCAACTGGATGTTCATCCTGATAGCAATTTTTTACTTATCAGCCACGAGCAATGCCGTCAACCTGGCCGACGGCATGGATGGATTGGCAGCCGGTTGCGTAGGCATAGTCAGTCTCGTCTTGGCGCTGCTCTGTTATGTTTCGTCCGAGACGATGTCACGAATCAGCCCGGTTACATGGGCCAGCTATCTTCTGCTGCCGCACATACCGCAGGCCGGCGAGCTGAGCATTTTCTACTCGGCTATCCTGGGCGCTGTGCTTGGCTTTTTGTGGTACAACTGTTATCCCGCTCAGACCTTTATGGGCGACGTGGGTTCACTGCCGCTGGGAGCTGCGATGGGTTACGGGGCATTAGTGTCTCGAAACGAAATCCTGCTTTTGATTATCGGCGGCGTTTTCGTAATTGAGCTAATGAGTGTGGTATTGCAGGTCACTTATTTCAAATACACCGGCGGCAAACGCCTGTTTAGATGTGCGCCGCTGCACCATCATTTTCATTTAGCCGGCTGGAGTGAGCCGCAGGTTGTTGTGCGTTTCTGGCTGTTGGCCGCCGCCTTTGCCGCCCTTGCCTTAGCTACGTTGAAGATAAGATAGGATTATTATTGCGTTTTTCACTGCCGAGACCCCATCAGCAAAGAAAGCATCTCGATGCGCAGGATTTTGGCGGCTAATATATAGACTACAACCGCTAAAGGAACTGTCAGAAGCAGCTTGAAGCCATCAGCCAGGTCCCTCGAAAAGGCCAGCACGATTAACACCACAACGCACATACATACTGTGGCAATAATTGTCTTTCCTGCCGCCCAGGTTAAACCTTCCAAAACTGCTGAGCCTAACCGCCTGCGAATAACTGTCACGAGAATAAGTACCTGCAGATATGAACATAAAGCTGTTGAAGCAGCCAATCCGCCTGTTCCGAGCAGCCAGATAAGGGTCAGATTCAACGCGATATTTGTAAAGACCGCTATCACCGCACTTCGAGCAGGGATTTTCGAATCCTGCATGGAATAAAATGCGCGGATCGCTACCTGCTGAGCAAAATATCCGGCTAATCCCAGCACGTAAAATGAAAGTGTCCACGCCGTCAGGCTCGTATCGTGAGCGGTGAATCGGCCCCGCTCAAAAAGCACCGAGACCAAAGGTTTACCCACCATCAGCAGTCCGACCGTTGCCGGCAGAGCCACAAATACCGCACAGCGCAAACCTCGCGAGACCGTCTTTGAAAGTGCTGCAAAGTCTTTCCTGGCAGCATCGGAGCTCATTACCGGGAAGATAGCCGTGGCCAATGAAATGCCAAGCACCCCTAAAGGAAATTGGTAGAGCCTCTGCGCATAAAAAAGTTGCGAGACCGCTCCCTCCCAGACCGGATATTTTATCTGCTGGCCAAACCAGGTGAAAAACTGTCCCTTCTCATCGGAACCCGACAGCCAAAGTGCGATAAGGTCATCGGCTAAAGTATTTATCTGGGTCGCCGTTAAACCGATAACCATCGGCCCCATTAGAAAAAAGACTTTTTTAAAGGCCTCGGTGTGAACGTCCCAGGCCGGCCGCAAAGAGACGCCCCTTGCCCGAAGCGGTGGAACCTGAATCAATAGCTGCGTCAGACCGGCGAATATAACCGCCGCCGTAAGAATAAGAACCTGCGAGCGCGGTGGCATCCCTAAAAGCCATCTGCTAAGACACAGTGACATGATAATCATGATGTTCAGCAGAACCGGCGCTATAGCAGGTGCGGCGAAATGCCGGTGGGCATTCAAAATGCCGGCTAAAAGGGCCGTTACGCATATCAAGATTGCGTATGGCAGCATTATCCCGCTTAGAACAAGCTTTAGCTTTGTGCCTTGGTAAACGCTAAAGTACCTGTAGTAAATCCAAATAATTGTCTCGCCGAGCAGCACTGCCGCCACGAGCACTAAAAAGACTGCGGTCACCACCGTTAAGGCTAATCTGTCAGCCTTATTCTTATCTTTTTCAAGCTCGGCACTATAAACCGGTATTAGTGAAGAAGAGGCAGCCCCCTCGCCGAAGAGCCGCCTTGCCAGATTCGGAATCTTAAACCCAACGGTCCAGCCGTCCATCAGGACTCCGGCTCCGAGAAAATATGCGAACGCCATATCACGCAGCATACCCAGGACACGACTCAGCATCGTCAATACAGCAATTTGTCTAAAGCCTCTTATCATGATTCTTTATAAAAGTAAGCTAAAGTATGTAGTAACGGAAGAGCGTAATTCGTTTATCGTTTGCGCAACTCGTTTCGTCTATCGTCATACGTAAAACGTAACCGATACGAGCTGCGCAACCTCAACCGTTAAACGAACTTTACGCTCTTTAATTCACTTTAGGCACTTTACACTTATCACGTCTTTCTTGCTACGCTGAAAGGCCTGCAGCGCCCGACGTTATTCAGCAATCCAATGGACATCATACTAACCAGCAGGCTTGAGCCGCCGTAGCTTACCAACGGCAACGTCAAGCCGGTAATTGGCATCAGACCTACCGTCATACTCACATTGACAAGAACCTCAACGGTAAAAACAGCGACAATACCGATAGCGAGCAGTCTGCCGAATGGGTCCGTATTGTTTGCTGCGATTTCCAGTCCACAGCCAACAATAATAACGTAGAGTCCAAGCAAGCCCAGGCAGCCCCAAAATCCCCACTGCTGGGCTATGATGGCAAAAATGAAGTCATTATGCCTCTCTGTTAGAAAATCGTATTTGACGAAGGGACCCTGCCCAAAACCGTATCCTTTGGCGCCGCCGGATGCAACAGCATATTTTGAGCGAATCAGGTGCCAGCCCCAATCGCTCTTCCACTGCTGAGTGCTAAATTTTCCGCCCACTAAAATTCTGCCCAAGCGCGGATTCTGTTCGGCCTTTTGCCGAATCCAGCTATTTTGCAGCAGCACACAGCTTATTCTGGTTCGCTGATATGACCTCATCTTGTACCACAATAATGGACTTACCAGAACCGCCATTAGAATTATAATCAAAAGATGCTTAACCTTGGCCCCTGCTACAAAGAGCATTGTGAATAGAATCGGCATCATTAGCATCACAGTGCCCAAATCCGGCTCTAATAAAATCATAACCACCGGCAGCAATGTTAGAAAAAAGGGTCCTATAAGTGCACTGAAATTTCGGTAATTACTACGATATCTTAGGTACCAGGCTAATGCCAGCACGAACGAGAGCTTGCAAAATTCGGATGGTTGTATGGCCGGTAGCTGATGGCTTCCTATTTTGAATATAATCCATCTATGCGCACCGTTGATTTCCGGTACAAAAGGAATACGTACAATATATCTGCCGATCAGCAATATACCGAGAAGCAGCAAAAAAAAGACGTATATAGGAAAGCTCAAAGCCCCTAAGCGGCGGTAATTTATTAAATTAACGGCTAACAAACCTAAAAAGCCAATTAAGGCGTATATGAGCTGCTTCTTCCAAAAACCGATTAGTTCATCGGTCTGATTGGCAGGGGTGGATTCCGCAGGATGACCGACCGCATAGATAGTAGCTATACCAATAGCAACCAGGGCCAAAGTGCTCGCCAACAGGCATAATCTTACAAATTTAAGACGTCCTTGTAGAAAGTTGTACATATCCGCAAAAATAACATTTGATTGCCAAATTGCATATAATAACTGAAAAATCGGGAAATTTTTTTATTTCGTCAATTTTTAGATAAGGTCGAGGCAAATGAGATAGTTTAATCCCAAGAGCCAATCCAATAGTTTTTATCGAGTCCATAACAGATAAAATTAGGTTGAATGCTTTTTTTCTTGATTTTCACGTATGATTTTGGTAAACTATAATAAATCTCTATTAGCATAAGTCTATATCTATAATGCTTCAGCATGCTTTTCCGCCTTTTGGACGGGAAAGGAGGAGAAAAAACAAGTATAATAGTTTATCCGGTTTTCCTGCGGCCGGACAGATATACCTTAGAGCAGGATTGTCATTATAGCAAAACCAAGATAGTGCCCCTGCTTTTTTGCCTGCTGCCTCGACTTGCGTCGAGAGACGCAGAGGCTGGCGAAAGCAAGAGGGGGCGAAGAAGAAAGGAAGGTCGAGTTATGAGAAATGTGGTTTTAATATTGGCAGTGTTCATGCTTGCCGGCTCGGCGTGGGCAACTGACGTCGCTATTACCTGCACAGATGAGGGCGGTGGTGTAGTTCGCATCGACTATGCGGTGACAGGCTCACCGAAAGTAAGGGCGTTTGCTCTGGATATATTGGTCGATAACGGAACTATTGACAAGATTTCAGATTTCAAAATTGGCGAGAGCGTTGCTGGTGACAAAGGCTATGGCATCTTTCCCGCCAACTTCAGCCGATTCATTACCATCGATCCTAATACCGGTGCAGTGACAACATGGGACGTAAATGAATATACACCTATAGCCGATGCAAACGACCCTGGTGCACTTGGTGGCCTCGGCACCAATGGTATTACAATAGAAATGGGTGCAATTTATTTTCCAGCCGCCGATAGTTCTCCAAATGCTCCGGATGATACCGGAACAATTTGTAAAATCAAAGTCAGTGAAAGCGGCAATGTGAACATAAGCGAGAATGTAATCCGCGGCGGAGTAGTATTGACGGACCCATCGGTTAGTCCCAATGTTCAGCCAGCCGGTTGTCCTGTGACTGTTAATCCAGCTGGAGATACCAGCCCCGACGCTGAATGTCTGCCCAGCAGCTTTTCGACATACAGCGATTGGGTAGCTCTGGGTAAGCCCGCCTGCTGGTGCTCAAAGTATCAGTGCGATGGTGACGCAGATGGCCAAACTTCCGGGTTCCCGTTCAACTACCGTATCTTCACCGGTGACCTGACCCTAATCGTGGACAACTGGAAAAAGACTATCGACGACCCGACTCTTAATCCATGTGCGGATATTGACCATAAGGATTCGGGTTTTCCATTCAGGTACCGTGTCTTCACCGCCGACTTGGCCAAGATAGTATCCAACTGGAAAAAGACAGACGCAGACCTGGCCGGCGATTGTCCGAGGTCTGAATAATAGCACTAATCTCGTAAAGAGTCCTATATACCTTAAACGTATGGGAAAACGTAGTAAGTGTAAAGTGCCTAAAGTGAGCTAAAGTGCCTAAAGTTATATCGGTAATTTTAGTCACTTTAGGCACTCCAAACTTTAGCTCACTTATTTGTATGGGGGATGTGTGAAAAGTCATCCATTAGGGGGGTATGATAATGATAAAGAAAACACTTGTTGTTTTAGCTGTTTTGACAACGGCTACGGCAGCTAACGCGAAGCTGATGCTCAACATAAATGAAGCCGGCGATACCATTACTATCAGTGGTGATGGTGCAACGGCACCGCCTGTGGCCACTTATTTGTTTGTCGAAGGTTCCGGCTCAATTGCGGGCGGAAATATAGTTTATCCGGGAAGTCTGTCAGAGTATGATGACCTGGAAACTATTGCCGGCAACATGGGGGTAAGCCCGCAAGATGCATTAGCCGCGTTTGGAGCCTTTACATCCAAGCCGAACCTTGTCGATTTAAGCTACATAATACTGGCAGACGGTGCTGTTCCTCTGGCACCGCTGCAAGGCACACTCGTCGATAGCATCGGGCTGACCGTGGCTGGTCCGGTTGTGCTGACTTTAATATCCGATGATTTTTTGACAGTGTTCGATACTAAAACTGTTTACGTCCCTGAACCGGTTAGCTTAGTCCTGTTTGGTCTTGGTGGACTGCTGCTGAGGCGGAAATTTAAGATTTACGATTGCCGATTGAAAATTGAAAATGCTCTGTAGAAACCTTAAAACGGAAGTCATTGCGAGGCCCGAAGGGCCGTGGCAATCTCATTACCTGATAGGCGAAAAAAGCACCGAAACATTTGAGATTGCTTCATTTCGTTCGCAATGACGACCTGTAACATGATGTTTTCTACTAAGCAAATTGAAAATCGAAACCATCACTGGTAATTCTGTATAACCGTCGCCGTTACGGCGACGGCTAAACATTTGTAATCAACAATAATGTTACAGGGAAAATTTGCTGAGACTAAAGGCTGTAATCATCTTGTTCTTAGTATGGCTTATTTTTGCAGCGGTTGGTTGTCAAACATCTGTCAAGCAGCCATCTGCTCGTAAAGCGATACTGCCGCCGGATATCGCAGGGACATGGAAAGCCAAGGATAGTCCCTGGAAGATAGTTTTGAGTCCCAATGGAACTGTAACCTCAGCGGTTATTCCTATGGGTGAAGTTGAGGTCAAGCCTAATCAGACAACAAAAGCCGAAATGAAAGACGGCAGCTTAAGCACCTTTACAGCCGGTGATTGTCTTGTTGAATATACACCCCAGACCAGGGAGCTGTACGTCTGCATTGAGATGAAGAAGATTGACATCAAATTTTTGGATAACGCAATTTCCGGCAATAGCACAGATAGATTCGTGGGCACTGTTTCGCAAGACGGCAAATCTTGGACGGCTGACTGGATAAACGTTTTTGACTATGGCTCGCAATTCCCTCAGGACCCAAATGATATATATGCTAACCCGTTAATATTCGAGAAGATGAATTGAGTCTCACTCAATAATCAAAGTACAGAAGTCCACTTTCATCTGTACCTGTCCAATCGAGTTTGATTGTCATTGTTGCCGGCTGATAAATCCACCCATATTCGCCGGTCGCCTCCGCAGGAAATGCTTCACTATTACCAATCACATTCATTATGTCTAAGTTATTAAACGGATTTGCAGGCATCTTTTTATAATAGTTGCCTGAGTCCACAGTCTGCTCATAGAAAGAATCGCTATCGGGATCGGAGCCAACGTCATTATCCGGATATCCAGGCGGAACACCTTTATTTTGGGCAGCATATAGCTCAATCGCACCCCGCAACATGCGCAGATGGTCTTTGGCCACGGCTTCTTTAGCCTGGGTTGACTGTGACCGGAAATGCGGCAGAACGATAGCAGCCAGAATTCCAATAATGGCCAATACTATCATCAGCTCAGTTAATGAAAATGCTCTTTTCATAACATTCCGCTTTTAATGTGTACCTTCACCCCGTGAGATAACCAACTCACGGTTTTTTTATTCACGCAAGATTCTTATCTCACGGGGCGAAGCGCTTTAGCCAGTTTGTAATATCGTCCAATATCGGTCCGTATTTTAGATGAAAATCCGACCACACCCTGGTTCTTCGCTGGATTTTATCCTTGCAAATAAGCCTTTACGGCTTTAAAATCCTTCTTTTACCGGTTTCATTAAGGCTCAATACCCGACGACTTGATGCTGCTCGCCCGTAAAATAGAAAAAGACGGGGAGCCGAGCCCGTTCTGAGCAGGGTCGAAGGACATCAAGAATCGAGAATCAAGGCATGTTTGAATCGTTAACCGAGAAGCTTAATTCTGTTTTCAGGTCGTTAGCTGGCCGAGGCAGAATCACCGAAGCGAACATCTCAGACGCTATGCGGGATGTCCGCAAGGCCCTTTTGGAAGCGGATGTCAATTATAGTGTTGTGAAGGACTTCTGCAAAGATGTCAGAGATGCCGCCATCGGAGCTGAGGTTGTAAAGAGCCTTCATCCAAGCCAGGTTTTTGTAAAAATCGTCAACGATGAGCTGACCAAATTGATGGGACCGGCTGACAGCAAGATATATTTTGTCTCGCCGGGGCCTACTATTATCATGCTCGCCGGCCTGCAGGGTGGCGGAAAAACCACAACCGCAGCAAAGCTCGCCAAATATATCGTATCGAAGGGGAAAAGGCCGCTCCTTGTGGCTGATGACCTGCAACGACCGGCTGCTATTGAGCAATTGGTTGCTCTCGGCAAACAGTTAAATATCGAGGTCTATTCCGAAGATAGCAAAGACTCTATAAGGGTTGCAAAAAACGCAGTCCGGTACGCTAAGGAGAATAATTCCGATGTGATAGTGCTCGACACAGCCGGCCGATTGCATATAGATGAAGATATGATGGCCGAGCTGGCCAAAGTCGCAAAGACCGTCAATCCGCACCAGATTTATTTAGTCTGCGATGCGATGACGGGCCAGGACGCGGTCAACTCCGCGAAGGAGTTTAACGAAAGGCTGGAGCTTGATGGTGTCATCTTAACGAAGCTGGACGGCGATGCCCGCGGCGGCGCAGCTCTGAGCGTAAAGGCTGTGACCGACAAGCCCATCAAATTCATCGGTGTCGGTGAAAAGCTCGACAAGCTCGAAGAATTCCACCCCGACCGTATGGCCAGCAGAATCTTGGGCATGGGCGACGTTGTAACTTTGGTGGAAAAAGCTCAGGAGCATTTCGAAGTTGAAGAAGCCGAGAAAATGCAAAAGAAATTGGCCAAGGGCAGCTTCGGCTTTGATGATTTTCTAAAACAGATGCAGGCCGTCAAAAAAATGGGCGGCATCAAAGATATGCTCAAGATGTTACCCGGCATGGGTAGTCAGCTCGGCGATTTGGATATTGACGAAGGCGAATTTAAACACATGGAGGCAATTGTACAGTCGATGACTCCGGCTGAGCGTAGTGATCCGGATATTATAGACTCGCCCAGACGCAGACGAATTGCAGCGGGAGCCGGCGTCGAATCCAACACTGTTTCCGGCCTGGTTAAGACATTTATGCGTAGCCGAGACATGTTAAAATCCCTCAGCGGCGGAACCTTCGGCGGACTCAAGAATCTTTTCTCGGGCGGATTTAATATGAATTCGTTAGGAGCCGCTATGATGGGCGGCAGAAAGATAAAGCAACGCTCAAAACGAAAAAGAATCGTTAAACGCCGTGGCAAAATAAAACGGCGTTAAAAAATTTAGCCCCGCAATTCATTGCGGGGTTCTTGGCTATGGCAAAAAACAAAGACAAAACTGCTGCGGTAAGTAACATTACGATTGAGCAATACCTGCAAAAAGTCGCCAGGTTCTCCGACAGCGAATACGGCAAACTGGTAAGAGACCAGTTCAGGGATAATAAAGGCAGCAGTGAGCTGGCGATGCTGACTGCGCCGACTTTAGAGGAATTAGAACAGCTTAAAAAGGCGGTCGCGATAATGACGCCGGCTGAAAAGCAAAATGCGGCTGATTTGACAGATGAGCAGATGCAAAAAATCGCAGCAGATGCCGAGATCGACCCGGCGAACTTTGCGATTTTTATAAATGGCTACACTTTACATTGCAAACATGCCTCCTGAAATGCTTAAAAAATATATAGAAGAAATATCCAAAATCGCACAAAGAGGTGATGCGCGAGAGGAAAGCTACTATCCAGCTTTGAAGATATTGCTGGAGGATTTTGCCCTATCGATTGCCAGAACAAAAACAGAGGTAACAATTCAACCCAAGAAAACAGAGGCCGGCAATCCTGATTTTCGAATTTGGGACGGTGAGCAGCATATCGTTGGTTACATCGAGGCCAAGCCATTGGAGGAGGAGAACCTCGAAAAAGTAGAGGTATCCGAACAGCTAAAACGGTATCTGGGCGCTTTTCCTAACGTTATTCTAACAAATTTCTTTGAGTTTTTTCTGTATCGTGATGGAGAGTTAATAGACAGAGTTAAAATTGCAAGACCTTTTGTAGCAGCACAGCTTAATATCTGCCCGCCTTTAGAAAATGAAGAAAAGTTCAGGGAGTTGTTAGAAAAGTTTTTCAGTTTCTCTCTGCCTCGAACATATACCCCTAAAACACTTGCTGAAGCTCTGGCAATAAGAACACATTATCTGCACGAGCAGGTTGAGCTTGAACTACTTAACAGTAAAAGCCGATTAAACGGCTTTTATCAAGCGTTTGAGCAGCATTTGATAGCAGGTTTAACAAAGCAGGATTTTGCCGATATGTACGCTCAGACCATAACATACGGTCTTTTCGCAGCAAGCACCAGAACAACGAACGGTTTCAACAGACGGCAGGCATTTGACAACATACCGACAACAATAGGAATTCTAAGGGACGTATTCAGATTTGTTTCACTGGAAGAACCGGGGGAAAATCTAAGCTGGATTATCGATGATATAGCCGAGATTTTATCCGTAGCGAACGTTAAAAAAGTGCTGCATAAATACTACTTTGAAAGAAAAGGCTCGGACCCCGTAGTTCATTTCTATGAAACATTTCTTGCCGAATATGACCCACAGGAGCGAGAGCAGCGCGGTGTTTATTACACTCCCGAAGAGGTTGTTAGTTTCATAGTCCGTTCGCTGAATATCGTCTTAAAGGAATACTTCGGCAAGAGAGACGGCTTTGCAACGAATTCGGTAACTGTTCTCGACCCTGCGGCAGGAACCCTTACCTTTATAGCTCAGGCTGCTGCTGTTGCTGTCAACGAGTTCTGCTCTGCCTACGGCAGCGGCGGCAAAAAAGAGCTTATCAAAAAACATATTCTTAAAAATTTCTTCGCCTTTGAGCTTATGATGGCACCTTATGCGGTCGGCCATCTGAAAATTGGGTTTCTGCTCGAAGAACTCGGCTATAAACTTGATAAGGACGACAGGTTCAATCTGTATCTGACAAATACACTTGATATGAAAGAGCTTGCCGAAAGCAACCTGCCTGGGACAAGCTCACTATCGGAGGAATCGCACGCTGCCGGAAAAATTAAGAAAGAAACTCCCATACTCGTCATTCTTGGTAATCCGCCTTATTCGGGACATTCCGCCAACAAGGGCGACTGGATAAGCAAGGAAATCAGAGAATACTACAAGGTTGATGGCGAAAAACTCGTTGAGAAAAACCCAAAATGGCTTCAGGACGATTACGTTAAGTTTATCCGGTTTGCTCAGTGGAAAATCGACCAGGCAGGCGAAGGGATTTTGGGTTTTATTACAAATCACAGCTATCTGGATAACCCGACTTTCAGAGGGATGCGTCAATCTCTGCTGAATAGTTTCCCACACATTTATATCCTTGACCTTCACGGCAACAGCAAGAAAAAAGAGAAATGCCCGGACGGTTCAAAAGATGAGAACGTCTTTGATATCCAGCAGGGTGTTGCAATTATCCTCGCTATCAAAAAGAAAGGATTGAAGAACAAAATAGTCCACGCTAACCTGTGGGGACTTCGCGAAACCAAATATGACTGGCTGAGAACGAATGATATAGAAACAACAAAATGGAAAAATCTCAAACCGGAACCCGAATTTTATTTCTTTGTTCCCAGAGACGACAGACTTCTTAGCCATTATGATAAATTTATCAAAATTACGGATATTTTCCCCGAAAATAGTGTAGGAGTCGTTACGAGCAGGGATGAATTTCTGATTGCTCTTACCAAATCGGAAATTGAAAAACGCATCCGAATGTTTATTGATGAGAACCTTTCTGGCAGCATCATCAAAAAGGCTTTTGACTTAAAGGATAAAACAAATTGGACTGTAAAAGAGGCCAGAAATCAAATTCGCCAGACTGAGAACTGGGAAAAACAAGTAGTTCAGATTCTTTACAGGCCTTTTGACAAACAGTGGATTTTTTATAACAGTGTTCTGGTTGAAAGGACTCGCAAAGAAATTATGCGTCATATGATGCGCGAGAATATCGCACTTTGTGTAGGACGTGCCGGACAAGTTGTGGGGACTCAAAATCTTTGGAATATTGCCTTTTGCTCAGATTGCATACAGGATTTTAACCTTTTTTATCGAGGGGGAAATGTAAATTTCCCACTCTATATTTATCCAGAGGCGGATTTGTTTAACGGAGGGAGTAATTATAAGCGTCAGGTAAATATACCGGCCCAGATGTTTGAAAAGCTCAAAGAATGTTACGGCAAGAAAGTCCAGCCGGAGCAAATTCTGTCTTACATTTATGCCGTTCTTTATTCCAATATCTATCGCCAAAAATATGCGGAATTTCTCAAGACTGATTTTCCCAAAATACCCTTCTGCGGTGAATATAATGTGTTTGCGAAAATGGCGAAACTCGGCCATGAGCTTGTAAATCTGCATCTCATGAAATCCGGCAGACTTGATAAACCTTCCGCAAAATTTGAGGGGAAAGGCAATACCCTTGTTGAAAAAGTGCGTTTTGGCGAAGGCCGGCAGCAGGTTTTCGTTAATCCCGACAGCTATTTTGGCAAAATAATTCCTGAAATTTGGGAATACCAAATTGGCGGCTATCAGGTAATGGAGAAGTGGCTCAAGGATAGGAAAAGCCAAAGGCTTTCTCTGGAGGATATTAAGCACTATTGCAGAATTGCCACTGCGATAAAAGAAACGATAGCTATTCAGAAAAAAATAGATAAGATATACAACAATGTCGAAAAACAAACTGTTACTTTTTAGCAAATAATGCAAACGAGTTTCGTGATTTGCGACAGGTAAATCACGGGAATTGATTATATAGAGAAGAGAAAGGAAAAATTATGGCAGTAAAGATCAGAATGACCCGAATGGGAAGGCGGCATCGGCCGTTCTTCAGAATCAATGCGGTTGACGCCCGTACACCACGTGACGGCAAAATACTGGAGAAGCTTGGCCATTACGATCCTATTGAAAAAGACCCGGCCAAGCAGGTTGTGCTAAACCGTGAGCGCGTTGAATATTGGATAAATCAAGGTGCAATACCGAGCGATACGGTTTCACAAATCCTGCTCCGCCAGGGGATAAAACATAAATACGCCGAGCAAGAAACTGCTCGCCGGGCAAGGGCAAAGGCTTTGGCCCGCGCCAAAGGCAAGTTCTTTACAAAAGCCGAAAGGCTCGCTGCAGAAAAGGCTGCTAAAGATGCCGAAGAAAAAGTTAAAGCTGAGGCCGAAGCAGCCAAAGCAGCCGAAGCCAAGGCCAAAGCAGAAGCTGAAGCAAAACAGAAAGCTGAGGCTGAAGAGAAAGAAAAAGCTAAAACCGAAGCTGAAGCCAAGGCTAAAGCTGAAGCTGAAGAGAAAGAAAAATCTAAAGTCGAAGCTGAAGCAAAGACCGAAGCTGAAGCCGAAGCAAAGCAGAAAGCTGAGACTGAAGAGAAAGAAAAAGCTAAAGCCGAGGAGAAGGCTCAAGTAGAGCAAGCCCAACAAGTAGAGGAAAAATCAAAAGCCGTGGCTGAGGAAAAAGAGGCTGAGGCAGCTAAAACAGAGCCGGCAGAAAAAGCAGCCGATGAGAAAGCTAAAGCCAAGCCTGAGAAAGAACCAAAAGCCGAAGCGGAGGAAAAACCCTCAGTCGAGGCCGAAGAGCAGCCCAAGGCCGATGCTCGAGTGGTACAAGAAGGACCGGATTCAAAAACTGAAGAAGCAGAGGCCAAAGATGAAGCTAAAGTCGTAGAGAAACAGAAAGAGGAAAAACCGGAACCGGCAGAAAAAATCGAGAACAAAGCTCAGTCGAAAGCTGTAGAACAAGATTCTGAAGCTAAAACCGAAGAAGAGAAAGAGTCAGCTTCGACCGAAGATAATAAAGAATAATAATGAGGATTGATGTCCTTACGCTTTTCCCGCAGGCTTTCGAATCGCCTTTGAGCTGTTCGATATTAAAAAGGGCACAAGAGGCGCATATAGTCGAAATTGTTATAACCGACATCAGAGACTTTGCAGCCGACAATTACCGCAAGGTCGATGATAAGCCGTACGGAGGTGGGCCGGGCATGGTAATGATGCCGGGCCCGGTCTTCGATTGCTTCGAGCATGTCTGCAAGCTATCTCCCGAAAAAGGCAGGGTCTTTCTGCTTACACCCCAGGGACAGAAATTTGACCAGAGAAAGGCGGTTGAATTAGGCGGAGAAAACAGGTTAATTCTGATCGCCGGCAAGTATGAGGGCTTCGATGAGCGAATTCGCATCGACCTGGGTGCTGAGCAAATCTCGATAGGCGACTATGTTCTAAACGGCGGCGAACTGGCTGCTATGGTCATCATCGACGCGGTAGTCAGGTTACTTCCCGGCGTGCTCGGTGATGATACTTCCGCCAAAGACGATTCCTTCAGCGAGACCGCCGGAGGCGGATTGGAATATCCGCAATATACAAGGCCGGAAGTCTTTCGTGGAATGAAAGTGCCCGAAATTCTGCTCAGCGGCGACCATAAAAAAATTGCCCAGTGGCGCCGCCAGCAGGCTCTGGAGCGTACTCAAAAGTGGCGCCCGGACCTATTGGAAAAGTGAACCGCGGATTTCGCGGATGAACGCGGATTCATAATTTGGTTAGCCCTGCCATCACTATGGCAGGGTTTTTTAGCTAAATGGTGACAGACGACGGAGGACAGACGACGGGGGATTAGGGGGCAGTGAAAAAATTCTGTCAGGAAATGTGTGCGCTTATTGACTTTAAAAAGTTAAAGTATAACATTCAGCGCATAGCCTGATAGAGTTATTTCTCATCACGGCTTTAGAGACGAGGGAAGACTCGTCTCGGCGAAGCGCCGAGCCGTAGCCGGAGAGGCAGTTTGTAAATGGCAGAATTGAATGAAGATGTTGAAGACCCATGTTATGGTCATCAGCTTTGTCTGGTGAGCATCGACACTGCGGCTACAGTCATATCTTTATCCGTCGATAATAAAAAACCTCTTAGATACAGCAATTCAATGAATTGTCTAAAAAGGTTCTTCTGTCGAAATGGTAATTGGAAATTGGTTAAATGGTAACTTGTAAAATTGTAAACAAATAACGGTTTCGTTAATCGTTTTACGGTTGCGCAACTCGTTACGGTTACGTTTATCGTTAAACGTTTGATGAAACGAGCCTCGCAACCGCAACCGTTAAACGAACTTTAGGCACTGTTGAGGAGTTTAATAGAATGAAGCTGGAAACGAATCATAAACCACAGCCCAAAAGCAAAAGCACCGTGGGATGTGTAAGGTCTCTGGGGCCCGTTCCGGACCTGGAAGAGCACGTCCAGCCGGACTGGTGGCGATGGATTTTCAATCCAATTTACCTGAAAACGGATGGTGATGTGATTGATGATGCACAAATTACCGCGAAAGAGGTGGATCTATTTGCAGATATACTTAAGCTTTCCCCGCAGGACAAAATTCTGGACCTGTGCTGCGGACAGGGACGCATCGCTCTTGAGCTGGCAAGGCGGGGATTTAGTAACGTCGAAGGACTCGACCGCTCTCGCTATCTAATTCAAAAGGCCAAAGCTCAAAATAAAAAAGAAAGTTTGAGTGTTAAGTTCAAAGAAGGAGATGCCCGAAAGCTGCCCTATCAGACGGATACGTTCGACATGGTTATGATTCCCGGAAACAGCTTCGGCTATTTTGAAACGCCGCACGATGACATCAGGGTTCTGAAGGAGGTTTTCAGGGTGTTGAAACCGTGGGGAAGGGTCCTGATAGACGTTGCCGATGGCGAGTACTTGAGAAGGCGCTTCCAGCCGAGGTCGTGGGAATGGATAGACAAAAATTATTTCGTCTGCAGGGAGCGTTCTCTTTCCTTAGACAAACAGCGTTTAATTTCCAGGGAAGTAGTCACGCATGTGAAAAAGGGTGTTGTTGCGGACCAGTTTTACGCTGAGCGGCTTTATACCCGCAAGAATCTGGAAGAGCTGTTTAAAATGGCTGGCTTTAGAGATTTCACTATCCACAGCGATATATCTGCGGATTCCCAACGCAACCAGGACCTGGGAATGATGGAAAGACGCATCACACTAACCGCCGTGGTCAGAAAAGAGTGGACACCTGTAAAGAAGAAGGAGCTGACCAATAACATAGTGGTAATATTAGGCGATCCTAACAAGCCCGATCCTTTAAAACCGTTGTCTGTTTTCGATGATGATGATTTTTACACAATCGATCAGTTAAAAAATGCGTTAAGGGACCTGAACAAATATCAAATCACATACCTCACCAGCCATGACAGCTTGTTTAGTGATTTGGTGAAACTGAAACCAAAAACAGACTTTGTTTTAAATTTTTGCGATGAGGGTTACAACAACGATGCCCGGAAAGAGCTCCATGTACCATCTATGCTGGAGGTGCTCGATTTTCCATATACGGGAGGCGGGCCACAGTGCCTTGCTTTTTGCTACGACAAGTCACTTGTGCGTGGGATTGCAATGGAAATGCAGATTCCGGTTCCGGATGCGTTCTTTATAAAACCGCAAGACGATATTTTTGAGCTTCAGATCGGTTTTCCGGTTATTGTGAAACCCAACTTTGGAGATTCCAGTTTTGGAATTACTCAGCGAAGCGTTGCAAATACTATCGAGGAGCTTGTCAACGCCATCTCGGAAATAAGAGAGAAATTCGGCTATGAGAAGCCAATCCTCGTTGAGGAATTTCTCACGGGCAAAGACCTGACCTTAGGTATGATAGGAAATCCGCCTGAATCCTATACGGTTTTGCCTATCATCGAAGAAGATTACTCGGCGTTGCCGCTGGAGCTGCCGAGAATATGCGGATATGAAGCCAAGTGGCAGCCGGACTCACCGTACTGGAACATCAAATCAATTCCTGCAAATCTGCCGGATGAAACTGAAAAATTGATTATCGAATGTTGCCTGAAATTATTTGAGAGATTGGAATGCCGGGACTATGCCAGGTTTGATTGGAGGCTTGATTCACATGGCAATCCGAAATTACTCGAAGTCAATCCCAATCCCGGCTGGTGCTGGGACGGGCATTTGGCAAAAATGGCAAAAATTGCAGGCTTATCTTATACTCAAACATTAGGAGCAATCCTCCAGGCGGCCGAAGAGCGACTAAATATTCAGGCTGCTCCGACGAAAAAAATTGAAGACAAACCCGAACTTGTGGAAAGTAATAAAAAGTAGTGTTGTGCAGACCCTAAAGTGAGCTAAAATGTCTGCAATCGTGTTTCGTTTAGCGGTTACGCTACTCGTTTCGTCAAACGTCTTACGTTAAACGCAACCGACACGAGATGCGCAACCGCAACCCCTGCCCGGCAGGCAGGATGAAAAGAACTTTAGGCATTACAAATAACAATATCAAAATCCAAAGTCACAATGGAGGGAGACGGAAATGTACTGTCCAAAATGCGGAAAAGAAAACCGAGATGATGCTAAATTCTGTAGTTTCTGCAATTCCGAGCTGCCAGGAGCTTCGTCAGTCAAAAAAGAGATTACTGTCAAGACCAGCGGACTTGCTATCGCATCGTTCATACTTGCACTTTTAAGCTGTTTTCTTTTATTTTTCGCAATAGCCGTACGGGGAAGACGAGATGAGACTTTTATTATTATATGGCTTATTACGAGCCTGGTGGCTATCATACTCGGTGTTATCAGCCTAATTCAAATCGGATTAAGCGCCGGCAGAATAGTTGCTACAGGTTTTGCTACAATCGGCACTGCACTTCCTTTCTTTGTTTTCCTACTAATAATGATAATCGCGATTTGCAAGCCTCCCAGAGCTTCTCGGATGGTTTGTGGTACAAATCTTTCCCGTATCGGCAAGGCAATGTTAATCTACGCCAACGACTATGAGGATGAATTTCCTCGTGCAGGTGGTAGAAACTCCGTCTGGAGTCCCAATGTTACATGGGACGCCATTGATCGAGTAAGGGCTTACAGTTTAGCTGCGGACGGTAGTGGTGGTAAAGCTACCATTAGCTCCAGCCTATATCTTTTGGTCAAATATGCTGAGGTCATGCCGAAGTCGTTTGTCTGCAATAAAGATACTGGAACCACGGAGTTTAAGCTTTCTGATTACCCCAATCGAAATACCGCCGTCGAAGAGCTTGTTAGTGCCTGGGATTTCGGCCCGGAACCTTGGAAGCATTGCAGCTACTCCTATCATATTCCTTATGGCCTATATGCTCTGACTTCATCATGTGAACCTGGTATGGCAGTAGCAGCAGATAGAAATCCCTGGATCGCTTCACCTGCTGCGAAGGCTAAAAACTTTTCCAGTTTCAAACCAGATATGCCTCCCTGGAATGGCACTGCTGAGCAGGCAAGATACGGAAACTCGGTTGCCCATAAGGGAGATGGCCAAAGCGTGCTGTTCATGGATATGCACGTAGATTTTGAGAAACGCCCCTATTGCGGTATTAATGATGATAACATTTATACGTCTCTTCCTATGGGCATTGGACATCCTCAATTAGGCGAGCCGCCGGTGCCTTTTGACAGCCAGCCAGGCTCTAAAGAAGATTCGGTGCTCGTACACGACCCGCCAGTAACCAGAAGGAGATAGAACAGGGACCGGTGTACTGAACGAAATCCCAAAAAATACTTGTCTCGAAAATAAAAATAGGTATACTACGCATATTGATTTTTCAAGTAAGGTACAATGTTTGATAAGAAATGAGTTGACCAGGAGATAAATAAGTGAAAACAGAGTTACTGGATGCTGTAGAAAGCAAGAGTCTGAAGAAAAATATACCGCATTTCGAGATAGGCGACATGGTGGATGTTCATTACAGCATCAAAGAAGGCGATAAAGAACGCGTACAGGTATTCAGCGGCGTCGTGCTTGCTCGCAGAGGCCGGGGAATCAATGAGATGTTCACGGTACGGCGGATCATTGGAAACGAGGGCGTAGAACGAATCTTTCCTCTTCATTCGCCAAACATTATCGACATCAGGGCAATCCGAAGCGGCAAAACAAGGCGGGCGAAACTGTATTACCTGCGCAAGCGAACCGGCAAAGCCGTCAGACTGCCCCAGCGACACAGCGAACACACAGTCTCGAAATGATTTCGTATCATATTTAGCCCCCAGATTTATCTGGGGGTTATTTTCGCGCACATGGAAATATTTTGGAACCGGCGCAATCTATTAACGGATAAAAACCAGCTCGGCCAATGGGGCGAAAAACGCTGCGAAAAATTCCTGGCAAGAAAAGGCCTTAAGACCCTCACACGTAACTTCTCCTGCAAGACCGGCGAGCTTGACCTTGTTATGGTCGATACCGATGGCTCTATCGTTTTTGTCGAGGTCAGAACCAGAGTCGATGAGAAATTCAGCTCAGTCGAATCATCCATCACGTCTGCCAAGAAGGCCAGGCTGTTCAGGACGGCCCGTTTTTTTCTTGCAGTGTACGATATCGATGACAGACCCTTTCGTTTTGATGTTGTTACAATAGTTCTCGGCCAAAAAGGCCGACCACAGATAAGATATTATAAAAGTGCATTTGTGCCGTGATTGTTTACTTGGGATTTAAGATGACAAAGATGATTTTGGACGCCTGGAAAATTGTAGCCCTGTCTTTTTTGATTTGGGGCCACTATGCCGACTGTGCAGCAGAAACTGTAA
>CAZQKO010000026.1:0-20198 GCA_964593945.1 uncultured Pirellulales bacterium | reverse complement strand
GCCCAGATTGTAAGCTGCTCTATAGCTGCGGCACGGAATGTATCACAGGCGGCAACGATGACCTTTTTTTTGTTTTTATTCAGAATATATGCCAATTTGGCGATGCTTGTGGTCTTGCCTGTGCCGTTGACGCCGGCGACGAGGATAACAGTAGGGCCGCTCGGAGCCAGGTGTAATTGTCTGTCACGGTGCGGCCAATAGCTTTTCATGCGTTCTTTTAGAAACGGTAAGATGTCATCGGTTTTGGCGATTTGTTTGTTACGGTAGGCTTCCCGCAGCTCAGAAATGAGCTTATCCGTTGTTTCTACGCCTATATCATCGCTTATTAGTGTTTCTTCGAGCTTATCGAGCAATTCCTCATCGATATTTCTGCCCAGCCGCAGTACCGATGAAAGCGAAGAGCTGATTTTGCTGCGGGTTTTACTTAAACGTTCCTTGAGATACCCAGCTGTTTTAGAGAAAATACCCATATACTATTCTTAAATCAAATATTAAAACGAACCTCTCCGCCAGAGGCGGACAAAATATTATTTCATAACTTTAATTTTTGAATTTCTTATAGTATCGGTATTTATCGAAATTTCAAGTCGTTGAAGACTTAATTTTTCACAATTTTGTTGTGAAATTAGTTTTCCTTTGACAGATTCAATAAATCTGATTAAAATTTTAATGTTGTTGTCTCAGAGTGGTTGACGTGGGAATAGTCACATGTAGTGCGAGGGAGGGTATGTTCAAGCATATAATATGTCACATTTGGAATTTGAGAGCTTGAATCCTATTTTACTGTAGCAAGTGAAATAAACCCCTCCAGTCAGGAGGTTGGTTATGGGTTATAGACAATTGTACAGAGTTTGCAATCATAAAGGAGGATGGTTTGGCAGCTCTGGAAATTGAAAACATTTTTGCGGATATACTTGAACGTTCAAAAATACTCGACCCCGCTAATGCACGTAAATGGTTCGACAAGCTGATAGTCTTACATTTGGACGGCGGCTCACTCGGAATCGGTTGTCCGGATGAAGCAACCGTCCATTTTTTGCGTGATAATTGCAAAAGCAGTTTCACAAGAGCCGCTCAGCAGATAACCGGACATCTCGTCGTCGTGGATTTTCAGTTTAGTCCGCCGAAGACGGAACAGGATTCTGCCTCATCCGTTCAACGCCTTGAGTCAGGGCTTAGACTTCATCCTGATTATACCTTTGATAATTTTGTAGTGGGTCCGAGCAATCGCCTGGCGCACGCAAGCTGTGTCGCAGTTAGTCAGTCACTTGGCAATACATACAATCCGCTTTTTCTTTATGGCAACTCCGGCTTAGGCAAAACTCACCTTTTGCATGCCGTCTGCTGTGAAGCCCGGCACAGAGCTAATGGTGCTGTAACTCAGCTATTGAGTTGTGAGGAGTTCATTAATAGATTTATTAGGGCAATCGAGCAGGGAAATTTAGCAGGCTTTCAGAGTCAGTTTCGTACGGTTGATGCGCTGGTAATTGACGATGTTCAATTCCTGCGTGAACGCGAGCGAAGCCAGGAGGAATTCTTCCATACCTTTAATGCACTTTACAATAACGGCAAACAAATCATACTCAGTGCCGACAGCACACCTGCTGAGATACCTTCTCTCGAGGCACGTCTTATCAGCAGATTCAATTGGGGTTTAGTTGCTCGAATCGATCCGCCAAGCTATGAGACGAGGGTTGCAATCGTGCAAAAAAAGGCTCATTTGCGAGGCCTCGATATAACTGATGAGATAGCTGAATATATTGCACGCAAGGTACAGGCCAATATTAGAGAGCTGGAAGGTGCTTTGACAAACATTTATGCGCTCGCCATTACTGATGGTGAACAAATCAGCCTTGAACTGGCCCAAAGAGCTCTGCACGGACAGATTCAATCAGTTTCCAAACAGATAAGTATAAGTGATATTACTGAGGTGGTAACCAAGCATTTTGATGTTCGCCTTGCGGACCTGCAGAGCAAGAAACGCAGCCAGAGCATTACCGAGCCGCGTCAGATTTGTATGTATTTAGCCAGGAACCTGACCAGGCACAGCCTCGAAGAGATCGGCGGCCATTTAGGCGGGCGTGACCATACCACCGTTATGCACGCTTGCAGCAAGATAGGCCAGACTAAAAACTCCGATCCGAAGATGAACGTTTTATTGAATGAGCTGACAAAACAGATCACACAGTCTCCACAGACCTAATTTGAGTGCCTAAAAATTCGTCTTACGGTTGCGGTTTCGCATCTCGTGTCGGTTGCGTTTAACGTAATACGTATAACGAAACGAGTAGCGCAACCGATAAACGAATAATGCTTTTTAGCTCACTTTAGCTCACTTTAGTCACTTTTAGTTGCTAATTATTGAGTTTAACATATCGAGGTGGTCCGAGAGGAGCCGTGTTATCAGGAACTTTTGCGCAACGTTCTCTTTTGCTTTTTCACCTAAGTTTATGGCATCATCTGGATTCTTAAGCAGGTGGATAATTCTGTCGGCAAATCCTTCTAAATTTTGCGGTTCGAGCAGAAAGCCGTTTTTACCGTCTTCGATTTGAGCAGGTATGCCGCCGACATTTGAAGCAACAACGGGTGTGCCCTTCCATAACGCCTCGGTGACAGAAAGACAAAAGCCTTCCTTTGTAGATTTTTGAATTATTACTTTTGAAAACCTTTGGATAGAATTTACTAAGATATCATTATTGCCGACAACGAATAAAACATCGCCTTTATCAACGAGCTTTTTAGCTTTTTTATAAACCTTGTTGTATATTTGGACTCCTTCAGGGTCATCGCTGGCAAGGTTGTAGCAGAAGACCAATCTGCAATCGACTTTTTCCTTGACCCGATTGAAGACGTCCAGCACACCTTCGGGGCCCTTCCATGGGTCGAGCCTTGAGACCTGGGTAATGACAGGCTTGTCTGTTGGAATACCGGCTTTCTTTACATATTTCAGTATGGTTTTTTGATCCAGCTCTCTGTTTTTTAGAGTAAGTGGATTTATGGCCGGTAACATCAGCCTTTGATCTATCGGCAGATCCTCTTTGAAGTATTTTTCGCTTGATAAGACGATATGGTCATATTTAAGCAAAAAGCCTTTCAGAAAATCCCACAACTGTGGATGTGGATCGGTCAAGTCTATATGACATCGCCATATCCAGGGCTGTCTTTTTCTGTAGGGCCTTATCAGGGCAAGCGGCTGAGGATCGTGTACAATTACACAGTCATGGTGAATGTGTGTAAACCGCGCAAAGTGGTTGTTGACCTGGAGGTATAGCTGCTTTTTTCTTTCGGATAGGTTTAAACTTGCTCCCTGCAGAGCGTTGTGGAATTTCTTTGTAATGTTAAAAAAATCGGGACTACCGTGTAGGATTCTCCAGCCGGTGTCTATACCGACATCATTCATCAGCAATACAAGCGAATAAAGAATTTCTGCAACGCCGCCACCCTGGTAGGTGGAGTTAATATGGACAATATGTTTACCGTAAAGCTTTCTGGCTCTGGCATAGATTTCAGCTAATGTTTTATCTGGTACAAGGTGTCTGAAATCTTCAAGACTTAACATAGTAGGCTCCTTGAGCAAAAAGTTATAATCCATGATTTTAGATCCTTTATAATTTCGTCACTCCAAACCTTAAACTTTAGACAATAATTCTTCAAGTAACAGCCTCAAATCGGAAACGTTATCTACGCTGAATCGCGCTTTGGAAATACTTGCACCTACTTTTATGGAATATGCGGTATCGGGCAGACAAGCGAACATATCTTCGTCGGTGTAATCGTCACCTGCAGCTAAAATAAAATCCCACTTCTGATTAATTAGACAAAACTCAGCGGCCCGACCTTTATTTAAGCCGTGATTTTTTATTTCGAGTATTTTACTGCCTTCGAATACACCGACGTCCAGATTCGCCGTTAGATTCAAAAGAGCAGCTTTTAGTTCGTGAACCCTGATGACGGCAAGCTCAGGATTTGCTCTTCGATAGTGCCAAACCAGCGAAAAGTCTTTTTCTTCGACTATGGAACCTGGGGTACGAACGGCATAAAGCTCAAGAACAGGTCTGATAGGATCTTTCCAGTCGGTTCTGAGTGACATCCCGCCTTCGGTGGATTGCCAGTCTTCGCCTTTTTCTTTTATCCAGGCACCATGTTCGGCAACTAATGCCGTATTAAGACCACCAAGCCACTGAACTAATGTATTTTTATCTCGTCCGCTAATTATTATAACCTTGTTTTTGGGATTGCTTGATAAATCCTGAAGTAAATTCAGGATTTTATCATCCGGCCCTGCCTTTGCAGGCTTGTCTCTGAAGCCCACAAGTGTGCCGTCATAGTCCAGCAGAAACAGTCTTTTCTTGCTTTTAGCATAGTCGCCGATTAGTTTCTGCCTGTTGGCTTTAGATAATTTATGGACAGAAATCTCATACTGATTTTTTTTAACATCAAATAAAGCGTTTAGAAAATCGCTGCTCCATCTTAACACGTCATAGCGTTGGAGCCTTTCCTGCATTAATCTGTTTCGTTCGATTTGTTCATTTTCCGGCATTTCCAGCGCTTCTTTTATTGCCGCCACGATTGATGCTTTATTATTTGGATTGACTATTAGAGCCTCGCCCAGCTCGCTTGCTGCACCGGCCATTTCACTAATAATCAGAACTCCTTTTCCTTTGCGCTTAGTAGCTATAAACTCTTTGGCTATTAGATTCATTCCGTCCCGTAAGGGTGTTATCAAGGCTACATCGGCAGCGTTATACAGCGCTGTAAGGCTTTTGAAGGGCAGAAATCTGTAAAGATACCATACAGGCATATAGCCTATTGCTCCATGTTCACCATTAATTCTTCCCACCAGGTGTTCGAGCTTGCTTCTTAATATTTGATAGTCTTCCACATCGGTACGGGTTGGCACGGCCACCATGATTAAGGTGACTTTGCCTTTATATTCTGGATTTTCAGATAAAAATAAATCAAACGCTTCCATTCGCTGGATAATTCCTTTAGTGTAGTCCAGTCTGTCGATGGAAAGGATGATTTTACGGTCGCCGACTTTTTGCAGTGTTTTATTTACTTCCAGCTTGACTCCATCGTCGTTAATTGCCTGCGAATATTTTTCGTAATTGATCCCCATAGGAAACGCATCGACTTTAACGGTACGATTACCAACGACAACTTTGCCCAGCGTGTGATCGAGTCCTGCTATTCTGGAGACACTGCTGAGGAAGTGCCTTGCGTAGTCGTACGTGTGGAATCCTATCAAGTCGGCTCCCAGCAGACCTTCTAATATTTCCTGGCGCCACGGCAGCAGCCGAAACAGCTCGAATGAAGGCCACGGTATGTGCAGAAAAAAACCAATTTGCAGGTCTGGGAACTTCTCCCGCAGAAGTTTAGGAAGTAACATTAACTGGTAATCATGAATCCAGATATAATCTCCGCTGTTTGTGACCTTTGTCACTTCATCGCAAAATATCTGATTGACTTGCTGGTAAGTTTGCCAGAAGCGATTTTCATATAAGGTACGTGTAGGAAAGTAGTGGAAAAGAGGCCAGATTGTTTCGTTACAGAAACCTGAATAATAGTTGTTTATTTGTTTTTTGGAAAGAAATATCGGAATACTTTTTTCGGTGGCCAGTTTATCTGTGATTATATCTTTGTCTTTGGCTGTAAGTTTATCGCTGGCTATTCCCGGCCATCCTATCCAGAGCCGCTCGAAAGTCTCCGGAAGTGAAGATAAGCCCACAGCAAGTCCGCCGGGACTCGGGCGGAAATGGAACTTGTCCGCTCTTTTTGTTATATTAAGCGGCAATCGGTTTGCGACAACAATCAATCTTCCCATGATATTTTCCATTTATGTTTATAACAGATTTACAGATAATCGCAAGGCTAAATATTAAACAAGCCGTATTGTGTAGATAGAATTTGATATTGTTAAAGGAACAAATCGCGGTTTGAGCTCATAGTTTAGCCGTCGCCGGCATTCATCCTTCGTAGTACTACTACGGAGAAGGACGGCGATGGTTATTCTTATAGATTATGATTTTACAATAGTCGGGAAATTCCTTTTGTGATAATATATCAGGTACTCAATTTTTCTCTTCTGAATTGTGTTAGTCATGACGAATACATGAGTTTTTAAGATGTTCATGGTTTGCGAATGGACGAAGAGCAGAAAGGATCGGGAGTGCAAGTTACGGCGACAGAGATTGCCCCGCTCAGGAGCTCTACTGAGACGATACGGCCTGCTTTGATTGTCTCAGAAAAAACATTTTTCGAGTATTCTTTGTTCCTTGAGCACCTTTTAGCCGGCTTGGCGGATGAGTCGATTCCTGCAGCTTTGATTTGCCCCCCGGACTGTGATGTGGGTTCTTTTATATACGGATCTGTTGAGGTTTTTAGATATCCGGTTATCAAGCTGCCATTAGCCAGGCCTTATAATAGAAGCGTACTTGTTGAGCAGCTGACAAAATTTAAACCTACTATTTTACACTGTATAAGCGAAAGCAAAGCAAGTCTTACAAAGCAATTAGCTCATCGCCTGGATTTGCCTTACGTAATGATGGTCAATTCCTTAAAGAAAAGGTGGCGAGGGTTTTCTATATCGAGGCATTGTACAAAAATCATTGTGCCGGCTAAAAGCATCGCTGCTGATGTGACGAAATTTTATCCTCACGCAGCTGAGCGAACCAAGCAGATAAATATCGGCACTTTCGTTGAACAGGACTGTGTTTGTTTCTCGCAGCGCGGTCCCCGATCAAGTCAGGGATTGGTTAGTATGGTAACGGTCCATCCTTTGGATAATGTGGCTGTCTTCGAGAATTTATTCAGTGCAGTACGGAATCTGGCGATCAATCCGCCACAGATGGATGAGTTTATGTTGATAGTAATAGGAGAAGGGCGGGCGGAAGGACAATTGCGAAAGCTATTAGCTGCGCTGGACCTTTTGCAGAGGGTTACTATTGTTCCTGCAATAAGACCATGGCGTTCTGCGCTTGCCGCGGGTGATATTTTTATTCAGCTACAGCCCAACAACTCTTTTAATCCTTTTTTGCTTGAGGCAATGAGCGTAGGCTTGGCAGTTGCAGCCTGCAAAGGCGGAGTTGATGATTTGGTTATCGCGGACCGGACAGCCGTTGTGTTTAATCAGAATGACGAGATTAGCATAAGAGGCGCTTTACAGCGGCTGTTAGACAGAAGAGAATTTGCCAGGCAAATCGCCCGTAATGCTCAGCAATATTTGAGAGAAAATCACTCCGTCAGCAAGATGATTTCATCTATTCTGCAAATTTATCGTGAACCCCGTTAGAGAAAGCCACTGTCGGAACAGTCCGTTAGAGAATTTCGTTCTCTAACGGGGTGAAGCTATGCAATAGTACGCCTAAGGCTTGAAATCCAATCAGTCTCGGCAAGGGCACGTATCGAAAGCAATGCTGCCTGTGGATGAGCCGAGCCTTGACGGAAATTTTTTGAATAAACATCGGCTTGGTTGCGACCTATTTGTGAATCATCCAGGAAAGGTGTATAATGTCTAAGGAGACAAAGCGATGTTGGAGAGTGAAAACATACTATTGCGTCGTTTGTATATCGTATTGCGTTTAGTTTTGCCACAGAGAGCACAGAGAACACAGAGAGTTTTATACCTGATTTACTGATTATCTGATACCCTAATAGCAGTCCTCCGTCCTTCCTTCTTCGCTAAAGCCTGCCCGCCGGACAAGTCTTTGGGTAGGCGGGCTACGCTGGACAAGCTGTCTTCTATTTTTCACCTTGCCTTTTCCCTTCTATTGTGTTATTTCCTGTCGCTAAGGGCGTGATGCATCCGGGAGCGGAAACCATACACGAGATACAATTCCTTCGACTCTGTTCAGGACAGGTCACGAAATAGGAAGTTGTTTGGCGGGTTAGTATTTTGATAATGCGGTGTGGCGTAGATTTGATAGGTGACTGTCTAAAATGTACCGGACACCTTTAATTACCCTTTAATTTTGCTCTTTGAGGTGCTAAACGTTATATTTTGATTTGGCGAATTCGAAAACTTTGGGTAACCTATCAAGATCAAAGAGCAAGCTGTAAGAAGTTGAGGATACAAATGGATGTACCTGATATATGCAAACCCTGGCTTGAGAAAATGAAATCTGGAAATAATCAGGATCAGAATCAGAGGATTTTAGAAAATCTTCGTAGGGATAATTGCATAAAACCCGAAATTAGTGACGAATTTTTTAAACGCTTGGCAGCCAAAGGAAATCCATGCAACCCCGAAGATGCCAAAAACGCAGCTATTGATATAGTTAAGGCTGATCCTGATAGATTTGTATGTCAAGGGGCGAAAATTCCCAGTAATTCATTTGAAACGCTTTTTAGATTAGAGGGGGTAGAAAAATTAGGAAACCATCTTCCTGATGAGCATCTATGCAAATTTGGCATAAGAGACCGAAAAACACTCAACCCTAAAGAGCTTCCTGACGATGAATTAAATATTATTGTGTATATGTATAAGGGAGCACTGGACTTAGGTAATGATCTTGATATTGTATGGGTTGCTGATAATGAAAAATCTGAGCAAATTGGTTTAAGAGAGTTGGTTGACAGGTTAGGCTTAGCTAATCTGGAAGCGGAGGAGCGTTGCCTTAAAATTGTGTATAAACGGGATAAAGCGAAAAAAAACTTGCACTTACCGCGTTCTTTTGATGGAATAGATCAAGGCCGATTTGAAGTGGTTGAGGATTGTAATGCAGATGCGGGTAAGACTCTACCGTTAAATTTGCCACATGAACAAGGTTTACCAGAGGCCGTACATAGAGGGTGTAAGGTAGAGCCGGAAATATTTGAAGTGGAGCCAATAGAATGATTTCAGTCGAACGAGCATTGAATTCTATCCGTGGAAAAAGCGTAGAAGAGGTACGTGAATTTGCTCGTAACCGAATTTTAGGTACAGATATAGCATCCTTTGGAAGTGGACACTCAACCGAACCCAGCGAAGACGTAGTAATTCAGCTACTTGGAAATCCCGAACTTGATGCAGAAAAAAGGAAAGCGGTAGTAGAAGGATGGATGGACGTATATCGAGAAGTAAGAGAATGGTTAGACGGCCTTGATTACGTTGAGGACATTAAAAAGTGGAAGGATACAGTTGTAAATCTATGTAGAGTTGTTGATATTGCTGAGCCACCTGAATTTAAGAAATATGTAAAGCGACTCATAATCGAGCTACTGGACGAAGGATCCTGTCCGGGAGAACTACTGGGCGCCGCTGTAAAAGCATATATGGCATATACGCAGGATGAGAAAAGCATCCGGTTTTGGGAAGATGAAATTCTGACAAACAAAGACGTTGCAGCATATGGTTTCAATGCGTTACTTGACATAGATCCTGAACATACTAGCATTGAAGGATGGCTTTGTAAATTGTGGCGTTTACAGGTGGAAGAGAATTGGCCGGTAAATACAGCATTTCTGCTGCGCCGGGCGGCCAGAGTAAGAAATGAAACAGCTTTAATATACAGGGTGCTTCTGAGATTGAAAAACAAAGACTATTCTTTGTGGGAAAAAATTGAGAAAGAACTAAAGCAACCCTGGAGCCAACAATGGTTAAAGAGATTGGAGGAGATAGAAAAACGACGACTGCAAGAAGTTCTCAAAAGAAAGCAAGAGGAGGAAATTACAACCGAGAGTGAGAAGTCTAAGAAAGCATATACTGATTTGCCACGTGCGGTATTTAAGCATGGATTTGGGCCAGATAGTTTTTCTTATTATTATGGGAATTTGATGATAAGGTCTCATCCATCAGATATAGATTGGGTTGATTATATAAATAGAATTCTACAAATGATGAATATTAAGGGACGCGTAAATTTAAGTCCTCATGTGAAAAAAGAGTCTGAGGAGATTGAATATGTCTCAAAAGTTGGATGAATTAAAGACAGGCATAAAAGGTTTAGACGATGACTTGCGGGAATTGTTTGCCATATGTGAGGACAAAAAAAAGCTTGATACTATAAAACAGGCTATTGCTAATAAGGATATCTCAAGTGAAGAATTTTCAAAAGTTGTCCCTAAAGTTTTGGTAAAACTTTTGCTTTTTTTAACTGGCCCTCAATTTATATTTTTGTTAGATAAGATTAACGAAGGGGCTGTTGGTTTAGTTAAGGAGGCCAAATCGCTTATTGAGAAACATTTTGGCAATTTATTAGAGAATAAAATTGCCAAATCAATGTTAATGAGTGAAGCAACAACAGAAGAACGGGAGCATATCGAATCTCTTGCTGATGAGACAATTCAGGGTATTGCACATTATTTGATATGGGAGGATGATCCACCAGAACTTACGCCAGCAGCTCGCATAGCTTTTAAAAATAGAAAAAGGAAAATTCTGCTAAATACAAGATTAGATTGGGAAGATTTTAGCTTACTGTTAAATAATTTAGCAGAAATCTTTGTTGAATTGCTTGAAAAAGGAAAAACACTTGCTGAATTAGGGCAAATTGATTTGTCTGATTCCCAAGAAGTTTTAAAGAATATTGAAAAAACTTTAGGAAATCTACAGAAGATGAAAGAGATTATGCCTATATACAAAGCGAAGACTGAGACTGATAACAATAAGCAATCAGTAAAAGACTCATCGAATTGAAAAACACTATTGTTCTTAAGTAACGATTCTAACTATCTCAACTAAACAAAACTTTCGATTTTCTCTTTACAAATCTTCTCGGTCAATTCATGCAGTTTTTTTACGACGGGTAGGTTCTCCAATTTGGTATAACGATAACTCAATCAAACGTATTCTATAAGCTCTATTCTAACAAATTTTTATTTCCTTTGCACAACTTCATCTGCCAAATCCGGGGTTAATTAGTTGTTTTGAATTTTGTATTTTGGTAATTCGAATTTTTTTAGGATTTCGGATTTATTGCTTCGAATTTTGGTTGCGGCCAAAGGCCGCCTCAGGTTCTCTGTGTCTAATTTTTTGGCCGTTTTTTGTTGACTTTTGCTTGAAAGTGTGTTAAAATAGTTGTATAATTGCTGCTAAGCAAACATAACCCGCCCATAAGCACCGGATATAGCGGAGAACCGCACGAATCGGGCAAGCCGCCCAAGTCAAATTTAATCGTACCGTAAGGCATCTTGAGGATTAATGAATGGTGAATAACCGTGTTTCACGAGATACGAGCGACGGGTCACGAGCGACGTGCGACGGATATGACCTCTACATCTGTCGAGGACTCTCTACAAATCGGTCCTATTTTATGCAAAACAAAGCCAATTTTATTAAGGAAAAAATTAATGCAACCTTCTTTGCCACAAAGGATTATGAAAATGAACCACACCTTCAGACTCTGGGAAAACAAAGCCAATCCTTCGACTTGGCTCAGGACAGGTCAAACCCAATTTCAAAGGCAAAAAAACGCTGCTGCGTTTCACGATTAACGGACGGCGTCCGTCAAGATAATTCGGGTCTGGATATATCGATGCTCACCAAACTCGAGGAATTCCGTTTTAGCCTCAAAAGGAAACGTGTGAATAAAGAAGTTGTCCAGGAGCCATTACGCAACTACGACCTGATCTGTCTTGCGAAACTCACAAATCTCGAACGCCTCGGTGTTGGCGGCGAGAAAGTCACCGATAATGGCTTGATACAATTATCCAGGATGAATAAGCTAAAGCAGGCCGTATTCCTGGAGCGTCTGCTGCAGGATTTCTTTCTTGCTGTCTTCCAGCGGAGTCATCGGAAGACGTAATTCTTCCGACATCATATTCAGCATGGCCATTGCAGCTTTGATAGGTATTGGATTCGTCGCCAGGGTAAGCATGCCCTTACTTAATGCAAACAACTTTTTGTGCCATTTAAGGGCGGATTTAAAGTCACCTTCCAAAATCAAATCGGTCATTGCTTTAACGTCCGCAGGAACGATATTTGCCACAACGCTGATGACGCCCTTACCCCCCACTGAAGCCAGTGGCAGTGTCATCGAGTCATCACCCGAAATTATTGTTATATCGCAGCGTGCAGTGATTTCACTGGCCTGGTCGAGACTGCCGGTTGCCTCTTTGATAGCGACGATATTTTCAAGCTCAGCTAAACGGGCGATTGTTTCCGGTGTCAAACCGGCTCCACATCGGCCTGGAATATTATATAGAACTATCGGCAGATCAACTTCCTCTGCAATTGCTTTGAAATGCTGATAGAAACCCTCCTGTGTGGGCTTATTGTAGTATGGGCAGACCTGCAATGTGGCATCGGCGCCGATCTTCTTGGAGAATGCGGTCAGCTCAATGGCTTCGGCTGTGCTGTTTGAGCCGGCACCGGCAATGACAGGCACATTTCCACCTGCTGATTTGACCACTCTTTCGATAACCTTTTTGTGCTCTTCGTGGCTTAGGGTTGGACATTCGCCCGTGGTACCCACAGGTACTATCGCGTCTATGCCGTTTTCCAACTGGAAATCGATCAGCTCATCGAGCGTTTCCCAATCAACTTCACCATCACGAAAAGGTGTAACTAAAGCCACCATTGCACCTGTAAACATCTTCGATCTCCTATAGTTAGTTGATTAGAGAATTAGTTGATTAGTTAATTGGCAACTAATTAACAAATTCTCTAATTCACTAATTCGCTAATTTTATCAACTCTATCATTTGTGCGGTTGCCTGCCTTATGCCGACGAAGACCGCTCGTGCTATTATGCTGTGGCCGATATTGAATTCGCAAAATCCCTTGATGTATGCGACTGGTCCTATGTTTCGATATGTCAAGCCGTGACCTGCGTGCACAATAAGATTATTTTCCATCGCAAAATCTTTTGCACTTTCCAACTCGGCTAATCTTTTCTCAATCTCTTTTGCGTTTTTTGCATTAGCATACATGCCGGTGTGCAGCTCGACAGCATCGCAGCCGGTCTGGGCTGATGCGGTTATCTGCTCGCTCTTCGGTGCGATAAAGGTGCTTACCAGGATGCCCTTTTTGTGCATTCTTTTAACTACTTCTGCCAAGCGTTTTTTATGCTGTGCACAATCCAGGCCGCCTTCGGTGGTTAGCTCAGCCCTCTTTTCAGGAACAAGTGTTACCTGGTCGGGCTTAATCTCTTCGGCGATTTTAACTATAGGCTCAGCCATACACATTTCAAGGTTGAGTTTGCAGGCAACGGTTTCTTTTAGCAGTCTTACGTCACGGTCACAAATATGGCGTCTATCCTGCCGCAGATGGACTGTGATTCCATTCGCACCGGCCAGCTCGCACTCGACCGCTGCCCAGACAGGGTCCGGCTCATCGGTCAGCCGAGCCTGTCTAACCGTTGCAACATGATCGATATTTACATTCAGTACAGCCATTTTCTTAGATTCCGTAAAAACAGGATTCACCCGCTTTCAATAAAATCGAGTGATTATATCATTGTGTCGGCAATGGGTAAATAAATTAGGCTGATTTCTTTATATTTAATCTGCGGTTTTACATAAATGTTTCATATCCACCACCGTAAACAGAAAGGCCCATCATCAGGACTTGTATTGCCAAAAAAGCACAAATAAGAAAATAAAACAGCCGCACCATCCATCGGCAAAACTCGACGAACAGCCACTCAGCAGTATCGCTGTAATTATTAGCGAGGCGTTGAATAGTTTTGTCTAATTCACCTGTTTCTTCGCCGATTTGCCAGAGATTGAGGAAATCTGCCGGCAGCTTGTGGGAGAAACCTTCGTAAACCAGCTTACCTGCCTTTGCGCTCTCGGCACCGCCTTTAAGCAAGTCTGTTATAAAGCAATTGCCTGTTACGTCTGTGGCTTTTTGTACAGATTGTGTAATTGGAATACCTGCTTCGTAGAGCAGGTTAAATGCTCGGCAGAACCGGCTAATCGCAAGCTGCCGAATAGCCTGGCCTAAACCAGGAATCCAAAGAATTACAGTGTCAAAGACTTTTCGAAGCTGGCCTTTATTGGGCATGAGATGCAAGATTGCTATGATTACCGCAACCGGTACGTAAAAAGCGGCTAAAGTTCCTAATACTCGAAGAAAAAAACCGATTACACTGGTTTGGCCCAGAACCAGGCGGGGCAGTGGAATGATGAAAGCAGCAATATGAAAAATCGCAAGCGGCAGCATCAATCCGGAGATGATGATATGCTTTAGCTTAATGCGGAATTCGTACCATTGTGACAGGTGTTTAAAAGATTTTGGCAGATTACCCGACGTTTCCGCCACTTCCACCAGCATGATATCTATAGGAGCAAAAGTCCACGGAAACTTTTTCATTGTCTCCGCCAGGCTGTCGCCTTCTGAGGCGCCTTTGGCTAAGGCGGCAAAGGCCTTTTTCAGATTTCCAGTTGCTCCTGCCGTAGTGGTTTCGAGAGCCTTGATAACCGGCATTCCGGCATCGAGCATAATCGAAAGGTTATAATATGCTACCGCGAGTTTTCTACTCATACCCAGCTCATTGTTTATTGAAGGTTTTTATATGTAAAAATTTCATATTGATTGTATCGTTATAGTTGTTTGCGGCAAGCAAATTAAAACGCCGGTATTCTATTGCTAAATTTGCTTTGGTCATTTAGCATATCTGCTATGAATTTGAAATGGCAAGGGTGATGTTCGTAGGAAGGATGCTATGAAGTTAACATGGGCCAATCGGATGACTATCCTCAGGATTTTGCTGATAGTTCCCTTCGTCATTTGTATGTTGAAGATAAATGACCTACAGCTTAATGCCGGCCTGCGTAATACTATGCGGCATATCGCGACGGTCATTTATTTGTTTATGGCAGTTAGTGACGGCCTTGACGGCTATTTAGCTCGTATAAAAAAGCAAACTACCAAATTGGGTGCGTTTCTGGATCCCGTTGCTGATAAATTACTTATCACATCTGCGTGTCTGCTGCTGGCATCAGAGCGAGCAAATGTAGGAGGGTTCTTAATCCCGCCGACTGTGGTTGTTTTGATAATCGGCAAAGACATATTTTTGCTGCTCGGTTTTGTAACTGTTTATTTTATTACGTCACAGTTTCTTATCGCCCCGGTGTTAATCGGTAAGATTGCAACAGCCTTGCAGTTATCAATGGTGGGGGCGATTCTGCTTGCTCCTGAGATTTCCTCTTTTTTGCCCGGCTGGATATGGTTCTTGCGTTTCCTCTGGTGGTCGGCGGCGGTAGCTGCTATTTTAGCGACTCTTATTTACATTCGCAACGGAAGTCGATATATTGAAAGGTATGAACAAAACCATTTGTGAATGGTAACTGGTCCCTAAGGGACTGGTTAAATGGTAACTGGTTAAATGGTTAAATCAGTAACCAATAAACAATCACACAGATTTACAATATCAAGTTATAAATATGGCAGTGCAGTTTACCCCGTTAGAAATTCTATAACGGGGCATATGAAAATCTTGTAAATATGGCGCAAAAAGGAAAATTTCTAACGGGGCTTAGTGAGATACCGGAGATTTTGGAGGACCTTCGGCAGGGCAAAATGATAGTCCTTGTCGATGATGAGGACCGTGAGAACGAAGGGGATCTGGCCTGCGCCGCTGAGAAGGTGACGCCGGAGATTATTAACTTCATGGCCAAGTACGGCAGGGGGCTTATTTGTCTGCCGCTCGCGCCTGATAAATGTGATTCGCTCGGCTTATATCCGCAGACCACTGAAAATACTGCCAGGTTTGGTATAGCATTCACGGTCAGTATTGATGCCGCCGAGGGCATAACTACCGGAATAAGTGCTGCTGACAGGGCCAGAACGATTCAGGTGGTGGTAGCTGATGGTACCAAATCGAACGACCTTGACCGTCCCGGCCATATATTTCCGCTTCGCGCCAGAAAAGGTGGAGTATTAGTTCGCGCGGGGCAGACCGAAGGAGCGGTTGATTTGATGCGGTTAGCGGGTCTCAAACCGGCCGGTGTGATATGTGAAATTATGAATGAGGACGGCACGATGGCACGGGTGCCGCAGCTTCTGAAATTCTGTGAGAAGCATAATCTCAAAATTGTCTCTATTGCCAAGCTTGTTGAATATAGGTTGCAGCGTGAAAGCCAGATCGAGCGAATTGAATGTGTGAACCTGCCGACCGACTATGGTGAGTTTAAGTTGATTGGTTATGAGAGTATAACTTCACCCGAACCACACCTTGCACTATGCAAAGGTGGCGTGGGAGACCTTGATGATAATAATATACCCATTGAGCATGATGAGCCGGTATTAGTAAGGGTGCATTCGGAATGTATGACGGGCGATTTATTTCATTCGCAGCGGTGTGAATGTGGTTATCAGTTAATAAATGCAATGAAGATGATTGAAGAAACCGGCAAGGGAGCCTTGATTTATCTACGGCAGGAAGGCAGAGGCATCGGACTTGCTAACAAGCTCCGAGCATATAAACTGCAGGAGCAGGGACTTAATACGGTTGATGCCAACATAAAGCTTGGATTTGTTCCTGATAGGAGGGATTATGGAATTGGTGCTCAGATATGTCGTGATTTGGGACTTAGAAATATACGAATACTGACTAATAATCCTAAAAAAATCAACCGCCTTGAGGTCTATGGTATTAAGATTGTCGAGCAAATACCGTTAAAGGCTGCGCCGAGCAAGCATAATATTGACTATTTGCGGGCCAAGAAGTACTATCTCGGCCATATACTTGATGAGGATCTATAGTTTATGAAAGCGATTACTGTAGTGTTGCAGATGCTCTTTTTTTTCTGTGTTTTAGCCCAAACCGGCTGTGAGCAGCTCCAATTAAATACAGAACCACAATCTAAAGCTGACAAAGTTCATAATGTTTCTGAATCATATCTCAATATTGCTTACAATCCGGTTAAGGTTGAGGTTACGCCTTTAACCGAATTTGTCGGTGCTTCCGGAGCTGAGGGGACATCAGAAGGTTCCCGCGCGACGGGGTCCCGTATAAATGTTTATGTGAGCTTATTAGATTCATTTGGTTGTCAAATGAAATCGCCGGGGGTGTTTCGGTTTGAGATATATGAACATGTTCAACGTTCAGCCGAGCCGAAGGGAAGAAGAATTGATATTTGGCCGGATACCGATTTAATCGACGCCATCGAAAATAACAAGTACTGGCGGGATTTCTTAAGGGCCTATCAATTCAATCTGCCTCTTGAGTCAACCAACAACCAGAGTTATATATTGCAAGTGACATTTCTGTGCCCAACCGGCAAACGGCTAACAGGTGAGTTTGCCCTTAAACGCACAAAATAATATTTTAGTCATCTGTACAAGCGTTGACCTCGCTTTAATATTTGCCTACCGGGTTAAATTACATTGACCGGAAATGCTTAATCTGCGATTATATCCTGCAGAAAACGCGGCATAAGACACGATATTTAGCCCCTCAATTTTTTATTGAGGGGTTACAAATTATTTGCCGGCGGTTTTCCTGTAGTATTGCAATGGATTCTCAGTGGTAAAAATGGTTTTTATCGGAACTTCTTGCAATGAAATTGGTCTAATTAAGAGGAAAAGCAGTGCACGCTGAAATGGCACAGATTGATATTGCTGATGCTATGCTTGTAGAAAGGTGCAGGCAGGGCGATTCTGCTGCTATGGAAAGGCTTATACTTAAGTATCAGAATCGCATATTTAATGTTATATTGAAAATGTGCACAAATCCCCATGATGCTGCGGAACTTACACAGGAAACATTTGTCAAAATAATACAGAGCATAGCTAAATTCGAAAGTAAAAGCAGCTTCTACACCTGGGCTTTTAGAATCGCTGTTAATTTGACTCTGAATCATTGCCAGCGAAATGCCAGATTTGAGATCAGAAGCCTAAATTCTGGAGATTGTGGGCACCGCAGCGAAGGGACGCAGGCATTAAGTGAATTATTGAGCGATGACAGCTCACCTGACCCGGAAAAGGTGGCCCAGAATAAAGAGCTATGCGAAATCGCAGTTCAATCATTGATGAAGCTGGACGAGGAGCAAAAAGCTGTGGTTATCTTACGGGATATTGAGGGCATGAATTATGCTCAGATCGCGGACGTGCTGCAGGTCAAGTTAGGTACAGTTAGAAGCCGGCTGAGCAGAGCCAGAAGCAGACTGAGAGAAATTATGGAGGCCATGTTGTGATGAACCGGCCAGATCAAAATATCGATGAATTGCTGAACAGCTTTATTGATGGAGAGCTGACAGACAGTCAGCGTGCTGATGTGGAACGGCTGATAGCACATAATCCGCAGGTTGCACAAAGACTGCAGCAGTTTCAAAAGACTAAAATGCTGTTCAACTCTTTACCTCATGTTAAGTCACCGCATGAGATGGTCGAGCGGATAAAAGCTTCGCTGGCCGCAGAAGCGCTATCGGCTGAGCGACCTATTTACTCTGACGAGCGGAAGGGAATGAGACAGTTGATGCTTCGCAGGATTTTGGCTGCTGCTGCTATGATTGCGCTTGTAGCTGTTTTGGGAGGAGTAATTTATTCTATTATTGTTCCTGAAACTGTCTCTGAACGGGCGATGGTGACGGTTGCCGATGTGAAATCCTTGTCGGATATAACTACCGCAGCGGTGTTCAGCGGCAGACTCGAATTGAAGGCAGGTGTCTTACCTGCGGTTGACGCATTTATCAACAGAGCGATAGAGGATAACGGCCTTTCAGATTATGTTACTATAACACGTCAGCCGAGTAACAGATTGTATTCGCTCAACTGCAGCCGACAGGACGTAAGCTTATTGTTAGCTGATTTGCAGGGTATCTGGCAGAGGTTTGGTTCTGCTACGTTATACGTTGATACAGAACGGTTCAATGCGCCGGTGGTTGTCACTGCGGTTACTTCTGAACAGACTGCTGAGATTGTTAACCAGGACAATCCTGAAAGGTCTATCGAGGTGGCCAAAGACTTTGCCGTCTTGAACAATATGGCTCAGCTTATGCCGGGCAAGCAAATCTTGGCTGCTATCGATGATAAAGGCGTTGATTTAATCCGGATACCTAAGCCTGTTTTAACCGGAGACCGCAAAAAGACCGTAAAAACAGTAAGTACACCCGAGAGCAAGCGAGATGTGAGCCTGACGATTGTGGTCTTAGGCAGCGAGTAGCAAAGGAATGCTTGAGATAAAAAACTGCTGCTTGATAGTTGTCGATGTGCAGGGAAAGCTCGCACAACTGATGTATGACAAGCAGGCACTATTCAAAAACATTCAAATCCTCATTAAAGCTTCTAAAATTCTTGATATTCCGATTCTTTGGTGCCAGCAGTGTCCCGATTCTCTCGGCCCGACAATCCCAGAGATAGCAGAGCTTTTAACGGATAATGAGCCTGTCAATAAATCGAGCTTTAGCTGTTGTGATGAGGAAACCTTTAACACTAAATTACAAGCCTTGAATCGCCGATGTGTTCTTATCTGCGGCATAGAGGCTCACGTCTGCATTTATCAAACAGCCGTTGATTTACTCCGTAAAGGTTATGAGGTGAATGTGATTGCCGATGCTATTTCATCGAGAACATTGGACAATAAAAATACAGCAATCAGCAGAATGGCCGCCGAGGGTGTCAAAATTAGTTGTACGGAGATGGCCTTATTTGAGCTTTTAAAAACCGCTGAACATTCCCAATTCAAACAAATCGCTAAATTAGTCAAATAGTGGCATTACAGGCAGTGCTGTTACATCAAACGGCCCTGTTTGGCTTATAAACCTGCAGATTATGAGTTGATCAATGCTCCTCTTCCATCTATCTCTATCCGTATCTGAAAATTCTTGACTTGCTGAATGGGAAATCTTACAATAATATGTACTTCTGCCGAGATGATGTGCGGGAAGTAGCCATCCCCAAAGCTGAAGGCTTTGTGGCTACCACCCAATAAACCTGAAGAAAGTGTGGCAGCCTCAAGCAAAGGACTGACGCGAAGCTCCGGTCCAATGGATTCGACAGGCTCAGGGCAGGCTCTGAGCCGTGGACTAAGCCATCTCCGCTTGGGGACCCCTTACGGGGCCTTACGGCAGGTCGAAGGATGTGTGGCAAAAGCATGCTGATAATAATTTTAACTTTTTTGCCCGCTGCCCCCCCGCTTTTGTCTTCGACAAGAAGACGCAGGGGGAGACGCAGGGGCATGAGAGGAGGAGTGTTATGTGTAGAAAATTAATTTATTTGGTTTGTTTTGGTTTGGTGATGAGCCTGCTTGTTATGAACATAGTTGAAGGTGCTGACCCGAGCCTTGTCGGCTGGTGGAAGCTCGACGAAACCTCCGGCACTATTGCTGCTGATT
>CAZQKO010000025.1:0-20756 GCA_964593945.1 uncultured Pirellulales bacterium | reverse complement strand
GATAGCTTTTGCAACGGAGACTAAAGGGGCAAGAACAATAATGGGCAACACCGCAAGCCAGTGCGCTAAACAGCTCACAGATGCGGGTGCAGACGTCATCGGCGCTAATTGCGGCGACCTTGACCCGGCGCAGATGGCCGTGATCGTATCTTTACTTAAAAAGGAAACTAATGTTCCAATCTTGGCGCAGCCCAATGCTGGCAGACCGAAGCTGGTTGAAGATAAAACAGTTTTTGATATGGAGCCGGAGTCTTTTGCTGTAGGCATAAACAAATGTTTGCAGGCAGGCGCACAAATTGTCGGCGGTTGCTGTGGAACAACTCCGGCGCATATTCGTGCAGTAGCCAGCTTGTTGAATAGAAAGTAATTATGACGAATCTTGACTGTCGTCAGACAAGTTATCATCTGGTGATTCTGAAACAGCCGTACTTGAATGCCATCTTAGCTGGACGGAAGCAAATTGAATCGCGTTTTACCAAAACCAGACGCGAGCCTTTCGGAAGAATATTCTCCGGCGATAAATTATTTCTTAAAATAAGCTCCGGGCCAGTATGCGCGATAGCTACAGTAGCAGCAGTTAAAAGCTTTGAAAATCTAACACCTGAGAAAATTGAACAAATTAAAGAGGAATATAACCATGATATAAACGGTAGTAATCAAATTTGGCGCAGCAGGTATGATTGCAAATTCGGCCTTTTGATCTGGCTGACAGACGTAGAGCCTATCGAGCCTGTGCGGATTCATAAAAAAGACTGGCGAGCGTGGGTGATTCTAACGGATAAAGAGGACTTTGGGCTGCTCAGACCCGGCGTTGTCAAAAAAATAACCCCCAGTTTTACTGGAGGTTAAATAATATTCAAAGTGTTTAGGTTTTCAATACCAATCGCCGGGGTAATAGACAGATGTCGGTTTAATTCTAAACTTCCTGCACAGCCCATCCACAAGTGATTCTATTCTTTTAATCTGGCAGTCGGTTTGGCCGACCTGCTGCGGTGGGTCGGCGATGGCACAGATACGGATTGTTTGGCTGCTGCCGTACCATGTTCTTCCCGGCTCGATCGACCATTGTCTCTGCCATCTTTCGGTAGGCTGTATTTGGCCGTCGCTGCCGCCGAGACCGTTACAAATTATAAAATGACAATTAATATCTTCCGGACTTGCCAAGCCGCTCATCGAGGCCAACTGCCCGATATTGCCTGCTTTGGTGCCGCTATAGTAAATCTCAATCCGGCTCCAACGGTCTGGAGACTGACAGGCTTGTGAGGAAATAGCTGCTTCTATCGGGTCGAGACGATAATAGCTCCAAAGACAAAACGGCCCTTCAGCAGGTGGATTATTACCAAGAGTGATTAAAACCATTGCACCTGTCGTCATTGACATCAATAAGACGGCTAAAACTTTCAACACCCTTGTCTGCCCTGACACAACCGCGTTCATAAAAGCTCTTGTCCTACAAGTAATCCGGGGAATAACGTTATAAGTGATTATCCAAAAAGTTAACGAAAATTACCGATTTTCGATTGCCAAATTACGTCCATTCTCCGTAGCACTGCGAAGGATGAAATTGAAAATCGCAAATCGAAAATTGGAAATTTAATTCTTTGTATTACTTATACATCGGCAGCTATTCGCAAAACGCTCCAAATATTTTGTAAAAAAATTGTTGTTTTCTGTCCTTCAGTACCGCAAGTCGCGTAGGCTGCTGTCCGACCTGCCTACGCGTAGCCGCTTCGGCGAAGGCAGGCCATCGATTTTGCCGGTATATTTTTAGAATTTAAATATCTTGATTTATGGGACTACAATAGGTACATTTGCACTGCCGGTATAGAGATCTAATTAAAATGGAAGAGTTTATAATCGAAGGTATCATGGGATTGTGAAACTGAGGCAGAAAAGAAAATGGCAACACAATATCGTTCACTATCTCAAGAGGAAATTTCACGTCTAACCAATCAAGGCTGTAGTTGCAGCGACTGGTCAAAGCTACAGGTTGCTGAAGGCTTCGACGCAGGCAGAGTACGAGCGACTCACTTCTGTGACGATGTAAAATTAGGCGTATTCGATAAGGATGTACCTTTCTTCGGCGGCGTTACAAAGCCGACCGGAATCAGCAACGCTACTATATGCAACTGCATTATCGGCAATAACGTTTACATTAGTCAGGTAAGAAATTACATCGCCAACTATATTATCGAAGATGACGTGGTGATAGACAACATCGACCTGCTCGCAACCGAAGGCGAAGGTTCTTTTGGAAATGGGAAGGAGGTGGCTGTCGTTAACGAAGCCGGCGGCAGAGAGATACCGATCTATGACAATCTGTCGGCTCATACTGCCTATGTAATAGCATTTTATCGTCATCGGCCAATGGTAATCAAAAAACTTCGGAAGATGATAGCCGGCTACGTTGCTTCCGTCACCTCATCTATAGGTCTTGTGGCGGCAGGGGCAAGAATCGTCAACTGCCGAATTATTAAAAATGTCAAAATAGGACCAGCAAGTATAATCGAGGGAGTTAACAGATTAGAAAACGGCTCGATCAATAGTTGTCCCCAAGACCCTATTTACATTGGGCCGGGTGTCTTTGCGGAAAACTTTATCGTCTGCAGCGGTTCGAAGATTTCAGACGGCACCATAATAGCTGAATGTTTCGTAGGCCAGGGTACTGTTTTATCCAAGCAGTATTCGGCGGAGAGCTCTGTCTTTTTCGCCAACTGCGGTGGCTTCCACGGCGAGGCCTGCGCAATATTTGCCGGCCCCTACACCGTGACACATCACAAATCAACACTGCTTATTGCAGGACTTTTCTCGTTTCTGAATGCCGGCAGTGGAACCAACCAAAGTAACCACCTGTACAAATTAGGTCCAGTCCATCAAGGCATAGTAGAACGCGGCTCAAAGACCGCCAGCGATTCATATATGCTCTGGCCAGCAAAGGTCGGTGCATTTACTGTTGTGATGGGTAGACACTACAGGAATTCAGACACCTCAGATTTGCCTTTTTCATACCTGGTTGAGCACGAAGACGAAAGTCATCTCGCGCCAGGCGTGAATCTGCGTAGTTTAGGTACCGTACGAGACGCCCGGAAATGGCCAAAACGCGACAGAAGAAAAAATCCCAAAAAGCTCGACCTTATCAACTTCAAACTGCTAAGTCCATATACAATTCAGAAGATGATCAACGGTCGTGACCTGCTCTGTAAGCTCAAAGCGACATCCGGTGAAACATCCGACTACTTTACATACCACAGTGTCAAAATTAAGAATACATCATTAGATCGAGGCATCAAATTATACCAGATTGGCATCGATAAATTCTTAGGTAATTGTTTAATCAAGCATTTGGAGGGCAAGCAGTTCAAAGATGCTGGCCAGCTTAGAGCGGCGATGCAGCCGAAGACCAATATGGGCCCCGGTAAATGGGTGGATTTAGCTGGTCTGTTGGCCCCGGAAGCAGCCGTGCAAGAAATGCTTTCTGATATAGAAAACGACACTATCGGCACCCTGGAACAGGTAGATGAAAGATTTCGGTTGATATATGAAAATTATCCGCAGTACGAGTGGGCCTGGGCTGTAGATGTTCTGCAGAAAAATCTTGCTAAAACAATAGATGAAATAACACCTGATGACATTATTGCCCTAACGAAGAAATGGAAGGATGCCGTGTTGGAACTTGATCACCTGCTTTACGCCGATGCCAGAAAAGAATTTGCCGCTACTGCACAAATTGGTTTTGGCATAGATGGCGATGAACAGATAAAACATTCAGACTTCGCAGGGGTTAGGGGGACATTCGAAGAGGTTAGTTTTGTTTCCGAAATCAAAAAACACATGGCCGCTAAAACAGAGCTTGGCAATGAACTTATCAGCCGGATGGAAAATTTGCTTTAAGGCAAACATTTAATCAAGGAGTATTTTAAATGAGAGTAATAATGCAACCCAATTACGAGGTAGTATCAAAATGGGCTGCCAACTACGTAGCTAAAAAAATAAATGATTTTAGCCCCAATGAATCAAAACCTTTTGTATTAGGGCTTCCAACAGGCTCTTCGCCGCTGGGAATGTACAGAGAGCTGATAAATCTCAACAAAGCAGGTAAGGTTACGTTTAAAAATGTTGTCACCTTTAATATGGATGAATATGTAAACATCCCTGAAGACCATCCCGAAAGCTACTATTCTTTCATGTGGAACAACTTCTTCAGCCACATAGATATCCCGAAAGAAAATGTCAATATTCTCAACGGAAACGCTTCGGACCTCAATGCTGAATGCACCGCATACGAGGAAAAGATGAAAAAGGTGGGTGGTGTTACACTCTTCGTCGGAGGAATAGGGCCGGACGGCCATATTGCATTTAATGAGCCGGGCTCGTCGCTATCGTCAAGAACCCGTATTAAAACCCTCACATACGACACCATCATAGCCAATTCGCGATTCTTCGGCGGTGACGTCAACAAAGTTCCCAAAACAGCTCTGACGGTAGGCGTGGGCACCGTTATGGATGCCAAGGAAGTGCTGATTATTGTCAACGGCCATAATAAAGCACGTGCCCTGCGACATGCTATCGAAGGCAGTGTCAATCATTTGTGGACAATCAGCGCCCTGCAAATGCACCCCAAAGGCATTATTATATGTGATGAACAAGCCACAGTGGAGCTAAAGTATGGCACTGTAAAATACTTCAAAGATATAGAATCAGCCAATCTTGATCCGCAAACGCTTCTGAAATAACAGGACTTCCAATCCCCGCAGCTTTCTGCGAAAGCAGAAGCGGAGGGATTTCTCACTGGTTCTGTTCCGGGCGGATGGGATAAACGATGTGGGCCTTGTCTTTGAGCGATTCTATATACTCTGTAATAATCTCAGACCGTCTCTTTTGTGTAATCTTGGCTATTATATGGTCTTTGGCCTGCTCGAACGGAACCACGCCGGCCTCTTTGCGGTCGGTAACCTTTATTATGTGATAGCCGAATATGGTTTCCACAACATCACTTATTTGTCCGGGCTGCAGTACAAAGGCAACCTTTTCGAAAGGCGCCACCATTTTACCCCGTGGGAAGAAATCCAAGTCGCCGCCCTTTTCCGCAGAAGGTCTTTCGGCTGAATTTGCTTTTGCCAGCTCTGCAAAATCGGCTCCCTCTCTGATTTGTTTAAGCAGGCTCTCAGCTTTTGCTTTCGCTATGGCTTTGGCTCCGTTCGGATCGGTGCCGAGCTGGGAGGCATCAGGTGTTATAAGAATATGGCTCGCTCTAACTTGTTCAGGAGTTTCAAACTCCCTTTTGTAGTCGGAATAATACTGTTTGATTTCATCTTCGGTGACATCCAATTTACCGGCCAACTGCGGCTCTAAAAGTTTCAGATAGAGCATTTGCTTACGAAAATCGTTTTTGAACGCGTCAAAACTTTGGCCGTGTTCTTCTAATTTTTTTTGGTACTCCTCCAGTGAGAGTGGAGGCTGCTGCTCAGCGGCTATTTCGGTGATTCGACGCATGAGCTCATCTTCGGTAACTACTATTTTGTCTTCTTTTACTTTCTCGTCCAGCAGGTACCCACTAATAAGCTTTTCCAAAACCAATTGTCTGACCTGTTTTTCATACTGCTCAATAAATTCGGCAGGCAGTTTTGCAGCTTTAGCCGTTACCCTCTCAAGCTCCGGCTTAACTAGCGCTTCCAGGTCGCTATCGGTGATATTGAAGCCGTCAACGGTAACAACAACGTCATTGGGAGTCCGGTCATCGGCCTTTGGAGTCTTTTTCGAGCAACAACTTAAACCGAAAACTGCCAAAAAGAGCAAAATATAAAGAATGAGACATAAAAAGTTTTTTCTTTTACTTTTACCACATTTGTTTTTGAGCGGACGCGGATAGCTTATCATAAATTTACCCTTTTACTGATTCACTTTATTAAAAAACCTTTACCTGTCAGTTAATAATCATTATCTCGGCAAAAAACGGCTGTGTCAAAAGTAATTTAGCCGAAAAGTTGTTGAGGTATCAGGACAAGGCTTTGACGCCGCTGCCATATCGGCGTATAATTCCGGCTAAGAAGGTAAAGCATGAAACACAGCAGAATCAGCAGGGTAATACAGATTTTGACAACTCTACAGGCAGGCAAGAGCTACGCTGTCAGTGATTTATCGGAAATGTTCGGAACGAGCCGACGGACAATTTTTCGTGACCTGAAAGAGTTACAGACTATAGGTGTGCCCTACCGCTACGAGGTCAAGACCGGCGGTTATATCATAGACCCTGAATTCTTTCTGCCGCCCATAGACTTGAACCTGCAGGAGGCCCTGAGTCTGCTCATGCTGGTCTACAAGGCAGGCAGTCAAATACAGTTGCCGTTTAAAAAATCGGCGCTTCTGGCCGCTTTGAAAATAGAGAACAATTTGCCTGTCAAGATCAGACAACATTGCAGCTCAGTTTTGCAACATATCTCCACAAAACTTGACGCCCAGGCACCAATCCGCCTGGAAGGCGGACTCGATAGAACCTTCGCAAAATTGGAAAAAGCTATAGTTAATAAACGAAAGGTGAACATACAGTACCACTCGTTGTTTGAGGGCGAGATTATCAATGTGGAGCTGTGTCCTTACCATATGCTCTACAATCAACGAGCCTGGTATTTGCTGGGCTATTCCAGCCTGCACAAAAGCATCCGCACTTTTAAGCTTAATCGTATCAAAGAGCTTGAAGTTACAGATCGGTTCTTTATGGGTGGTGAAAAGTTCGATTTGGTGGATTATCTCGGCAGAGCCTGGTCGATGATACCTGAAGGCAGGCTTTATAACATCAAGCTGCGATTCCTGCCTAAAGTAGCTGATAACATCACGGAGGTAAAATGGCACAGCACACAAAAGGTCATGCGAAACAGTGATGGCTCAGCCATTGTGGAGTTTCGTGTTGACGGCCTGGGTGAGATAAGCTGGTGGATACTCGGTTACGGTGACCAGGTACAGGTGCTTGCACCAAGAGCCCTGCGGCAAAGGATCCTCGAAGCAGCCAGAAATATAATTAAACTCAACGAAAAAATATAAATACCACACTTCACTTTGATATTACTTGCCTTTGATTTTCTTGCAATTACCTTATTTTTGCTGTAAAGTATTGCGAAATATGACGAAATAAAAATATTGCCAACGTAGCTCAACGGTAGAGCTCTGGTTTTGTAAACCAGAGGTTGTCGGTTCGAATCCGACCGTTGGCTTTGGTAAAATAATCCCGCAATAAAAAATCCCGCGTAAAATACGGGGCTAAAAAATTTGTCCTACTATTTATTCTGTCTTCCTACTTATACTTCGCATCAAATTCGGCGTCGATTACGTCGTCACCGCCTTTTCTCGCAAGTAACAACCTACTACGGGAGCGATTAACTGTCGGGTGTCAGGTAGTCCCGATCAGATCGGGACCAACACGTGATTTCAAAGCAGAATTTCCGTTACCAGTCTTCAAGTCAGTGCCTTTAATATATGGAGAAGACCCCGATAAAATCGGGGCTCCGGCTCTTTACGAAAGAATTACAAAGGAAAGGAATCACATCATGTTAACTGGAAGACAGAAAAACGATTTTAAGATTATCCTTATTCTATTGGCTTTAAGTACGGCGCTGCTGGCTGTACCTATCTTAGCAAAACAACAACGCAGTAACAGTCGTAAATCGAGCAATAACAGCAGAAGTACAAGAAACCAACAGGTAAAAAAAGCCGCTAAAGCACCTACCAGGATTGCTCCTAAAACTCGTTCAAGCAAGCCTCAAATCATTTCAGGCATCTCAAGGAATAAATATCTAAGCAGTCTCGGCAGGGTAACTAAATCCAATACTAATCAGCCAGGTATGATTGTATCCAGCCGGCAAACTAATAGAGCGACACTCCGTAGAAGACCCATCCTACAATTGCAGAGCTCTATTAGAGTTCGCGCGCCATCAAATATTAAAATGCCAACTGGAATGAGTTCCTCTATAGCAAAACGGAACTCTGTCCTTAGCAGGATCGAAGGGACTGCAGGTCCAGACAACAATAGAAATTCATATAGGACATCACGCATTAGCAGCCAGATCACTACAAACCCTTCGACTTCGCTCAGGGCAGGCAGATCTTCGATTTCCACTCATTCGACACAACTCAGGACAGGTATATTAAAATCACCAGCCACTACAAGCAGAGATAGCCGTATAAGTTCAAGTAAGGCGTCGCGCATCGGCAGCCCCATCCAGCGATGGGCGGGGCAAAAGTCCTCTACTTCGATTATAAGCCCCCGATCCTTCGATCCTGCTCAGGCCCGCCCCGAGCAGGGCCGAGGAGACAGGCTAAATCGGGGGCAACTATCCGGTTCATCCACCTCAGAGCTTCGGAGAACAGAAAGCCAAACCAGAAGTCGCAATAGGAGCGGAATTTTTGAAGCATTAAGAACACTCGGTAAAAAACCTGCCGTTCGACCTGGAGGCTCTCAACAGGCGGAAAACAGAGCTGACACCGGTCGGACACGCAAGAGTATAAACCTGAGAGTCGTTGACAGTTTACGGCTGAGCTCAAGACCAAGAAAATCTGCTCTGGAAATTCGAGCAAATGCTTCAAATGCTAATCCTTCGGCATCGCTCAGTCCTAAGGACTCCTTACGGAGGACAGGCGTGGTAAACAATGCCAATCCACCCGTGGTGGGCCACGGTGGATTATCTAAGGTATACCGTGAGTATCCTCCCGTAATAAGAAACAAACACCGCTATGAACATATCTACTGGGACTACCATAATCAATTACGCCATAGAATTATCTGGCCAAGGTATCGTTTCACTGTGTGCTATACATACGGTCCACACTTTACATTTCGTTATGTTTATCCTTACTATCTCCGCAGGTATATCTTCGTCAGCTTAGGTGGTTACTGGCCTTTAGAGTACAGGTACACCCGATATTACTGGTACGGCTGCCATCCCTACCGGTGGTATGGTTACTATCCCATCGCCCACGAAGTAACAGGCGACACATACAACTACTATACATACAACTACTATTATGGCGATAATGGGACTGTCCCATCTGTTTCCGCTCAAGGAGTAGATGGCATCAAGCCCGTTGATCACAACACCTTTGCAGATGTTCGTGAAAAACTCGCCAAAGAACCCGATATGGAAACTCCAGCCGATATAAAATTCGATGAAGCAGTAAAAGCTTTTGAAATCGGCGATTACGAAACAGCTATTGAGAACCTCACAGAAGCAAGTGAGCTTGCACCTGATGATACGGTACTTCCTTTTGCATATTCACAGGCGCTTTTTGCCAATGAACAGTACGCGGAGGCAGCAGATGTTCTAAGAGTTGCCTTAACACAGGTCTCCCCCGAAAAGGAAGGCGTCTTTTATCCCCGAGGCCTATACTCAGACGATGAAATTCTCTTTGAGCAAATCAAGCATCTAAGCGAAAAAGCTGAACTTTATAGTTTCGATGCAGACCTGCAACTTCTCCTGGGTTATCACTTGCTCGGCACCGGCGAAATCGATAAAGCCACCGAGCCGCTGCTGAATGCCAGCCAGGACTTGGAAAATGTAGAAGCTGCTACAATGCTGCTCAACCTGCTGACAAAAATTTCACCCGCCTCAGGCGGGCAAAAAACAGATACAAAAACCGAAAATGCTGTTCAATAAGCATATCCTTCGACATGGCTCAGGATGGGCCAGCTAAGGTTAGTACAATGAAAACGAAACATATAATAACATCTTCAGTGGTTACATTTCTCATGAGCCTTATGGCACCGATTGCCCCGGCTGATAACCGGCAGGAATTTGTGGTCTGGCCAACAACCGAAGAGCAGGAGGCACCTGATATCTATAGCAACATTGTAGTCTGGCAGCAATTCATCACAGCCGAAAACGGCAATTATGACGTCTACGTTGCAGATATAAACAATATAACTGACCCATTGCTTTTTGTCATCGGTGATTCTAATGACCAAACTAATCCTGCTATTTACGAAAAAACAATTGTCTGGCAGGATTATGTTTTATGGCAGGGCTTGGCGGACTGGGATATCCGGGCGGTAGATATGAGCGATCGAACTAATCCCTATTTGTTTGTGGTCTCCGATATCCCTAATAATGATGAGCAACATCCGGTCATTTCTGGCAATACAGTCGTCTGGCAGGATAGTGACGTTGGTTTAAAGGAGCGGATTGATATCTACGGTGCCGACATCACTGATTCCAACAATCCTACTGAGTTTCCCATCGCTACCTATGAGTTTGACCAACAAAGCCCTGCTATATACAGAACAACCGTCATCTGGCAGGATAACTTCTTTGGCGACTGGGACATTTTTGGCGCTGACATCTGGCAAAGAAACAAGCCATCAGAGTTTCCCATCTCGTTTCTTGAACACGAACAGCAAAACCCGGCGATTTCAGGCAACACAGTAGTGTGGCAAGATAACTTCTCCGGAAATTGGGACATCTACGCGGCTGATATATCCGAGCAAAGCGATCCTATCGAATTTGCCATTACTATCAACGATTCATCACAGATAAATCCTGATATCGATGGCAACATTGTTATCTGGCAGGACTACCGAAATGGTAACTGGGACATATTCGGCTATAACCTTATAACAAAGCAAGAATTTCAAATCACCAATAATCCTGCTGACCAGACTAATCCTGCGATAAGTGGAAATGCCGTGGTCTGGCAGGATAACCGCACAGGGAGCTGGAATATATATGCGATAGTGCTTGATCGATCCGAAATAGAAAATTAGCAATTGCGGCTTCGACATAGTACAAATGTAACCTTGAGTTCAAAGAAACTCTTTGGGATAAATTGAATTGAGCATTAAGGTAAAAGATTTGTCGAGTTTCAAGGAGGCATAAAATGATTAGGGATATAGTGACAGCTTTAATAATGGTGCTTGTTGGCTTGGCGCTGATATTTATTGCCGGCTGTCAAAGCGACGCTCAGACTGGTGCTGCTCTTGGCGCCCTTACAGGTGCCGGAGTTGGCCAAATAGCAGGACGTAACACGGAGTCAACTTTAATTGGAGCAGCGGTGGGTGGTACCGCCGGCTATATGCTGGGCAATGAAAGCGACAGGAAAAAGGCCCAGATTGAAAGGGCCTACCTGCGCGAGCAAACGGATTACGTCACTATTAATATCACCAACAGCAATAGCTCCGTCAGCCAGGTAAGACTAAGAAAGCAAGGCGTAGGCATGTGGGCACACGCGGCGAGTACTATAACCACCTGCCAACTGAGGACCAGTTAAGGCCTGTGTACGGCTTTTAGTCCGCGGCGGCGGATTGCAGACTACTTGGCTATTGAAGAGCCCGCTATTTAGACATATAATTCCGGATACTAATGACCAAGTTGTGGCTTTTAAGCGAGGATGCAGAATACACACGGCAGTGAAAGACACGCTATGAATAAGCGGTTGCGAAATGCTTTGAAAGGACTTACAAGCCCAGACTCAGAACGGCGTCGCCGGGCAATGGAGCCATTCGTGCGAGCAACGTTCGAGACGTTCATTAGGTACCTGTACCGCTACTTAGGTAACGAGATAGAGTGTGAGGACGTGCTGGAAGATGTCTACGCCGATATTTGGGAAAAGCCGGATCATTTGCGTAACATTATTAATGAAAGGCAGTTGTTAAGAACTGTTTATCTGTACTATATGCGGAAACGCTTAAGAGAAGTTTATAGAAGAATAAACCATAATTTATGTTTATCGCAAAAAAATTTGATGAACCTCATTGCGCCAGAATTAGGTGTTATTGAGATACTGTCGCAATCAGAGCTTCAGCAGGCCCTTCATCGGATGCTAAGCAGGCTCAAGGCGCGGGAGCGAAGAGCCATAGAACTTTGGATGGAAGGCGCCTCTAACAGAGCAATCGCCAATGAGTTAAAGACCACAGTCGGGGCAGTCAAAATGCTTGAATTTCGAACCATGCTGAAACTTAAGAAAATGCTGCACGAATACTATGGCGAAAATTGATAACTACTTTTCTTTAGGAGCAACACATAATGCCTGACACAAACCGAGAAATCCAGGAGCTACTGGCTGACTATTCGGCTGCCTTGCGTGACGGAAGCATACCCGTTTTTCTAAAGTCACTTGCCCGCGAGGAAACAAAGATAATAGCAGCCAGTCGTGAGTTTTGGGATGCCACAGAGGTCGTGCAGACCCTTAATGGTGCTGGATTCGCTGATAAAGCTGCAATCCCAAATGTCAGTCTGTTTATATCCCGTGTCGACGCCAAGATCGCATCTCGACTGAAACAAGCTAAGGCGGCGCCACGAAACAAACGCAACACAAGAACAAAACCAGCAACTAAAGTCGAAAAGAGCACAGAGGAACAGATATGATTTTGGACTGCTACCAATGTTCATCCTGCTACTTTGAGGACAAAGAGCCATCCTCAAAGATAGATCCTTCGACAATCTCGCTGCCACAATCAAAGATGGCTTTTCGCAATGTTCTGGTAGTCTTTGTCTGCATCGAAATGTACGATAGCAAAGAGGAGCTGGAAGAAGCGGTGGAGGAGTTTTCTTCACTCTCAGAGCTCATAGGTAAAAGGCCGATAGTGCTCTGTCCAAATGTGCATCTATCAATGGATAGAGCACCGGAGAAACAAGCTGCGTGGTTCATTGGCGAACTGGAGAGGATGCTGACTGCAAAGGGATATGATGTGCATCGCCTATCGTTTGGCTACCATAAACAATATGGTATGGAATGTAATGGCAATGTAGGAAGCGTCGTTGGTAGAAGGTTCTACGGCTCTGCAGAGAAGCAGTTTCTCAGGCTCTTAACCCGACTTGGTGTTTGTCCTCCGGAATCTCTGCCCAAGGACATGCCTCCCTGGGCGAAGATTCTTACGGAACGTCGACTGAAAGTGTTAGGCAACCGAAAAGAAACTTACAATGTTGCGAAAAAGATGGTCCAGGACCAGCTTGATACTACAGGTGACAGTGAGCTTTGGACATGTATGTTGTTTGAGGGGGAAAGACAACCTATGGAGGATTATCTCAGCAGTTTGTACGAAATCATAAGAGATTATCCGGATGTGAGAGTACACCGAGCAATGAATCTGAGCCTGCCGGGCTTTTCCAACCAGGCACGTTTCCTTTTCCGCGAGTTTCCAGAAGCGATCAAATCGGGCAGACTTCGCATCTACAGCAGTAAAGTATCCGACATAGAGTTTTTACTGACCAGAACCGCTGTTCTTCTTGCCTTTCCACAAATACCGCGAAAAGCTGGATCGCACGCAGGAGAAATATCGTTCGGAATTTACTGTAAGGATGAAGACTTTGCGAAGAATCTGATTCAATGGTACCGTACATTTCTTGTCGACTCGCGTTTTGGATGGATTCGTACTGAATCCGAACTAAACGCCACAATCAACGAGTTGGAAGAGGAAACATTCCAGTAATGGTAACTGGTAATTGGTTATTAGTAATTAAGTTCACCATTTAACCAGTCCTTAAGGGACCAGTTACCAAATTTACTCAATAGGATCAAAACTGTGTATACGGTCTCATCCTTAGTTGTTGTTGCAGTCTATGTGACGGTACTTACATTTGTTGCCGTACGGGCACGAGCAGCGCGACGGTTTTCAGAATTTTCTTTGGCCGGACGGGCACTCCCACTGGCATTGGTATTTGGCAGTCTTGCTGCCACATACGTGGGACCAGGTTTTTCAATCGGATTTGTAGGCAAGGGTTTTACAAGCGGTTTTCTTTTTTGGGGCATAGGACTTGCGTATGCCGTACAAAACATTTTGGTTGGATTGTTCATCGCCCCTCGGCTAAGAAGCCTGAAAAACTGCCATACATTAGGCGATGCGATAGGTCAGAAATATGACCAGAAGTGCCAGATTCTTGCCGGCATTATCTCTGTAGGTTTATGTGCCGGTTTCGCCGCGGTTATGGCCAAGGCTGGTGGTGATGTGCTGCACGACACATTTCGGCTGCCGCATTGGTCATCCGTAATCATCGTTGTCGGCATTACAGCCTTATACACAACGTCCGGTGGATTGCGGGCGAGCGTAATAACTGATGCCTTTCAATTCAGTGCCTTTGCAATATTATTGCCTGCCATGCTTCTATGGGTGCTGGGCCTGCACCTGGCAGGTGGAGCTGCAACTTTTGCTGAGCAGGCTTCAATAGCAACTAAAAGCGGGTTTTCTTCTATGCCGCCCATTGAGATAATCGGCCTTGTAGCAGCATTTTTCCTTGGAGAAATGCTCATACCACCATACGCCAACCGGGCATTGGCCTCCAGGACGACACGTGTCTCGCGAGATGGTTTCATAATAGCGGGCCTTTTTAGCGTGGTTTGGTTCATGGTCATGATATCGCTTGGAATTGTCGCTCGAAGCATCATCAAAGACAATCCTGGTGAGGACTACATACTTATAAACTTGGTCAAGTCAACTGTGCCTGCTGAGGGTTACGTACTTTTATTAGTTGTGTTGATATCAATAGTTATGTCAAGTCTCGATTCGCTCTTAAATGCGGGGGCGGTAGCTTTTACCGAAGATATTATCAAACCGTTCGTGGACCTGCCGGACAAAGCCGCTCTTAACATGGGGCGTTGTGCAACTGTTATTATAGCCGCGATCGCGGCTGCCGGAGCAGTTGCTGTCCCCGGTATCATCAGCGGCTTGCTTATTTGCTATACTATTTGGGCCCCTGCAATTCTTCCTGCACTCATAATCGGTTTATGGCTGAAGCACCCTCGTCCACTTGCGGGAATCTTATCGATGGGTGTCGGAACGCTCATTGCCATAATTTTTCAGTTTGTTTCCTGGCCAACTAAGGTACCTGCAATATTGGTGGCTCTTTGTGCAGCGCTGCTGGCATATTTACTGGGACATTGGATAGAAGTAATTAGATGTAGGCCCCGTTAGAAATTGATACCATTCTATAAAAAGACGGAAAAATTTCCATCGGGCCGGGTAGTGAAAGATGGACATACTTATTTTGGCTGTTGTTATAATAGGGATACTATTCGTTATAGCGAGCGGCGTTTGGGTTGCAATTGCGTTAGTAGGCGCTATTTCCGCGAATCGGGACCAAGCAAATAAGAAAAAACAATCCCGCAGTGCCATAAGGCATCTTGACGATAAAATACGGGGCTAAATATTTCGTTTAGCCGTCGCCGGAACGCCGACAGTTAAATCTAAACGCGGGTCTTATTTATCCTTCGCTTCAAACTCGGCGTCGATTACATCGTCACCATCTTTTCTTTTAACCTCACTTTCAGGTGTTTCGCTGGCGGATCCCGCCTGCGAAGCCTCGCTTCCGGCTGAAGCTGCGGCCGCCTGCTTTTTGGCTGCCTCCTCATAAAGAATCTTGCCTAACTCCTGACCGGCTGTACTAAGATTTTCCATAGCTCTCTTTATCGCCTGGCCGTCTTCGCCTTTTACTGCCTCTTTGAGGTTATTTACAGCACTTTCAATTTTGCCGCGAGTTTCACCGGAGGCCTTGTCACCATGCTCTTTGAGTGTCTTTTCCGTTGAATAAATCAACTGGTCGGCCTGGTTCTTTAAATCGACCACCTCTCTTTTTTTCTTGTCCTCCTCAGCGTGCTCCCCGGCCTGCTTCTTCATATTCTCAATCTCTTGTTCGCTTAGCCCCGAGCTGGACTTTATCACAATGGATTGCTGTTTGCCGGTGCCGAGGTCCTTGGCGGAAACATTCAAAATACCATTGGCGTCAATATCAAACGCAACTTCGATTTGTGGAATACCTCTCGGAGCTGGTGGTATATCAGTAAGCTGGAATCTGCCCAGTGTACGGTTGTCCCTGGCAAATTCACGCTCACCCTGCAGCACATGTATGTCAACGGAGGTTTGGCTATCCGCAGCAGTCGAGAAAATCTCTTTTTTGCTGGTCGGAATAGTAGTATTGCGCTCAATCAATCTGGTCATAACTCCGCCGAGCGTCTCGACGCCCAATGAAAGCGGCGTTACATCTAACAGAAGTATATCCTTTACACCGCTATCACCAGCTAAAACTGCTCCCTGAATAGCGGCGCCAATAGCAACTACCTCGTCCGGATTAAGGCTCTTATTGGGTTCTTTGCCAAAGATTTCTTTGGCAATCTGCTGGACTTTGGGAATCCTGGTTGAGCCGCCGACTAGTAATACCTCGGCTACATCCTTCGGCTGAAGTTTTGCATCCTCCAGAGCCCTGAAGCATGGATTCTTCAAGCGGTCAAAAACATGCTCAGAGAGCGACTCAAACTTACTTCGGGTAATCGTCATCTGCAAATGTTTTGGGCCTGATGCATCAGCGGTGATAAAGGGGAGATTGACTGAGGCTTCAACCTGGGTGCTGAGCTCACATTTTGCCTTTTCCGCGGCTTCTTTGAGGCGCTGGTGCGCCATTGGGTCCTTACGCAGTTCAATGCCCTCTTGTTTTTTGAACTCATCAGCTAAACAATTTATCAGAACCGCATCCAAGTCATCACCACCAAGGTGCGTATCTCCATTAGTGCTCAATACTTCAAGAACTCCACCTTCCTCCTCAAATCCGCCAATATCAAGGATTGAGATGTCGAAGGTACCACCGCCGAAGTCGAATACCGCCACCTTTTCGTTCGGTTTCTTTTCTACCCCATAGGCAAGGGCTGCAGCGGTAGGCTCATTGATAATTCGCTCGACCTTCAGTCCCGCTATTGTACCTGCGTCTTTGGTAGCCTGACGTTGTGAATCATTAAAATAAGCAGGCACGGTGATAACAGCGCTGGTAACTTTCTCACCTAAATAGTCTTCTGCGGTCTTTTTCAAGTCCTGCAGGACCATAGCTGATACCTCGGGTGGTGTGTACTGTTTACTTCTCACCTCGACCTTGACCAGTTCCTCCGGCCCACCGACGATCTTATAAGGCACTAACTTTTCCTCTGAGGCAACTTCATTATGGCGCCGGCCCATAAAACGCTTTATGGAAAAGACAGTATTTTCCGGATTGGTTACCTGCTGATGTCGTGCAATCTGGCCGACAAGCCTTTCGCTCTTATCGGTAAAGCCGACCACTGAAGGCGTCAGCCGAGAGCCGGATGAGTTAATTAAGACCTTCGGTGTCGAGCCTTCCATTACAGCCACCACAGAGTTTGTTGTTCCTAAATCTATTCCAATAATCTTAGCCATAGTTAGGTTCCTTTCGCCATTGCTATCACATCATTCCTGCGTAAACAGGAATCCAGAAAGAAACATAATAGATTCCCGCTTCTGCGGGAATGATAAAATAATTCTGTAAAAACTAAAGATTTGAATGTGCAAAAGACGTGCCAGTTAGATAGAGGTGCCGATTTAAACACTTAACGCTTTGAATATTAGCAAGTTATGTTTTTTTCCGCACCTGTTTTTAGTTTCCTTATATGTAGAAGGATGCCCTGGATTGCCAATTCATTGTGCCATTTTGGCAGGCATGTTTGGTAACTGGTGAATGGTAATTGGTAACCGAGTTCACCATTTAACCAGTAACCATTTAACCAGTAACCAATAACCAATTTTATGTTTCCTTATTCAGAACTGAGCGGATAATTTGGGCTCGAAGCGCGTCTCTGTGAGTAGGATCCAGCGGTTTCCCATAGTTTAACTGCAGATGAGCCGGCAGAGTCAGCATAAATAGCCGATTTATGGTCGTAATAGACAGACCCTTGTCCTCATCTGCGCCTTTGCCAGACTTATCTCGGGGCAGTTCAGCCAAGTCGCGTAGTCTTTTTAATGCAGGTGTTGTCGCCCCCATACGCTCATACATATTGATCCCTAATCGCAAATGGCTCAGTAAAAACAATGCCTCATGAGAACTTATCAAATGAGCGCTCTGCAAAAGTGCCATCGCCCGAGAAATCTTGTCGTCGAGTGTGTCAACCTGCTTCGAGAGCAGCTCTTTTCTGGCTGCGTTTTCATATTCGACAATTTCAGGGATGATTGTGTTCTCAAATTCCGAGACAATCGCTTCTTCTGAGACCCCAAGCGAAATCTGATTTGATAACTGGTACAAATCACTTGCCGCTTCGGTGCCTTCGCCGAAAAGACCCCGTACAGCCAAGCCCATATCTCGTGCAGCATGGAAAAACTTCTCAATTTGGCCGGTCATCTTCAGAGCCGGCAGGTGTAGCATTACAGAACAGCGAATCGCCGTGCCAAGATTAGTAGGGCACGCAGTAAGATAGCCGAAACGAGGACTGTAAGCGAAACCAATCTTCTGCTCTATCATGTCGTCAATATGATTTATCTGCTCGTAGCACTTAGATAACTGACAGCCGGCTTTCAGCACCTGTATTCGCAGATGGTCTTCTTCGTTGATCATAGCGGTAAAGAACTCTCGTCGGGCGATAACAACACCCCGTGGACCCCGGCCTGCGGCGTGGTGTCGGCTTATAAGGTGTCTTTCAACCAAGAAATCTCTGTTCAGATCGGAGGCCTTGTCCACGCTGATATAGAAGATTTTGTCACCAAGGTCGAGTGACATCAGAACTTCTTTTAGCTTTGTTAGTATCTCAGATTTTTCGGTGGTCGAGCATCGGCTTAGAAATTTATGGCCGGCAAGGTTCCTGGCTAAGCGGATCCGTGAAGAAACCACGATATCAGACAGTGGGCCTGAGCCGTTAAACCATTCGTTTATATCATTACTTATGTCGGTCAGCTTCATTCACGCATCTCTATTTTCGATGAGTATTGAGCGTCATGATTCCAACTGTTTTATTTTGTCCCGTAACCTTGCGGCCTCTTCGTAATCCTCTTTTCGCACAGCGACATCCAGTTGTTGCTGAAGATTTGCGAGTTTTATTTGCTCCTTTGCTCCCTGGGGCATCCTTGAAGGGATCTTGCCACAGTGGCTTGTCTTACCGTTATGAGCTTTTTCGATAAGTGGCAGAAGCGCATTCTCAAAAAACTCATAATCGTTGGGACAACCCAGGACCGCTTCCTTGCGGAACTGGTCAAGCGCAAAACCGCATATCGGACAACTCTTCTTCTCTTCTGACGGGCCGAACATCTCCTCATCACTTGGCTGAACGGCAAGCAGGCCGCTGAGCAGTTCATTTATCGAAACCTGACTCTTGGCAGCTATACCCTGCTCGACGGCACAATATTCACAGAGGTGCATTTCATTGCGTAGTCCGTTGGTAATCTCAGTTAGATGAATAGTTGCTGTTCTCTTGTTACAAATCTGACATAGCATAACTAACTCGATACTCGATTGAACTCCCGCAAAGCGGTGTTTCTTATTAATACTGGATACCTGATTTGCTCTTCCGCGAGCATCGAACATCGAGTATCCAGTATCTTTATAATATTATACCAAATTCCACCCAAAAAACTATCGTCAAATTCGTTGACCCTCTAAAGTTGTTCTACCGCAATAAACTCCGTAATTTGCCCCCTATACAAATCCCCACGTTTTACCCAGGATTTTTACTCCACGATTTAGCCTGGAATTTTTCTTTCTATTTTGTGTATTCTGCCCAGCAACTTTGTTCTTCCTCAACCTTGATGCTTCGCAACTCCAACTCCTTTGGCAGTTTCGACTCGAGCTTTTCATATATGTATTTAGCTACGTTCTCAGCCGATGGATTGTTCCGTTGGAAGTAATCAATTCTGTCCATTGATATATTATCGAACTCAGATGTGATTATTTCCACTGCTGATTTGAGCTGGCTAAAGTCCATTACCACTCCTATATTGCTGAGCATATCTGAGCAGACATTGGCCGTAACAATCCAGTTATGGCTGTGTGGAGGCTCTTTTGAGCCATCCGGCAGGATTAATTGATGTAACGCTCGAAAATGTGTTTGGACACTGATTGTAAACATATCCTCATACTCGATATTTGATAACCGACGAGAATCGAGTTACTTTTTTATTTTGTTAAGTCGCTTTTGCAACCGAATTTGGACGTTTTGGGGGATCAGCTTAGAAAGGTCTCCGCCGAGGGAAGCCACCTCACGAATCAGGGTCGAGCTGGTAAAGCCGTATTGCTCGCTGGTCATTACAAAAACTGTTTCTATTCCGGCTACGGCTCTGTTGATCATAGCGAGCTGGAACTCATACTGCACGTCAGTAAGGCTTCGTAGGCCGCGGAGAATGACGTTCGCCTTTTTTTGGGTGGCGTATTCTACAGTTAGACCGTCAAAGCTTTCGACTGATACGCCTTTCATTTTTCCTTGCTGGATTATTTCCGCAATCATTTCGACGCGTTCTTCCGGGGCGAATAACTGGTTTTTGATAGGACTTCGACCGACGGCGATAATAAGCTCGTCGAAGAGTTTCAGCCCGCGATTGATAACATCTAAGTGCCCATTAGTAATTGGGTCGAAGGAACCTGGAAAAATCGCCTTTACAAATTTTTTAGCCATTAATATACCTTTCCTTTGCAAAAAACGGATTGTTATTATACTGCAAATGTATATCAGGTCAAATAAACCTTTCGCCGGACGATCTTGGCGAATGCGTTAAAATCACAAATCAACAATGGTTTTTTAGAGGAGTTTTGGCAGCAGCATCAGCGTGCTGAAAAGCCATTACGACATTGGATTAATATCGTTGAAGCCGCTCACTGGCGTAAATGGCACGATATAAAACGAACTTTCAATACAGCTGACTTGGTTCATAAAGGAAACAATAAATACGTGATATTTAATATTTCAGGGAATAAATACGGGTTGGTAACAGCAGTTAATTATATAGGACAACTGGTAGTGATAGAAATGGCGGATTCAACTCACAAGTGCAACAAGTGAATCCTTCTGGGTTAACGATTTAT
>CAZQKO010000024.1:0-20882 GCA_964593945.1 uncultured Pirellulales bacterium | reverse complement strand
CTCAGGCGACAAATCCACCTTAATTATGCGCCCAGTTTTTGGGGAGTATTATACTATCCTGCCAGCCTGACAGGATAGTGTCAGCTGACTGCAATTTTGCCATACTAAACAATAATTCACTCCTGTTATGTAACCATAATTATGATAAGCACTTATGCAAGCAAGGCCTTTCGGCAGGACTCTTGGCACGATATTTGCACACATTCTGCGGTAAGCTACAGGTATGGTTACGAATTTGTCAAAACTCGAAGAGATAAATCTTTTAGCCAGCGGGGCCAACTGGGCCTGGCCGCAGGCACTGCGCGATATTCTCAGGCCGAGAGGTGTGAATCTGCTCATGGCCGATGATCCGCAGGAGTTTGTACACATCATCCGAAACAGACGAATCCACACTACTATATTGGATATGGACTATGAAAAATCGAACTGGTTGGCCACGATAAAGATTATCCGAATGGATTATCCGTTGCTGCCGTGCATCCTATTGACAAGCACTGTAAACGAAGCCGTTCTCGTAAAGGCATTGCAGCTCGATGTATTTGGTGTTATTGATAAGCCGGTTAATATGGTCGTTTTGCAGAAAGTCTTAAATAGACTGTTTCTGAAAAAATATAACAGTGATATTTTCGCGTAGTAAGGTAGGGTGGGCTTTAGCCCACCAGTAATGTGACGGTGGAGTTTTGTACCGTCGCCGACACGGCGACGGCTAAACAATAAGTGTATTAGATAAGTAAAATAAACCATAGTAGTTTTTTTGAAAGGAGTAAATACACATGAAGATTCGGCCATTGGCAGATAAGGTGCTTGTCGAGCGTGTCGAGGCGGAAAACAAAACAGCTGGCGGAATTGTTCTGCCGGATACCGCTAAGGAAAAGCCGCAAAGAGGAAAAATCATAAGTGTCGGCGAAGGTAAAATTCTCGACGACGGGACGCGAAAAGAAGTGCAGGTGAAAAAAGGTGATATGGTGCTTTTCACAAGCTACGCCGGTACTGAAGTAAAAATAGATGGGAAAGAGTATCTAATTATGGATGAGTCGGATATTATGGCAGTAATAGAAAAATAACTGGTTAAATGGTAATTGGTTAAGTGGTTACTGGTTAAATCTGCCATAGTGATTACCAGTTACCAATTACCAGTTACAAATCAAAGGAGAAAGTAAAACATGGCAGCTAAAAAGATTGCTTTTGGTACTGATGCACGCGGGGCTATCCTGGATGGCGTTAGAAAGCTTTCCAAGGCGGTAAAGATCACGCTTGGGCCTTGCGGCAGAAATGTAATCCTTGAAAAATCATTCGGCTCACCAACCGTCACCAAAGACGGCGTCACGGTGGCTAAAGAGATCGAGCTGGAAGATGCGTACGAGAATATGGGCGCACAAATGGTAAAAGAGGTGGCCTCTAAGACCTCTAATGTAGCCGGTGATGGGACAACGACCGCCACGATTCTGGCTGAAAGTATATTCAGCGAGGGGCTCAAAAATATCACTGCCGGCGCAAATGCCATGCAGGTTAAAAAAGGCATCAATATTGCTGTAGAGGCAATCATAGAAGAACTGAAAAAGATGAGCATATCTGTTGATTCCGGCAAGCAAATCGAACAGGTCGCAACCTGCTCGGCAAACCAGGATGCTGAGATCGGTAAAAAATTGGCAGAAGCAATGGACAAGGTCGGCAAAGATGGTGTCATAACCGTTGAAGAAGGCCAATCGCTGGAAACAGTGGTCGAGCTGGTCGAAGGTATGCAGTTTGACAAGGGCTACCTCAGTCCGCATTTCATCAACAAGTTAGAGAATATGTCGGTTGTTCTGGATAAGCCCTATATCCTTGTGCATGAGAAGAAAATAAGTTCAGTAAAGTCAATGGTTCCGCTTCTGGAAAAGGTGGCCAAACAAGGTAAACCACTGCTGATTATCGCCGAGGACGTTGAGGGAGAGGCGCTTGCAACGCTGGTTGTTAATAAGCTGCGCGGCGTGTTGCAGTGTGCCGCAGTCAAGGCACCCGGCTTTGGCGACAGGCGAAAAGCCATGCTCAGTGACATCGCTGTTTTAACCGCAGCCGAGGCCATTTTTGAGGACCTGGGCCTGGAGTTAGAGAATATCGAGCTTAGACAGCTTGGCGTAGCAAAGCAGGTTACAATCGACAAGGACACTACCACTATTATTGAGGGAGCGGGCAGCACCGATGCGATTAAGGGCAGAATCGAACAAATTAAGAAGGAAATCGAGGCCTCTACAAGCGATTACGACATCGAGAAACTACAGGAACGGTTAGCGAAACTAGTCGGCGGCGTGGCGATCATTAAGGTCGGGGCAGCTACCGAGTCTGAAATGAAGGAGAAAAAGGCGAGGGTGGAAGACGCAATGCACGCTTGCCGAGCGGCTGTCGAAGAGGGCATCCTGCCCGGTGGTGGAGTGCCGATGCTCAGAGCTTTGCTGGCCTTAGATAAAATCAAAGCGACGGGTGATGAACGGATCGGCGTGGACATTGTAAAAAGAGCTGTTGTTGCACCGATTAAGCAAATCGCTGAGAATGCTGGCCTGGATGGTTCTATCGTAGCTCAGAAGGTTATGGAAAGCAAAGAAAAGAAATTCGGCTACGATGCTCTGCGAAAGGAATATGGTAATATGATTGAGTTCGGTGTGATTGTGCCGACCAAGGTGGAAAGGGTGGCGCTACAGAATGGTGCCTCAATTGCCTCGCTGCTTCTGACAACAGATGCTATTGTCAGTGAAATACCTGAAAAGAAAGAGACGCCTCCTCCAATGCCACCAGGAGGTGGTGGAATGTATTAAACAGTTAGAGTGAGAATTGCCTAAAGTGAGCTAAAGTGCCTAAAGTAAAGTTTGATTGAATATGGAGCATCCAACTTTAGGCACTCCAAATTTTAGGCACTTTAGGCACTTTACGAGATTAGGAATATGAGTTTTCGTTTTTATACAAATATGATATCGCAGGCCTCTCGAAGAGTGTCCGCGACAATATTTATAGTGGGACTGCTTCTCATTGGCTTTGGTGTTATTATTGCTGCGCTGCCTGAGATTTTTGCGTACCTTGCTGCGGCGGTGTTTTTCATCGCCGGCATCGGCTGTGGGATTACTGCTTTGAAAATCTTCTTAGCTCAAAGGCGGTTAGATAAGCTTGCCGATAGCTCTCCGTTAGGAGTCCCTAGGACTGCCACAGGTAACGAGCCGTATGAATATAAAGATAGCGTCGAAATCTTTACCGACAGATACACGGTTGATGATAGTTAAAAATCAAGGAAGAACAAAAATCCGGTAAAACCGGTAGCCAAGTACATTTCTATTTACTCAAACTGACCGATTCGTACTGTCATACCCGCGAAGGCGGGTATCCATTTACCGTATCATAGCAGTGGATTCCCGCTTGCGCGGGAATGACAAATTGCGATATGTTACTGTTAAATATCCACTTATGGCAGTACATCGTTGAAAAACGGTCACTTTGAGTATTTAGTTTATTTATTTAGCCCCGTGATTTATCATGGGGTTCGCAATTAGCGTTTCACGTGTTTTTTCCTAACGCACCATTTACCCAGCGATGGTTAATTCATTTACCAATCACCAGCCATCAATCGCCGCAAGTCAATTTTATCACACGTTCTACCTAAAGCAGCTAAGACAATTGCCCGAAATAAGTTAGTAGCGCTTTATAGGTCTGGATATGGATAGACATATGCTCAAGGGAAGGTCTCTTTTAGTGATATTATCGGTACTTCTTTGTTGCTCTGCATCAATTGAAGCCGGAGATATTCTAAAGTCCTCATCAAGTCCGGATTTTCAACGTGGAACAATTGGTGCGACATCCGCCGCCGAAAGGTTCTACGAAATAGCGCATGAACTGGCCAACTCTAAAGATTTTACCACGCCGCAGGCTGAGCAGGCGATTTTATTCTTAATTGCCGCGAAAGAACTCGGACTTCAGCGAGCTCCGTCGAGCCGCGGCACTACAGACCAATCCTTCGACTTGGTTCGACTCCGCTCACCACAGGTCGCTCAGGATAGGATTCACCCTCTATTGATTAAGCTCGCCTGTGAATATTCCCTTCGACGGCGCTCAGGACAGGCAAAACAGGGCTATTCACAGGAGGTCTATAATTGGCTGGCTGAGTATGCGGGTAAGACAATAGACCTTGAGGTGGCCAAAGAAGCGATTAGATATCTGTTTGATCGCTGCGATACTCGTGAACAGCGGGAGCAAATCCTGGAGCAAATGCTGGCTGAGTTTGGGGGCAAAAACGCCGTTCTGGATTCCGAGCTGGCTACATTACTTGCTCTTTTAATGGTGGAAAAGGCCGATTTCAATACCGCTAAGTCTCTTTTAGTTAGAGCTTATTTAAATAACAAATACAATAAGCTGGCATTTGCAAAGCTGGTTGAGCTTGCCCCTGAGAAAGTCAGCCCGGCAGTGTATTTTGAGCACCTGAGGTTAATGTTGCGCGAAAATCCTTTGGATATCGAGGCAGCGCTGGCCTTTGCGCGATATGCCGAATCCGCCCATGGTGGTTACCTTTACGAGATAGCTGCCGACGCCTATAAATATTGCGTTGATTTGTTCGACTATCTCTATCCCAATGAAGCTCTGCCACCAAACATCTATCTTCCCTGGATAATCAGTAATTACAATACCGAACAAAACCGTAGTAGATGTTTGCAAATTGCCGAGCGTGTTCGTAGTAGCGGGCGGTTCGACATCCTTGTTGAAGCTATTGCCGGTAGAGCGGCAGCAAAAATAGGTAAAACGGACGAAGCAGACCGAATATTCCAGGCTGCTGAGTTAAAAGCACAACAGCTTCTTGAGGAAAATCGCCCCGGCGAACCTGGTGCGGTACAACTTGCCTGGTTTTACTGTTTCGCAAAGCAGGATTCGCTAAAGGCTTTGGACTGGGCCAATAAAGCGTACTCAATTAATTCAAATTCGGCTGTGGCGGCTGTTCTTCTTGCTTATGCGCTCGTGATGAATCAGCAGTTTGAATGGGCCAAGCCCCTTGTTGAAAATTACGAACATAATCAAATTGCGGATTTGGTGCAGGCTCAGATTCAATTGGCCGAGGGACAGAAAGACGCGGCGATTGAAACCCTGAAAACTGCTATCTCTAAAGATCACAGCTCGCTGGCGGCGGAACGCGCCAAAGAGCTTTTAGCTCAACAGGACCAACAGTACAAACCACCTGTTGATCCTGATTATGTCCTGTCTGCGCTGAGAAATAGTTTTGGCCAAGCACTCGTACCGGATTTTATGAGTCCGGATAAGATAATCTCAATTCAGTTTGGAAGCAGAAGTAATGAGTTTTCATACGGTAGTGAATTCAGTCCATTGGGGCAAATTACCATAACAAATAATTTTTCCGAACCCCTTATCATAACTGATGATGGTTTATTCAACGGTAATATCAGGATCGATGTCAATATCAGTGGAGACCTTAACAGGAAGATACCGAATTTAGTGTCTCTTAATATTGGCTCTGCATTATCTATCGAGCCGGGTAAGAGCATCGTTGTCCCTGTACGGCTTATCACGGGCCAGCTCAGGCGGTTGCTGCTTAGTCATCCCCAGGCATCTTTGAATATAGAATTCACACTCTATCTCGATCCAATCAGCATCGGCCAAACTGAGCAAGGCGAGATAGCCAATAAGCTGGTTGATATGAGGCCGGTTAAGATGGTATTGAAGCGGCCGGGAATCGACATTAGCAGCAGTTACCTGCAAAACCGACTCAATTCAATTTCAATCCCGATATATCGGGACCAAAAAATCAATATCGCGGAACTGTTTGTCGGACTTCTTAAGGAGCAGCATACGATGGCTGAGCAAGGAGCGCTTTATAGATATAAGTATGCCGACTGGATACCGGGCTTTCTTAAATCAGCGCTGCTGCAGGAGTCCGGGTTACTGCTCAATCCTGCCGAGAACGAGTGGGTGGTCAAGGTGCATACTATGGCTGAGATGCTTTCGTTGCCATTGGATACTGAGCTGATGAATACGGTTGCAAAGAATTTGAACCATACCGAATGGCCGGTTCGTCTGATGTCTGTTTATTTACTGGCTAAAAGTTCGGAAAACAAGTTCGACAGGGTTCTGAGCTGGGCCGCTGAAAATGATTCGAGCCGGATAGTCCGTGACATGGCGATGGCTTTAATTGCCGATGAAACACAGGACATGACCCCGCAATAAACCTGTCCCTTCGACAAGCTCAGGGCAGGCTCTGAGCTGGGTCGAAGGATTGCAGGATTGATAACAAAGCTCTGGTGACGGTTATTTACTCTTCCTTAGGTTTCGATATGGATTCCCGCGAAAATGAGGCCTGCAGATACGTTGCTAAGTTGACCTTGCGGTTTCTCAGGCCCAGCTTACGGCGGATGTTCTCTCTATGCCGTCTGACAGTTGCAGCGGAGATGCAACGAAGCTGGGCGATTTCCTTCGTCGATAGTCCATTGCGAATCATTGTACCAATTGCAATCTCGACAGGAGTCAATTGCATATGTTCTCTTGATAGCTGAGTAAGAAATGGAGAAGTTATCTCCTGTAAGCTCTGCCGTAATAGTGTGACATAAGATCTCTGCCGACCGGTGACCTCGAGCTCCAGCTCAAATACGATGGGCATGATAATCTTCTGGATGTTGGCCAGTATTGATGCCCTTATTTCCTGCTTTTCGTCCTCGAGCCGGGAAAGGACCGCACGCAGTGCTATGTTTGCCTCCTGTAGAGCCTGATGCTCTCTTTGTATCGCTTTGTGGGCGGCGCGAAGGTCAGCCTCAGCTTTCATGTGCATTAAAACACTGCCCACTCGCTCGGCAACCGCACGAATCAAAGCATATTCCTCCTTTAGGAACGGACTATCGGCATCTGTAAGAACCACCTTCCGATAGAACACTTCCACCACACCCGCAGGCTTGCCATCGGCGAAGATGTCGGCGGCCATCCGCCAATTGCTTTCGCTAAAACCTTCAGTTATATATTCCTTGTCCCTGTATACAATCCGCGCACAGGCGTGCTCAGGAAATTGCCAGCTTCTGGGCAGGCAGTCAACAACGCTCTGCAGGAATTTGTTCGAAGAATGAAAGTGCATTTCCTGAAGTGTGGAAATTGTGTAGAGGCAGTCCAGCTCCTTTATCCGCTCTCGTAATGCCAGTTCAAGTCCCGATTGAAGTTCTATCGATCCCTCTACATGCTCCAATTCCGCCACTCGCCTTCGTAAGGCTTCAATTTCCTGTATAAGCTTGGAACGAGTAGGTTGATTAGCCATTCAAAGTACCCATTAAATACACATAGATTATAAAGTTTCAATTCTTTAGATAGAATTATCATGGTTATCTCGTTAGAAGTCAAGAACTTTTTCACATTATACATAAAAATGTAAGTGTATAAATAGCAGAACATTACATGAATTAACATAACAAATCACAAATGTATCCACTTAGATAATAGTTCATAGATATAGGTTATATATGAGTAATATATATGTAAATAATTATACATATTACATGTGTAATAAGTATGAATAGTATTGGGTTCATAATATTGGGTATAAAATGGTAGAATGATTAATAGCTGCTCCTATTTGGTAGTTAACTGATCTTTTTGACGTTTTTTGTCGCCGGGGATTGGAGGACTCTAATACAGTGAAACCGATGAGAAAGAAATCAGTCGTAACAGCTTTGAAAGAGGAGCCTACTATTCTGCCCTTCACACCTATGTCGGAGCTTGAGCACTTGTTGAAGGTAGCCGATGCGGTCGCGTTGGATGCAAACAAAGTCTGGGCGGAAATTTGGGCCGAATTCAAACATATTGTGACTTCGGGTGGTTTAATCAGTCCGGAGGTAAATAACGGCTTTGTTCCTACCTGTGGATGGCCGGAATTTCTTGAAAAGTTCTGGTTAATGAAGCACTACCTGGATTCTATCCAGCGAATATGCACTAAAAAACATTAAGTCCCGCTTGCGTGGTGGTAAACTCGCTCGATTTAGGAGGAGGATTCGCAGTCGATTACATATCTGCTACGTATAGCACATAGAACGAGGAAAGATTATGTCTGTAATAGTGTCGAACAATGTTGCAACCAAGTCGGATATTGAATCTTTAGTCAATGCCTTTATGCAACGGGTCATTTCGCAATCACCGGGAGAAACCGAGTTCCACCAGGCTGTTCACGAGGTGGCCAAATCGGTAATGCCGATTGTGCAGGTGAACAAGGCTTACCGCGAGGCGAAGGTTCTGGATCGGCTGGTAGTGCCTGAAAGTGTTATTATGTTCCGTGTTGCCTGGGTTGACGATAACGATGAAGTCCAGATCAATCGCGGGTATCGGGTCAGGATGAATGGCATGATCGGCCCATATAAAGGTGGGCTGCGTTTTCATCCATCGGTCAACCTGGGTGTGCTGAAGTTCCTGGCCTTCGAGCAGGTCTTGAAAAATAGTTTGACCACTTTGCCTCTGGGCGGCGCAAAAGGCGGTTCGGACTTCGATCCCAAGGGGCGCAGCGACGGGGAGGTTATGCGCTTCTGCCAGGCCTTTATGTGTGATCTTTTCCATTATATTGGACCTGATACCGATGTCCCCGCCGGTGACATCGGCGTAGGGGAGCGTGAGATTGGTTACTTGTTCGGGCAGTATCGCAGGCTGAGCGGGTGCTTCCATGGCTCTATGACCGGCAAAAGCACCAACTGGGGAGGCTCAAAATTGCGGCCTGAAGCGACCGGATACGGCGCAGTTTATTTCGCGAATGATATGTTGGCGACTCGCGGCGAATGTATCGAAGGAAAAACCGCAACGGTGTCCGGCTCAGGCAACGTGGCCCAGTTCACGGTCGAAAAACTCAATGCCCTGGGAGCAAAAGCAATCACACTTTCAGATTCAGACGGTACGATCGTGGATACAGATGGCATCAATGATGAAAAGCTTGCCTGGGTAAAGCAGCTCAAAAATGGCCGGCGTGGCAGGATCAGCGAATATGCAGAGCAATTCAAGGATAGCAAATATCTGCCCGGCAAATGTCCCTGGGCCGTGCCGTGCGACCTTGCCTTTCCAAGTGCCACCCAAAACGAGATTGACGAAAACGACGCAAAGCAACTTATCCAGAATGGCTGTTACTGTGTAAGTGAGGGCGCTAATATGCCCACAACGCCCCAGGCTGTAGAAGTATTTTTGAACGCGCGAATCCTCTATGGCCCAGGCAAAGCGGCTAACGCAGGCGGCGTAGCTGTGTCCGGACTGGAAATGAACCAGAACGCCGGCTGTATGCGGCGCTCACGCGAAGAGGTGGACAACCAGCTTCGAGGCATTATGCACTCCATCCACGAGAACTGTGTAAAATACGGCAGAGAGGATGACTCCTTCATTGACTATGTTCGTGGCGCTAATATTGCCGGCTTTATCAAGGTCGCTGACGCTATGATACAGCAAGGCATCGTCTAAAGAGAGTCGAAAATAATGGTTCGGCTTCGCTCACCATCCTGACCCTGTCGAAGGAGTGAGAAAATTGCTCCTTGACTCGTCATCGATATTTAGCCGTCGCCGGTATGGCGACGGTTTTTTTTCTGTCCAGATTTCCGAAAAATTGTATTGTAATATCGGCAGAATTTTGTAACATTCTCTCACTTTTTGGTAAATGCTGAATTATTTGTGAAAGGGTTGTTTGAATGCCGGCTAAAGTGAATCCTGAGAAGTGCACGGGATGTGAAACCTGTGTAGAGGAATGCCCCAGCGAGGCTATCAACATGGCCAGTGGGAAAGCGGTGGTTGATGTTAATAACTGCATTGACTGCGGCCTTTGCGTTGAAGCCTGTCCTGAGGAGGCAATCAGTATGGAGTAGCATGAAAAATGTAAAGTGCCTAAAATGAGCTAAAGTGCCTAACGTGAGCTGAAGAGCGTAACTCGTTTCGTCTATCGTCATACGTTAAACGCAACCGATACGAGCCGCGCAACCGCAACCATTACACGAACTTTATGCACTTCAAACTTTAGCTCACTTATTTTGTTTCGTTGGCCCCATCGTCTAGGCAGGCCTAGGACACCGGGTTTTCAACCCGGCAACAGGGGTTCGAATCCCCTTGGGGCTATTAAATTTACGATTTACGATTTGTGATTTTCGATTGTGGATTTCCGATTTTTGCCGTCCTTGTCCTTGTATGTATTCTTGTAACCTCTTATAACTCACCTTCCTTTTTCACTCTAATTTAAACACATAGTTATAACAACACTAATGCAAACCACTATTGCAGCTAATGCTGCCCAAAAACAAGACCACTTTGCAAATGCACAAGCATTGAACATCATTTCTGCGTCCCACCAGACCATTGTTACCACGGCCAATCACCGATTCTTTGACGAGCTATCGATACAGCCGAATATCATCGAAGAACATCTTACCTGAGCCACCGGCCTGCGGATTGCTCTTGTTACCGAAGCCGATAGTGATGCTGTCGATATCGGTCAGGTTGATGCCCTGATCTGCAAAGTCCTGCATGTTGATATTCCATTCAGTCCAAGTGTCTATCTGGGCTGCGTCGGGATTGTCGTGATAGACCACAGCGCTGTCATTGAGAGCCACATACATCGGCTCAGGATCGTTACTAAGCATGGTGGTACCGATGATCTCGTTTGTCCATGTCGCTGGAGTAACCGAGCCGGTGGTTTTGACATCAGAAAATTTGGCCTTGCAGATTGCGTTAACGTTATGGCTGGTCAGTGCCAAGCCTATATACACATTCGAAGGCATTGCAATATACTGTGGATTCCATGCCATCGGCTGCCAGGTGACACCGTCGCTGGAGTAGAAGCCGTTAAAGTTGTCGGCGCTGTCACGCTCTATTTTCACCCAGTACGGTGCAGTGATTGCCCTTTGCTCAGGCGTCGCTACTGAGGTGTCGCTCGCGGCTTCCGTGGCCGGAGCCAGCCTGCCCTGGAATCTACATCCGTTGCCGGGTGTGATGTACACCGCTGCGAATGGTGAAGTTAGATCCAGCATTCGACGAATCATCACGCCGGCCTTGGCCCATTCGTGCGTGTCATCCACGCTTAGCACCTTCGCCGAAATCGACCCAGCGCCGGAAAGCTGCTTGTACACATAGCGGAACTCGTCAGTTGTACCGGAGATATCTGTACCTGAGGCGGTCATTGTGTAGGTTCCCGCCGGTTCTTCTTTGAATCCCGCCGGATAGCCCATGAACCACAGTGTCAGTACCTTGACGTTCTGCTCAGTCCAGTCACGCGGATAAACCAGTTGTAATGTCGCTTCGGAGATTTTAGCAGTGGTGTTGTCGTAGAAATAAGGCATCGACTGAGAGCCACTGTGAACATCCGTAGTCTCGACAAAATGTTCTCCAGCGAAGAAATCCGGATCATCATAGCCTACAATAGAACCGTTTGTATCAGAGTTCCAACCATCCATCCACGCGTCAAATATCCTATTCGGCTCGTAGTCATTATAGTCTTCAAAATCTTCTACGAGGACGAAGTCAGCCGCAGTAAATTGCCATAGCCTGCCTTTGCTGATAGTTTCATCGCTATTTACTTCATCGACCCGCCAGTAGTAAGGCCCAGTGCCCCATTGAACACCTTCGGCAGGAGTATAGCTGGTCTCAGGCTGGCGGCCACGATATATACCTGTCGTATCGGATGTGTCCGCATTGGATACCGTTTCTCTATCAGTGCCGAAATAGACATCATGCTCAACAGCATTGCCTCCAGGGGCCCAGCCAAGAGGCAACGCGTTCTTTAAGTCCGGTGTCGAGCCATTCGCCGGGCTTGGATCCCAGGCAAGATCCGATTCACCTCTCATTGCCTGTTTGACTTCTTCCTCACTAAGTGCAATATTATAGATGCGGACATCGTCGATCATGCCTTTCCACCCGGCGGTGGTACCTTGGTCCTTACCGCCCTTGCCGATGATTAATTTCTGGCAACCCGTAATAGTACCACCAACATCGTTTGCATCGGTCCTACCTGTTGGTGAATCTTCTTTACCGTTAACATAGAATCTTATCACGTCTTTACTTTTCCAGACAAGCGCAACGTGTTGCCACTCGGTGGTCTGGACGAAGCTGGAGCTTTCTAACTGCTGTTCCCAATTTTCCGGCGTTGATGTCGATGTCACTGCTATTTTAACTAAACTACGACCACCGTAGCTTGAACCGGATGCGTCATAGCGCATAGTCACTATTTGATCTCTACCGTCGGGTTCCACGCAGTCGATGAAACCACGGTCTGTGCCGACCATGTCCGCCTTAGTCCACATACAGACCGTCAGGGCACTTAAACCATTGAGGTAGTCCTCGGCATCTTCGTCAACTACGTAGTCACCGTCACCGCCAAAGTATAGCGCGGAACCAATGCGACCAGCTGCATCCAACGATGCTCCATAAACGGTCCCAAAATGGTCATAGCCGGAGTAATCAATTATACTATTACCGATGACCTCGTCAAATTTCCACCAGCAAAGAAGATTAGGATCGGTAACCGGCACATAAGGTATTGTTTCAAGACTCCAGATTTCACCTTTATGCGTGTTTACTCCGTCGAACTCATCAACTCGCCAATAATAGACTGTCTCTTTTGCAAGGATACCCGGAGTATAGGTTGTAGCTTCCTGGGGGATTCCTCCAGTGGCATCGTTCACATCATCAAAATTGTCATCAATGTACACAGTGTGCGATTGAGCATCAAAACCGGCGGTCCAGCTAATGGTCGCATCCGTATGCACAAATTCGGCTTCATCAGGTGGGTCAGGATTATAGGCGGTAGCAATGGGAAGCGTAAAGCTCCAGACATCGCCTTTCCAGGGACTATCCGGATGGGGCTCATTAACCTCATCGATTCGCCAGTAGTATGTCACGCCCGGGACGAGACTTTCCACAACGAAAAATGTCTCAAGCTGATTGCCCTTAAATGTATCGCCGCTGCCATTATCGACTTCGTTAAAAATCTCACCGAAATATACATCATGTGAGGCTGCAAAATCTCCCGGTGACCAGCCAAGAGTCACCGATGCCTCTGAATGGATGGCCTTATCGGCCGGGACCGGATCGTAAGCCTTCAACATTACAATACGATCAATGTGCAGGAACATAATCTTGCATTTGGTCCCGCCGGGGGCCGGCTTGATTGTTAAACGACCATCGTTTACTATGACCGCCACATTGTACTCGTCGTAGTTACTTCGGCCGTTCAGGTCGGTTATAATTGTACCTTCCACATCAATAGTATTGATCTGGTCGTTGTACGACGGGTCACCGCAAGCTATAAACAAATCGTAACCGCCGTTGGGCAATTCGATCTCCCATGTTCTGGGGTCCCCCTCCTGCATCTGGACCAGTGTGTCGTAACGTTGGTCAATTGAGCTGTTGCGCTCACGCGAATCGCCCTGAATGTCGGCGTCCCAGCCATAGCTGTAGCCGTTGCCTCTGTCGCCAAAGACCTCACCGGCATCGGGTAGATAACCGTCCGGTGTCCGACTAACCATCCGCTGGAAGTTGATTTTTATAGATTGCCCGAAAGCTGCGCCTGTAGCTAAAATTATGGCCAAAATAAAAGAAACCAGCCAAATACTTCTTCTATTTTTATACATGATGATCCTCCTTCTCAAAAAAGTTAATAAGAACCATGATTATGACATGGTGAAGATTCTCCTCTGTGAAAACTTATGTAATTGCTGCTTTGTTAAATATAGGAAGCCGCAAAACTAAGCTTTTATATTTATACCAAATAAGCAGCCCTGGCTGCAAGAAAAATCTCTGCTTAAAGTGTGTACCGCCTAAAGTGCCAAGTAATAAGTGCCTAAAATTGCAAGTGACTAAAGTGCCTAAAGTTATAACTTTACATTTTAGTCACTTTAGCTCATTTTAGGCATTTTAGCTCACTCCCGTGAGGGATGGCTTACGCCATTTAGTTACTGTCCGTTTGACAGTCTGAGAACTCTATAAGTATAATTGGTAACCGGAAACCGGAAACGGGTAATTAATAATTTCCAAATATGGGGTATTTTTTATGAAGAGATTGATTCTGATTACACTTCTTATTTTTTTGTTTAGCAATTCATTACCGGCTCAAGACCGCAAACTTGTGGTGAGCTTGTCGAATCCAGTTGAAAAATGGGACATTTATGAAGTAACAATACCCGGACCCCCGCGTCTTCTTGTCCCGCTGCCCCGACTTGCGTCGGGAGACGCAGGGGCAGGCGAAGACAAGAGCGGGGGCAACCCATTTATTGATATTGAATTAAGTGCCATTTTTACAAATGACGACAGAACTGTTGAAGCGGACGGATTTTACGATGGTAACGATACATTTAAAATCCGTTTCATGCCGGACAGGGAGGGTCTTTGGACCTTTAAAACAAAAAGCAATCGAGACGAATTGAATGATAAAGAAGGACAATTTGTATGCAATGCTGCCTCGCCAGACAATCACGGTCCTGTACGAGTGAGAAATCAATATCATTTTGCTTATGAAGACGGGACGCCATTTTTCTTATTTGGCACTACAATTTATGAATGGCCCTTCCAGCCACAGGAAAAGAAACAAGAGACCATTGAAACATTAAAGAGCTCACCTTTCAATAAAGCTCGCTTCCTGGTCGTACCGCCCTGGCGGAAAGAATATGTTGAAGGGCCGGAGGCTTTGGATTGTTTCCCTTTTGAGGGCACGTCAAAGGAAAACTGGGACTTTTCAAAATTCAATCCTGTTTATTTCCAAAGATTAGAACAATGTGTCTTGCAGCTTCGAGATATTGGCATTCAGGCTGATCTGATACTTTTCAGGCCTTACGATAAAGGTAAATGGGGGTTCGACACAATGGATGCCGAAACGAATGACCGTTTCGTGCGTTATGTCGTTGCCCGTTTTGCTGCCTTTCGCAACGTCTGGTGGAGTCTCGCCAATGAAAATAGCTTTATGAAGCATCTGACCGATGCCGACTGGGACCGCCTTTTTCAACTTGTGCAGGCAAAGGACCCTTACGGGCATTTGCGCTCCATTCATAACGCCGATCGGCTTTACGATTATTCAAAACCGTGGGTCACGCATGTCAGCCTTCAATATTATAATGCAGTTCGCGCATTGGGGGTGTCCCCGCTTTTAAGGGATATTTATAAAAAGCCAATTGTGCACGATGAGATAAATTATGAAGGCAATATCGATAAACGCTGGGGACAGTTAACGGGCGAAGAAATGGTTTACCGCTTCTGGGTCGCCTATGTCGGCGGTGCTTATGCCACACATGGCGAGACGTCAAGGGGACAACCTTACGGAGATGGCTGGATTTCTACCGGCGGCAAGCTCGTGAGGGAAAGCCCAGCCAGAATCGCATACCTACGAAAGATAGTCGAAGATGGACCGGAGGGAGGGCTTAATCCGCTCGATCAATACTATTTAAGAAATGCTGTGGGGAAATATGGTGAGTATTATTTGTATTATTTTGGCAAGGAAGAGCCGAGGGAATGGAAGTTCCGACTGCCGGATGAAGCCCTCAAAGAGGGGATGCGATTTAAGGTTGATTTGATTGACACATGGAATATGACAGAGACAGCTATTGAACAGGTTTTTGAAGTAGAAAAGCTGGACCGTTATGAATATATAGATAAAAAGAGGTCAAAAATCCAGTTACCCGGCAAACCTTATATGGCTTTGCGAATATGCCGTGTTAAATAAGTGAATAATAGACCCAGGACCGAAGACTCAAGACCCAAGACTTGTGTATTGAGTTTTATGAAAGCCGGTACAGAAATTATGATAAAAAGTACACATCAACTTTTATGCTCATTTTTTTTTGTTGTACTGCATGTAGGTATGCTTTTCGGTGCCGTCGGGGAAAAAGATGAACCGATATACTACATCGGCAAAGTAAAGACCTCAAACAGTGATTATAAAAATGGCTATCACGATGGGCAGATGCGGCCGGCTATCGGCGTGCAAAATTATCAAATCCTGCGGGCAAACCGCACGCATCCGGAATGGTCGGACGGCTTAGGCTGGACATATAATCACGCTCCTGTGCTGGCTTACTTTAATAGCCAATTCTACTGTGCATATTTGACCAATCCGACCGGCGAGCATATCCCGCCCGGCGTGACAATGCTTTCCAGATCCGCTGACGGTAAAAACTGGACGAAACCTGTGGTTCTTTTTCCCATCTATTTTACAGCTAATGAAGATGCCTCGATAGTCTTCAAATATATGCACCAAAGAATGGGATTTTATGTTGCTCCCAACGGACGGCTCTTAGCAATGGCTTATTATGGCCCCAATGATGGATATGGCATTGGTCGAGTCGTACGTGAGATTTATGCTGATAATTCTTTTGGGCCAATTTATTTTATCCGGCTAAACGATAACTGGAAAGGGCAGGTAAAATATCCACTTTATACATCTTCACCGGACAAAAGTTTTGTTGAAGCTTGTGATGCCTTTTTGTCTGATAGAGTCCGGCGAATGCAATGGTGGGAGGAAGACTTTCTAACAAAAGATAAGGATTTTTATCGAGTTCCCTGGTTAATTGACCGTGGTCAAAAGGTTCCCGGCAAGGCGTTCTGTTTTTACACTCGGCCGGACGGAGCTGTTGTCGGCTTTTTCAAAGACCGCTGGGTGACAATGACAAAAGATAACGGCCAAACATGGTCGCAACCCGTTCGATGTGAAACTCTCACTTACAGCGGTGCGAAAATCTGGGCACAAAGATTAGACAACGGGCAATTTGCATTAGTTTATAATCCAACCGATAGTCTTGCACGACATCCTTTGTGTATTGCTACAAGTGACGATGGCATCTTGTTTGATAATCTGGTTAATGTTCACAGCGAAGTACCGCCCAAGCGATTTTGGGGACGCGAGAAACGGCCCGGCCCGCAATATGTCCGAGGAATTATAGAGGGAAACGGCAATCCGCCAGGCGATGATTTATGGGTCGTCTATTCAGTTAATAAAGAAGATATCTGGATTTCCAGGATACCGGTGCCGGTGAAATGGGAGGTTGATGGCCCCATCCGGGATGATTTTAGCAGCCCTGTCCCGCCTGCCCTGAGCAAGGTCGAAGGGAGCGCAGCCGAGGGAATGGAGACGGGCGGAGTCATTAAAGACTGGAATATCTATGCACCGAAGTGGTGTCCGATAGAGATTGTTGATTTCCCAAGTCCCACTGAAAAAAGCATGATGCTGAAGGACTTCGATTCTTATGACTACGCCAAGGCGGTGCGGGTTTTTCAAAAAACTGACCAGCAGACGCTGTCTTTCAAATTATTTATTGAATCGGCTGCGCAGATTCTTGATATCGAGGTAGTATCAGCCAAAGGAGATAGATTGGTTCAAACCAGGATTGATACGAATCAAGATTATTTAGTAAAGAACAGAATGAAACATTATTCTTCGATTGCGACTCTTGGAGTCGGCAAATGGCATGATTTTGAGATTATGCTCGATGCAAAAAAGCGGCAGTTCTTCATCAATTTAGATGGGAAAGAAGTTGCACAAGACCTGTCCCGAGCAAAGCCGAGGGAAGCGCAGTCGAGGGATTGGAACTTTTCATCTAAAGAAGGTGAGCCGGAGAGAATCGTTTTCCGAACAGGTGAGTATCGACTGACAGACGATGTGCAGGAATACAAAAGCGGGGACGATTTCAAGCCGGGCTGGGATGAACCTGGTGCCGATGAGAAAGTCAAAGAGGCGGTATATTACATCAAAGACTTCATGGCAGAAGACAGAAAACAGAAGACAGAAGACAGATTAGCCCCGCCATCCTTCGACCATGCTCAGGACAGGCCCGTGGGCGGGGTTATTGTTGGCAGGGTCACCAGCGATGCCGGGCCCGTATTGAATCCCGAGGACTTTAAGCATTACGTCGAGTACTTTAACGGTATGGAGGATGAGGATGTAATTAACTTTGTTCCCAATGCCGAGGCCTGGTCATGGATGAAGGAAAATATTCCATTCTTCGAGTGCCCGGATAAAGACTTTGAGCAGATTTATTACTACCGCTGGTGGACATACCGCAAGCATATCAAAAAAACCCCAGTCGGTTTTGTTCTTACCGAATTTATTACGCCGGTGAAACATGCCGGCGTCTACAACACGATTAGCTGCGCGCTCGGCCATCATATATATGAAGGACGCTGGCTGAAAAATCAGCAGTATCTAAATGACTATGTGCTGTTTTGGTTCCGCGGAAACGCCGGCAAGCCCCAGGAGCATTTTCATAAATACAGCAGTTGGGTTGCAGATGCCTTGTATAATAGATACTTAGTCACCGGCGATAAAGAATTTCTAATCGATCTGCTGCCCGACCTGGTGCGTGACTACGAGAAGTGGGAAGAGGAAAAACTGCTTCCTAACGGTTTATTCTGGCAATACGATGTTCGCGATGGCATGGAAGAATCAATCAGCGGCTCAAGAAAAGCAAAAAACGCCCGGCCTACAATCAGTAGCTACATGTTCGGCAACGCTCAAGCCATTTCCAAAATAGCTGAAATGGCAGGTGACATGGACCTTTCTGAGAAGTTTCATAAAAAGGCATTGCAACTGAAAGACCTTGTACAGAAAAATCTCTGGGATGCTGATGCTAAATTTTTCAAGGTTCGTTTTGAGGAAGTAAAGCTTAGCGATGCCCGTGAAGCAATTGGATTTATTCCATGGTACTTTAACCTGCCTGATTCCGGCTTTGAAGATGCCTGGCTTAGCGTGCTTGACCCCAATGGCTTTAAGGCTCCATTTGGTTTGACCACTGCGGAAAGACGGCATCCGAAGTTCAGATCGCACGGCGTGGGTGGCTGTGAGTGGGATGGTGCGGTCTGGCCATTCGCAACCACTCAAACCCTCGTCGGCATGGCAAATTTATTGCGAAATTACCCCCGCGTCTTCTTGTCGAAGACAGGAGCGGGGGCAGGCTTATCCTCCAAGGACTATTTTGATGCTCTATTGACTTACGCAAAGTCGCATCACAAAGCTGGTAAGCCATATATCGGCGAATATCAGGATGAGAACACCGGCGCCTGGCTAAAAGGTGACAACCCGCGCAGCCGATATTATAATCATTCCACTTTTTGTGACTTGGTCATATCCGACTTAGTTGGCCTTTGTCCGAGTGTTGATGATAAAATCGTAGTTCGTCCGCTCGTTCCCGCCGGCCCCTCAGGGGCACGCACCTGGAAATGGTTTGCATTGGATAATGTATATTATCGTGGGAAAAAAGTGTCAGTCATTTGGGACGAAACCGGCGAGAAATATAAACAAGGTAAAGGTTTATTTGTCTATGTTCACCCCGTGAGATAAATTCAATTCATATCTCACGGGGTGGACGGCAAACTTGTTGTTCAACCAAAAATTTTTGAACAACTTGATCTTAAGATATGCGAAAGAATCGATGAGAAAATAAATTTTTAAGAAAATATAAAGTAGTGTGTTTTAGGAAAATGAACTTTATGGAATCTTTGTTCTAATATAGAATAATATTAAATAAAGCTTGCTGCATAGGCTATATCGAAGGCATCTTAGAGACTATTTAAGTAATCTGTGGTTCAGAAAATTTATAGAGTACCTACTTGAAAGAAATAGTGACATGAGAAAGGCGACTATGCTAAAACCAAGATCAACTACGCTTTTTCATTTTACAAAAACCCTTGACACACTCAAGAGCATTCTGAAGAATGGATTTTATCCCCGGTACAGTCTCGAAGATATCGGATGGCTAATTCAGGAACGTGGTGGATTCATTGCACTTCCAATCGTGTGCTTCTGCGACATTCCTCTAAGTCGAATTATTGAACATGTGGAATTCTATGGCTTATTTGGCATTGGCATGAACAAAATTTGGGCATTATCGAATGGGCTGAATCCTATTATATATGTTTCTGAAATTTCACCGCTTGCAGAAAGCTTACGTAACAATGCAGAGATCATGATTCAAATGAGTAAAGCTGAGCAGAAGAAAAAATATGTAAAGAATATGCGCTACACAGTCGCCTATTCAAAGCCAATTTCTGGTACAATGATTGTAGCAGGAAAACCGGTCACGAAAGAGTTCTACCAAGAATTAGAATGGAGGTATGTCGCACAACAAGATGACATTGAAGAATACCTACGCAAGAAGGAATTTAATGATCCAGCGATTATAGAGGAGGCAAATAATGTTGCAGCGGAGAAGGCAAGACTTCAATTCTCGCCTAAGGATGTCAAATACCTCTTGGTTAAATCAGATGCAGATATCCCAGATTTAGTAAATTTCATTGACGCAAATATGGACAAATTTTCATCTTCCGATTTGAAAGTACTTACAACACGAATCATATCACTCGATACGATTCAAGAGGATATGTAAAACTATATGTTACTTCGTACGATTTCACTAAAACCGTGTGTTCACATATTATAACGTGTGAGTCGTAATATTACATACAATTTTAATTTATTGCTGATGAAAATAGATACATCCTAAAATGATATTTCCTTAATTAGTATTTGGAACACCCATCAATTCCATCAAAAACAGGGATTTTGTTTGCTGTCATTTTCGGTTATAATCCGGCTCGTGCTCAGAGGACAGAAGACGGAGGACAGAAGACAGAACTTCCCTATAGTAAGTTTTTAGCATTTATTTTGAATTACTTTGGCAGTTTCAGTATAATAAGAGCGAAGTCTGGTTTATGTCGGGTTGTATACAATCAAAGTGGAGATTTATATATGCTTACGAAATATCTCGAAGCTGCGATGAGACACGCGCGTTATGAAATCCTCGCCGATGACGGCACCTATTACGGAGAAATCCCGGAATGTCGAGGTGTATATGCGAATGCCGCGACTTTGGAAGAATGCCGAAGTGAGCTTGCTCAGGTGCTTGAAGACTGGCTGCTCTTTCGAATATACAAAAACCTGACACTACCCA
>CAZQKO010000023.1:0-21049 GCA_964593945.1 uncultured Pirellulales bacterium | reverse complement strand
CTTTTTCCAGGCAGAACTATAACGACCAGGTCTTGTCCTTCAACAACAAGATTCAGATGTTCCCTTCCAACATCATCGCCGGCATGTTCAGCTTTGGCAAACGTGATTTCTTCGAGATAGAAGCCGCCGCCGAACGCGAAGCACCAAAGGTAAGCTTTTAAAACGGGGCAGTTGTTGGCAGATACCAATAGAACTATAAGCCGCGGCCTATAAACCGCGAGGTATGAACTATGTGGGAATTGATACGAGCCAACAAACGAAACTCTATCCTGCTGATGGTGCTGATGGCCGTGGTGCTGCTGCTGTTGGGCTTTATCATCGGCTTGGGTTTCTTCGGCCCTAAAGGTGGTTTTTTCGGCCTGATGATCGCAACGGCTGTTTGGCTCGTCCTCGCATTGGTAAGCTTTTCAAGCGGCGACCAAATCCTTTTAGCAGCCAGCAAAGCGCAGCCTGTCACTCACGATGTCCTTCCTCAGCTTTTCAATGTCGTTGAAGAGATGAAAATCGCAGCCGGTCTGCCCGCAATGCCCAAAGTTTATATTATCAACGACCCTGCTCCGAATGCCTTTGCGACCGGCCGAAGTCCAAAGACGGCATCCGTCGCTGTAACTGCAGGTCTTTTAGGCAGGCTCAACCGCGATGAGCTGCAAGGTGTCGTTGCTCACGAAATCAGCCACATCCTTCACCGCGACATCCTTTATGTCACGCTTGCCGGCATAATGCTCGGCGCAATTGTTTTACTTTCACAGGTCTTTCTGAGAGGCATGTTCTACAGCTCGATGATGGGCTCCCGCCGAAGGTACTCAGGCGGCGGAAAAGGTGGTGGCCAAGCTCAATTAGTTATGCTCATAATCGCAATAGTCGCTGCAATCCTGGCGCCCATCTTGGCGTATCTATTGTATTTTGCACTTTCAAGAAGACGCGAATATCTCGCCGATGCCGGTGCCGTAAGACTGACTCGCTATCCTGAGGGTTTGGCCAGCGCCCTGGAAAAAATCGCAAACGATCCCTCTCCGCAAATAGCCGCCGCCAACAAAGTCACCGCCCCTATGTACATCACAAATCCCTTCAAGAAAAAGGGACAAAGGAAACTATCCGATCTGACCAGCACGCATCCTCCGATTTCCGAGCGCATAAGAATCCTGCGCAATATAGCTCAAGGCGCATCTTTCAAGGATTACTCAGATGCATATATCGGAGTAACGCATCATAAAACGATTGTCCCTGCGGCTGCCCTGGCCAAAGAAGATTTACCTTTACGCGGTCCCCGTGCTGAAGTCAAGAAAGAAGAACGCCTCGACAAACAACTTCGCCAGGTCGGCGACATTATGCGAAGGGTCAACGGTTTTCTGTTTTTAACCTGTGTTTGCGGACTGAACCTCAAAATCCCGCCGAACTATAAAGCTAAGAAAATTACCTGCCCACGGTGTAAAAGAGAACTAAATGTTCCTCAAAAATGACCGATGATTACAAAACTCGTTAAAACAAAAAAATCATCAAAACTGAGATTCACTTTGCTGTAAATTATCATGGATTTTCTGAAAAATAAGCGAAGACCTTACCTCGTTTCCAAAGATACCCACCCTAATTAACAGTTTTGTAGCTTCCACAGATATTGCTTTTAGTTTTATCGTGGTCTTTCTATCCTCATCGTCACGAGTGACAATTTCAGCCGTACGAGTATCTTTTGAATCCTTCGTGATTATTAACCCAAGCTGTCCAACCGCTTTTTTTGTTGCAGCGTAAACTGCATCGATATTTTGAGCTTCAACAGCTTCAAGGTCGCCTTTGATGTAAACCACACCACCAGCGGCTCCGGCTCCAACCGCTGCCGCAAGACAACCGGGAAGAATTATTGCCAAGCTAATAAGCAGCCCAATTAAAGCGATATGGCTCTTATTCATATTGTGTCTCCCTTTAATTACTGATTTTTTTTATACAGGTCCAGTTAAAATATACTTCGTACCATCAGCAAAAGACCGAGGACGGCGATTGGAATACCTATCGCAGCACCGGTACTCATCATAATAAGTGCGACTCCGACAATCATCAACCCTAATGATAAAATAATGCCCAAAATCCGCCCCGTAATTGTTAGCACCAGCTCCACCAGCCTCCATAAAACCGCAAAAGGCCATAAAAACCAAGGAATTGTTCTTACATGCGCCATATTTTTCTCCTATTCTAAAAGTATATCATCGACAATAAAGATATAAAGCAAACGGCCGCTGGTCAAGTAAATATCAGTTAAGAATAATGTGTCCGATCAGGAAGTCCTTGCGAAGTTCGGTGTAAGTCTTTACTATTAATCGTATAGAGCTGTTTTACTGCTCTTCGGGCCTGAGCCTCAGAGCCGAAGGCATAACTATTGGTTTACCCCGTGAGATAAATAACTTCGGAATTAGAATAAAATTGCAAGTGTCTATCTCACGGGGTAAAGGAGTAACCAAATGTCTATATTTCGTTCGCCATATAATCCTATAATTGGCCCAAAAGATGTCAAACCATCCAGAGATGATTTCGAAGTCATCGGCGTATTTAATGCCGGCGTTGCCCGCTTCGAAAACGAAGTAATTTTATTGCTTCGTGTGGCGGAAAGGCCGATCAGCAGACATCCAAACATTATTTCAACCGCTGTTTACGGTCTCGCCGAAGCCGACTACATTTCAAAAGAGTTCTCGAAAGACAGCAAGGAAATTGATTTATCAGATCCAAGGCTGATAAAAACACCCGGCGTAACATACCTGACATCCATCTCTCATTTAAGGCTTGCACGCAGCAAGGACGGCGTCAAATTTGAGATTGGAGACTCCCCCACCCTCTTCCCGGCTAATGACTATGAAACCTTTGGCATTGAAGACCCACGGATCAGCCTTATTGAAGGCACATATTATATCGACTACGTTGCGGTTTCGCCGCTCGGCGTCACTACCTGCCTGGCATCTACAAAGGATTTCAGCACATTTGAACGTCACGGAGTTATTTTCTGTCCCGAAAATAAAGATGTAGCCATATTTCCTGAACAAATTGACGGCAAGTTTTATGCACTGCACAGGCCTGATTCGCCGCTATTTAAAAGAAGTGAGATGTGGCTCGCGGAATCGCCGAACCTGTTCTGCTGGGGGAACCATCGTTATTTAATGGGGACACGCGCAGGCTATTGGGACGAAACAAAAATTGGCGCGAGCACCGCTCCTTTTAGAATTGATGCCGGCTGGCTGGAAATTTATCACGGAGCTGACCGCAATAATCGCTACTATCTTGGGGCTGTTCTGCTGGACGGCCGAGAACCGTGGAAGGTTATCGCAAGGTCAGACAAGCCTATATTAGAGCCGCAGGCTGACTACGAATGTGAAGGTTTCTTCGGAAATGTTGTCTTTAGCTGCGGCTTACTTTTTGAAGATGAGAAACTGAAAATTTATTATGGTGCCGCTGATACTGCTATCTGCTATGCAGAGCTGCCCATCGAAGACATCATCGAGAACCTGAATCTGTAGTTTGACTTTTTTAAGAAGAACAGCTTCCAATCTCAATCCGGTGGTTCGAATTTATAGCCGACCTCGCGTATAGTATGAATGAAGACCGGATTATGTGGGTTACGCTCTATCTTGTTCCTCAATGTTGCGACAAACCGGTCGATGCTTCGAGGTGTAACAATACAATCATAACCCCAAACGGCATTTAATATCTCATCACGCGTAAGCGCTCGGCCTATTCTTTTGACAAAAAGCTCCATCAGCTTGAACTCTTTCGGCGACAGCTCAACATCTTTTCCCTTTCGGGTAAACTTTCTGGAGGGAATATCGAGTCGGAAATCTGCGAATTCATAAATATCCTGTTCTGTTTGTTTGCTTCGCCTCAGAAATGCCGCTGTCCGGGCGAGAAGCTCCTTTATACTAAAGGGCTTGGTGACATAATCGTCGGCTCCAAGATTGAGCCCCAGCACTATATCTGATTCCTCACCTTTGGCGGTCAGCATTATTATGGGCATATCAAGCTTTTGTTCGCGGATAAGACGGCATATTTCGTAGCCGTTAATCTTTGGCAGCATAATATCAAGGATAATCAGGTCAGGCTTTTTGTTAAGAGCAAGGTTCAATCCTCCCTCTCCTTCAGCTGCGGTAAGTACGCAGTAGCCCTTAAACTCGAAGTTATCCTTCAAGCCCCGCAGCATTGTAGCATCATCTTCAACTATCAGTATCGTTTCCATTTGGTTCAGGCAGCTCAAATTTGTAACCAATTACTTCTATAGCACGAATGAACGTTGGATTATTCGGGTCGGGTTCGATCTTATTCCTCAAAGTATTAACAGTACGGTCAATGTCTTGTAAAGTAATAAAGTGTGAATAACCCCATACGGTGTTGCGTATTTCATCACATGTTAGTGAGCATCCAGCCCTTCTAAGGAACATATGCAGCATCTTAAATTCTCCAGGTGTAAGTTTAACTTGCTTGCCGTTGCGTATTAAAGTCTCGGAGATTGTATCAAGCCGACAATCGCCGAATTCATAAACTTCAGATTCCTCTTTTGTTCTGCGTCGTAGAAATGCTTCGGCTCTGGCTAATAGCTCTTTAATACTGAACGGCTTGGTTACGTAGTCATCCGCCCCCAGATTTAGCCCAAGTATAATGTCTGATTCCTGGTCCTTGGCGGTAAGCATTATTATAGGCATGTCAAGATTTTTTTGGCGGATAAGTCTGCATACTTCATAGCCATTAATTTTAGGCAGCATAATGTCAAGTATGATCAAGTCTGGATTCTCGGCCAGCGCTGCTTTGAGACCCAGCTCGCCATCCTGAGCTGTCTTGACGCGATAGCCCTTTATCTCGAAGTTATCCTTCAAGCCTCGTAGCATAGCCGGGTCGTCTTCAATTATTAAAATCGTTTCCATATACTTTGGTCGGCTCAAATTTATAGCCTGATTCTCCAATAGTGTGAATAAACATTGTATTATTCGGGTTCGACTCTATCATATTTCTCAGTTTGTCGACAAAGTGGTCAACGTCCCGCAATGTAATAAAGTGCGAATAGCCCCAGACGGCGTTTCGTATTTCGTCGCGGGTTAGAGTACATCCGGCCTTTTTAAGAAACAGGTGCAGCATTCTAAATTCTCCCGGCCCAATCTTGACTTCCATGCCATCACGAGTGAGAGTGCGCGCGACGGTATCAAGTTGACAATTGCCAAATTTATAAACCGTAGGCTCATCACCTATTCGGCGTCGTAGAGAAGATTCCGCCCGAGCCAGCAATATCTTTATGCTGAACGGTTTGGTGACATAATCATCAGCTCCGAGATTCAGCCCTAACAGAATATCTGATTCCTCATCTTTGGCGGTCAGCATTATTATGGGCATATCAAGACTTTTTTCTCGGAGCAGACTGCACACTTCATAACCGTTGATTTTAGGCAGCATAATATCGAGGATGATAAGGTCCGGTCTTTCAGCCAGAGCAGAATTAAGGCCCTGTTCACCGTCAATAGCCGTTCTGACGTAATAACCCTTCGATGCAAAGTTATCTTCGAGACCCCGCAGCATAGCGGGATTATCTTCAACTATCAACACGTTTTTCATCTTAGCAATCCTTTCCACCGGAATCATATTTTACAGCAGAGAGCCCCGCCTGCCCAGAGTGTCTATAGTCAGTGATAGAGCTATCGGAGGATGGTACGGCGGGCAGGCTTATAGTAAATGTGCTTCCCTGGCCGGTTTTGCTTTCTACAGAAATCGAACCCTTGTGGGCATCAAGGATAAATTTAGCGATGCTCAGGCCCAATCCACAGCCCTCGGCGCGCCGGGTAAGGCTGCGGTCAACCTGATAAAACCTATTGAATATCCTCCTGGCAGCCCGGCGTGACATGCCGATGCCATTGTCAGAAACGCGAAAACAAACTGAACCGTCCTCAACAGATACACTCAGCTTGATATGTTTATCATCATAAGAATATTTATACGAATTATCCAGCAGGTTTACAAGCACCGTCACCATTGCATCACGGTCCGCCAGCACTTCCGGCAAATCCTCCTGGATATTTACTTCAAACTTGCATCGCCTTCCACTAAGCTTGGTTTTAACCGCCTCGGCCGCATCTCGAGCAATTGCAGCGGGATGTGCCCTGAGCATTTCAAACGCCTGTTTGTTACGCTCCATTCTTGAAAATGTGAGGAAATTATCAATCAATCTGCTCAATCTTTCGTTTTCTTTTGAGACCAATTGCAAATAATCTGTCACTTGCTGCTGATCCCTATAGTTACCTTCCAGCAGTGTATCCACGAGGACGCGCATCGAAGCCAATGGCGTTTTCAATTCGTGCGAAACCGTAGCAATGAAATCGTTTTTTAGCCTGTTTATCTTGATTTGTCTTCCTACGGTCTGCGCAGCTAACAACCCGGCTGCAACCATCACAGCAATAGCCAGCAATCCCGCCCACATATATATAACAGTTTGTCTGCTGGCTGTTCTTTCAAAGATGTCAAAATCCCTAAAATGAATTTCAACGTGCCAGCCCGGAAAGAATTTTTCCAGCGGTGCTCTCAGAAAAGCTGCTCTCTCAGGATTTTCCAAACCGCAGGCATAAGCACCAAAATTATCTGTTATTCTATAGGAAACGCCGGATTCCTTAAGGGCGTCTCCACATACCTCGAAGTCAAAATTGAACCTTTCCGCATTCTGTAACAATATGTATATCTTGTCACCGATGCTGTGATATATCCCAAAGATATCTTGAGGCAAATCCAGCTTACGAAGATTATCCTCAGGCCAAGAACCAAAAGTAGTGGCAAATACAGGCCGGTCGAACGTAGCACCGGTTGCTTTCCTGGCACGATATGAATCTAATACTATAGATATCTGCCGTTGCAGTTGTTCAGTCCAGCTCCAGTCTAATTCTTGAATTGTGTCAAGCGTTGTACGCAACAGTGTCATCATTTTGATAGCATCCTCTTCGGACCAAAGCTCCGAGGCGGCTGCTGTATAATATTTGTCAAGAACCGCTACTGCCAATTCTTCCGCTGAAAGCAGCTCTTTTGCCCTTAGAACCTGCGGTTTCAGCTCTTCAGCCCATTGGCTTTTTTCTACAACTTCAATTGCTTTACGCAGAAGAAAACCTCTTGTCCCCGACGGCATCGGCAAAAAAGTATAACCACTGCCGTGAGCGTAACTGATAGCAGAATTTATCAGGTTTTGCAAATCGGACCGCGTCAGTCCCTCTTTGGTTTCACTCTTCAGATTTACAAGCAGGATTCTTGCTCGGGCGATCAGAGCTGCGGAAGATAAACTTATATTCTCAGGAGGTTGTCCGTAAGCCATTCTTTCGCACAGAGCAATAGCCTGTTCAATGTTTCCTAATTTCCTTATGCAGCGGATCATGCCCATTAAAGCACTATAGCGGGTGTAGTCATCAACGAAGGATTCGGAGATTTGCTCATACAATTTTATCGCTCGTGAGAAATTGCCTTCAGTAAATTCAACACCCCATGCTTCGGTGAACTCATCAGAAAATTCAGCCTGTGGCTTTCCATTCTCAGTAACCGGATAAAGCAGCTTTCCGTTATCGTCGAAGATAATAATCGCATCACAAATCCTCGAGCCGTTCGTCCCCTCTTGACCAACAAGCCTCTCGAACATCTCAACGGGCTGACGTTCTGCTGTTGCTTGTTGTCCGAGCATTTCTATTCGAGCCGACCACCGTTCATCAAGGCTTTTGCCCAGATTTTGGAGCCGCTGCACGTAAACATCGGTTAGTTTTTGCTTGACCGCCAGACGTTCATTCCTGACGGCCCGGCTCATAAACCAGAGCAAACATACGGTGGGCAGTATCACTGCTATTGCAAGCAGTAATACAACCCACCGCAACTGGTTCCCGCCTGTTTTAGCTAAAAACTTCTGACTTTTCATTGCCATATTATATTTTGCCTATGACCGGCTTGAAACTATCTTATGGTTATTGAGCCTACACCTGTTTTGAGCTTAAGGACTCCCTGTCCATCACCGACTGTTCCAGCAATTGAGCTGCTCACAACATCCCGTCCGATTTTTCCTGTGATTGATATAGGCACGTTAGTTTTAATAGAGCCGACGCCCGTAGAGGCGTTGACTACGGCTGATAAATTAGCCGGGCCATCAAAAGTAATACTGCCCACATCGGTTGAAATGTCGATTTTGCAGGGTTCTATTGTGCTGTCGAGACACTTGACACGAATGTCACCGACATCCGTCTGTAGTTGAAGCTGGTTGGAGACGTTTTTGCAAATGATTTTGCCTACATCCGAGCCGGCTTTGATTTTACCTGTCGTGTTGGATATTCTAACATCGCCAACGTCGGTTGCACAGTCAAGGTGAATCTGTTGAGGAGTCTCTATTCTGAGATCAACAAAGATGCCTTCGCCTTTGCTGAGGCGCGGCTTTTGGATTTTCACCTCAACTCCGCCTTCGATGGAGTTTAGCAATACTGCGGTCTGGTCTGCGAGCTGAACAGCCCTTTCCTTAGTGTGAGCTTTAGCTTTGATCGTAGCATGAACGCTGCATTCGGCTGTACTGGAACCAATGACAGAAATAGACCCGACGCCAGTTTTGGCAGATAGTGTTGTGTCTGGGGAGATCGGTGTTGAAAGGTCTTCGGTTCTTTCATGCGTAGCTTTGAACCAATCTCCACAGCAACACGAGAAACATCCTGGTAAAACGAGTAAAAGAAATAACAGGCAACACAGCTGTATTCTAACAAGTTTTGCTGCGTTCATGTTTAATCATCCTTTCTTCATTTTTCTGATTTATTGAATCACTCACCTTTTGAGAGCGATACAATCTGGTCTTCCGAGAGAGCGTAGTCGTAAATGCGTACATCATCGATAAGGCCGTTCCAGAGACGTTCTGCTTGCTCGGCATTTTCGCCAATATAAACAGGATAGTCATTGATATTAATATCGCCGGAAGCATTCGACGAAACATCTAATTTGCCGTCAACATATAAATAGAGCTTCGACCCATCATACACTCCCGCGGCGTGATGCCATTGGCCGTCATTTACGTTCACTTTTCCAAGGACATTGCTCCAATCGGTGCCAGGAACATTTAGACCCGAGCAGGCGAACTCGAGACTATTGGTGTCCCCATCACGTTGGAGCCTCCAGGCGCTATCGCCTTTGGTGACAATCGCTGCCCAGTCATTGTTGAGCCGGCTGACCTTTATCCATGCCGTTACAGAAATCTGTCCGGCCAAATCATAATCTGAAGCTTTCCCAAGATTTACATAGTCACCGTCGCCGTCAAACTCCAGTGCGCCGCCGATTTTGCCGCCGCTCGGCTGCCAAAGTGGATTGCCAATAAGTGTGCCGCCATGGTTATTGCCTGACGAATCAACGGCATTTCTACCATCGGCTTCGTCGAGCTTCCACCAGCCAACAAGCTTACCGCTGGTGGTAAAACTCCAGACGTTTCCAGAGACAATTTTACCATCAGCCTGGACATCATCAACACGCCAATAGTATGTTTTGTCCTTCTGAATTGCCGGCATAGCTTTGCTTAGTGCTGACAAATCGAGCTCAGTTTTATCAATAGCCCAGCCATCAACAGAGAAACGCTTCTTGTCGGTGCCGAAATAGAGTTTGTGTGAAACCGCACCGATACCGGGTCGCCAGCTTAGCTGGGCAGGGCCGTCGGCACCAACCACCGCTCCATCAGCCGGCTGAGGTTTAGTAGGGGTAACACTACAAAGTTTCTCAATCTCTTCTTGCGACAGTGCATAATTGTAAATTCGTACATCATCGATAGTACCGTCAAAAGCCTCATCTAATTCACCACCATCGTTGCCAATATTAGCAACAGTATCAAGAGTGCTTAATCCGGTGTAAGTTCCAGTCGCGAGCTTTTGGCCATCCAGATAGACCACGTAGTTGCCATCATCCCAGGTAAGCGCAATGTGATACCACGTTTCAACATCCAGGGGGGCTATATCCATTTTTCTGTTATGTGAATCGCCAAGACCGAGATCCAGGGTCATGCTCGTTTGATCCAAATACAGTTGTATCCTGTTATTGTAATACGGTACTGTAGTGTAACCGAAAAAGTATCTGGTAAAGACCTCCGTACTTGGCGGATTTGGCGAGAGCTTTGCTTGCAAAGCGATCGTTCCCGCCGATGCCGACATGCCCTCCGTAGGGATTTCAACGCGACAGGTAGTATCATTAGAGTCATTAAAGTACAATGCACCACCTAACAACCCGTCGGCCACCCACTGTGTGTCACCGATGAGCGTACCGTGGTTGCCTCTACCGCTTGAGTCATGGGCGGTGGTCCCGGAGCCCTCATCAAACTTCCACCAGCCAACCAGATCAACTAACCGGGCTGTCCCAAAGGTTCTCGGATCACCATAGGCAGTATCTTTTGTACCCCACCAGGCCAGCTTGGTCCGGTCACCTTTGTCATCATCGTTGACATGAACTTCCAAACCTATTGATGCCCCTGCGGATGGTTTCGTTCCCAAGGTTGACCATGGAAACTTGATCTCAGTACGATATCCTTTTTCCGTTGTTACCATTGCAAATTCTACATTGTCCTTTTTGCCATGCTCATCCTCATCCATCGTAGGATTGCTTTTGTCCCAATCGAAGTGAAATTGATAGTCATTCTCATCGAAGCTATCCGACTTACTATTGTCAGCATCAATAAAGACCTCAATACAGTCATCCATGTACCACTGATCAGAACCCGAGTCGTTTGTAAGGTCATCATCGGTCACATCAACCAGCACATACAGATTGTTTTCGTCCCACATGGCCTTGTAGTAAGCTGAGAAGTCTTTATCGGATGAGATTGGTGAATATATCACGTTTTCGAGCTTGTACTTCCTGGCGTCAGACCAGAGACCATCTTCTGTTGCATCTACCACCGGGGGCTTACTCGCCTTTTTGATATCGGCGGGACCTGCTTTCTTTCTTTTTTGTTCCCTGGCCACAGCCTTGGCCTTTTGCAGGCCCTGAGACAATTGCATGATTGGGCCGAATACTTCATTTACAGGCGGAAGTCCGCTTATGCCGGTATGTACACTGAAGTTATTAACCTTTTCCTGGGTACATATCTGGATAGTGGTTTTGTCGCAGCTTTGCGCCAATTGAGCAAGCAATTGGTGCGGACTACCCTCAGCATCCCTGGGACCAAGATTGATATTAGAGTTGGCTATCCGTATAGCTCCACCGACATTAACCAGTACCAGTTTGCTGGTATTGGCAGATAACTGCCTGAGAGGCTCCTGCAGAACGCCAGCAGTTAGAGCAGATTTCTTATTCTCAACTGCCGATAGCGAGGCATTGAGAACCTCTGGATTAAATGCAAGGACGGTAGTTTTATCACGCTGTCCTACGTAAAACGAAATCTTCTGGTCAGGTCCGAGTGAAAACACATATCTGCCTTCAGCAGCATCGGTCTGGTCGACTGATTGTTTAGCTCCTGCTATAGTTGCCGCCAGATTAACTATCTCCAAAATCTGTGTAAGGAGCTGGCGAGTATGTTGAGGACTGCGACTCGTCAGTGCCAGACCAAAACTTGATGCTACCTGCTCGATAGTCCCACCTTCACCAACTGTCCCCTGGCTCGGTACTGCAAAGATATTTACTTGCTCAATATTGGCAAAGATTTCGCGTCCAATGCTCAAACCGGTTAGCTTCTCGAGTGCTTTTTGTGCAGTATCGGTACTGCCGCTTTCTGATTCACCCAACGCAAAGCTGGCCACGGCAACCGCATCAGATGGAACGCCCATAAAACCATTTTTGCTCAGGTTTGGAGTTTGAATCATTTTGTACGGCAGGCAGTTATGATTTTCTTTGAAGTTAATATTCGCATCTATAGCAATACCCATCTGCTCTATTGCAAGTGTGGTTGTTATATCTTCGATGTTTTTCAAGTCAGCAATACCATCAACCATACGAAGCTGTTCTGCATGTCCCCATTGTTCCAACATTGCGGAAACAGCCGAATAGGTGCGTGCGCAGTCTACCCAAATCGTTAGAGCATTAGCTTGGCGATTTTCCTTGCTAATCTTCGCAAATACTTTGTTCTGAGAAGCAAGTGTTGGTTCGTTGGTAATACCTTTATACTGCTTAACACACCAAGATAATCGCTCGATAGGTTGCGCAATGATTATTACTTCATCATCGTGTGCTATGCCTGCTGCATTTTCTATAGTGAGGGTTTGCATACCTTCGATAGCCTCGCCCGTTTTTCCTACAAAGCTTAATCCTGCTAAAAGTAGGCCGCGTAGCGCATCGCTTTTGCCGGGATACAACACGGCAACCATTGGTGGGTTATTCTGTTTGACAGCTGTAATACCAATAGCCATGCCTCTTATCTTCTTAAATTCGGCCATCATACTCGGATTAAATAGAGCCGCCATTATGTCCGCGGGCGATTTACCGCCTGGTCCAACGGAGCCTGGGCCTCTGCCAGGACCAATAGCAGCAAGGGGATTCTCAAAGGGAGTCCCCTTGAGCATGTTAAGTATTGTCTCGATCTGCCTTCCAGGATTACCCAGCTCTATATAGACCAGTGTATCCGGCGGCATCAAGGCAGCAGGGTCGTGGTTCATCAGATCGGCAAGCAAAGGGGCGACCTTTTCTACAAGACTTGTTTGATCTCCGTACTGCTGAACCAATTTCTGAAAAACCGCTTTTGCCTGCTGCTCATCCCTCCTCTTCATATAACACATGCCCTGCCGATATAGCGCCTGCGCTACATGAGACCTGTTGGCTGCGGGGTCGGTTATTATTTGCTGGTAAACCTTGATCGCCGCATCAAGGTTGCCATCAACCTCCTCGGCATAGAGGCCTTCCTGCAATAGCACGCCGGAAGACTTGGCAAGCGCGACGGTGCCAAGCAAGCCAACGGCCAGCAGAAAGATAAAGGTAATTCTTTTCAACGTTTCCATAATTCTGCTCCTTTCCAAAATAGATTAACAAAAAAACTGTATCTTTGACAACTGTAATTATGCAGAGTAAATGTTACGGTTTTGTTACAGTTTTGTCCTTTTCTGGAAATTTTTTAATTTTCTCGGCGAGCTGCTGTTGCTTATAAAATCAGCAAAAGGGCATCACTATATAGAGCTTGACCTAATCATCATAGTTGTTTATCCTGTCACAAAAGATGGAGATTCCATCAACATGATGATGTCGCATAGTAATAGGAGTGTGAAATGAGTAATGCGAGACATTTAACAAAAGCAATCGCATTTCTAATGATCTGCCTCCCAGGGGCTCCGAGGTGAAAGCAGCGAATGGCCTTGCTGGCGGGGACCTAACCGTGACGGCAAATCCCCTGAATAGATGCGATACCATGTTATTATTGATCTTTGCGCTCGTAGCTCAGTAGGATAGAGCATCGGTTTCCTAAACCGAAGGTCGCAGGTTCGAATCCTGCCGGGCGTATTTGCCTGTTAGCAACGACACAGGGTGACAATCCGTCAACGGACTATGAGTCACGTATGCATTAAAAATATTGCTGGATGATGAAGCTATACAAGGAGACGATTTCGGTAATTGAGAAGGCGAGCAGTTTGCAGTAGCAGTTAGTGGCCCCCGGGATAAACCCGAGGGCTTTCGGATTGAGACATTAACCCACCGGATGAACCGGCGGGCTCTCGGCTATGGCGGTTTACATATTGGATTACCTTATTTAACTGGTTTTCATCGAAACAATAACGAGTACTAAATCCCTTCGTCCACAACTTGCCGACAAAACCATTTCTTTCCATAACCAGCCTCGCTGCATTTTTGTAATAACTCACTGCAGAAGAAGCCGACATAAAATTACAATCCGTTACCAAATGGATATGACTTTTTCTGATAGCAATTGCGTAAATCCTCTGGTTTAAGCCGGCAGATTCCTCAATTATAGCCTTTTCGATGATTTTTCTTTGTGCGGCGGTCAACGATACTTTTGGATACTTCATGTTTTCCTTATTTTTATTCTCCAGCGGAGTATTAGGGTCGAGTATTTGGCCGTTTTTGACGTATTTGCGTCTGTCTCCCTGCAACCAACTGCCATAAGCTGTCCACGTCAACATATACCCCAAAACCTTTTGCATTTTTCACTCTCCGAAAACCCTGTGGCTTATCCACAGGGTTCATATTTAAAATCAGAAAGCAGAGGTAGAAAGATACCTGCCGGGCGCAATTATAGGTCCTTTTTCGTATAGAAGTTACATCTCCAGAAGTTGATGTTGGCGACCCTGTATGTCTTATATGTTAGTCTGTTTTAATTTTGTATTTATCGTGATGCCTAAGGGTTCGCCTGCCGCGACTACATGATGTGCTTAGCTCAAGTTCTACCTCTTTATTTTCTGCAATGCCAATAACAATGCTCAGAGCTGCATTGCGAACGTGCATATCGGTAATGTCCAATTCTATAGTTTTGTTGAATATTTCCTCGGCTCCATTTTCGACGTTTTGCTTTGCCCAAACCAATCCACTTGCTGCCAGGTTCCGCTCGACAGCTTCAAGATAAGCCATATCCGATTGGAATATCATGGTTTTTGCATCTTCAGTGAGGACAAACATCACAATTCCAATTAAGGCTATCGTGGTTATTACAAGTATCATGACGAAGCCTTTTTGTCTGGTTTTTGCCATTTTTTCTATAGAGTTTTTCACAAAGCACCTACAAAGTACAAATGCGAATTGGCCATCTTTTTCTGCCATCTTTCCCGAAGTTTTTGCTTTACAGAGGTACTGACTTCCACAGCATAGCCTTTGCCGTTACTTCGCCAGACATGCCATTGCACCACAGCGTTGGGCACTGACCAAACTCTGATATCTTCGCCATTGGCATCCTGGGCATCCGTTAACACATATCTGAGCACCTGCTCTTGTTTTAATTGATAGCAAATTACATCATCATGCTGCTCAATCAAAAGCAGCTCATCACCAGCGGTACGCCCCAAAAAAGATTGCGGTAATCCCTTCGCTTTATCAATGTCCGTACGCATTTGGCTTAGCATATTTAGTAAAGTCGTATTTTCCTGAATGACATGAGAAGAGCGTGGAATGTCCGTAAGAAAGGCGTAGAATAAGCTATCTAAAGCAAAAGCGGCAATTGGAATAATTGCCATTACCACAATCATTTCAACTAAAGTAAAGCCTTCCCTTCGACTTTGCTCAGGACAAGTACGCATATTCATCATTTACCTTCGTTTATAGATTCAGTCAAAATATATCTTGATAGCCGAACTTTGACTTCACTGCGAAAGCTCTTTCCTTTTGTTGTCACTTCGACCAGTTTCATTCCCTCCCATTGACCGGTTCCCGCAGTTTTTTTGATAGAAATACTCAGCATAGGCCAAAGCCGCTCGAAATCTTCTGCCGGAATTGGCTTACCCGTTACTGCTATGCTATCCAGCTCCGCCTGAGCTGCTGCGATGCAGCGCTGCCTTACCAACTGGTAGCGATTGAACGTTGCAAATGAATGCAGTGCCAGCGCAAATCCAACCAGCAGTATCCCTGTAACAGTTAAAGCAACCGTCATTTCAGTCAATAAAAAACCATCGTATATCTTATTTTTACCAGACACAACTTTGCTCCGCATAAGATTCACGGATATACAAGCTCCGTCAAATGATGGATAACTGCAACACCAGGAGAAAAAATGGCAAAGACTACAAATCCCACCATAACTCCCATAATAATTGTCACACAGGGCCACATTATGAACCTTACCAGGTTAACATAATAACTGTAATTTGAACGATAGAACGATTCAAGCGTCTCAAGGATAGATAGAGTGTTTCCCTGATTGACCTTATCATCAAATGCCCACGCTAATGTGCTGCTCAGTCCACTTTCTTTAACTGCAGCAGCTATATTGTCACCAGCCTCTACTTTTGTCAGCCATTTTCGTAATCGTTTTCTAAAAGAATTATTCACATCCAGGTCGAGTGTATTTGCGATTGCACTGTTGACAGTGCAGCCGGCATTGAGTGACAGCCGCAGAAACTCAACTGTTTGTACCATCGAATAGCTCCTCTCGAACCAGTGCAGAACGGGTAAATGCCATTTAACAAAATCACCTATTCGTGAAAACAGGTATTGCCTCTGTGGCCTACGAGGACGAAGCTTAATCAATATCGAAACAGGAACAATCACAATAACTATTAGTGCAAAAACCAACCCAATTAACCACCAATAGTTAGTGACACGTATAAGCAGTTTGGTAGCAGATGGAAGCGCTGCTCCACCGGTCATTTCTATTAAAACAGAGCTGAATGTCGGAATCACCCTCCATACTAATGCACACATTATAAGAAACATAAAGGTTACTAATATTAACGGATAGAGCGGGTGAACCGGCCTGAGTTTTCGCTTCTCATCTGCCTTAGCCCGCATATCAGCTTCGATGCTCGCCATTGCAAGTGGAAGCTGGTCAATCCGCTCAGCAGCGGCTATCATTGCCACTGCGAAACCGGGACATTTGGGATAGCCTCGCTTAATAGACTCGCTTAGCGAATAACCCTGTACCAGCCATTTTTTTATTGAACTCAGGATTCGTGAGCGATTATCCCTTGGTTCACCGGCTGCTGATTCTAAAGCCATAGGCAATGGCAGATTCTGCCGCATGCTCGAGCCAATCGTAGAAATAACATATAAGGCGGTTGCATCCCGTGATATGAAACCGAAGCGTGCAATGGCAGCTATGAAAAATGCGAAAAGAATAAAACCGTAATAGCCGCCTAAAGCAAGTAAAAAAAACGAAGAGGCTACTAACAGTAAAAAACCGCAGCTTATAAGTATATATTTTGCCAGCTTTTGAGGCCATTGCTCGGAATCAGGTTCACGTCTTGGTGCAAGCACTGCTATTAGTGTCACAATAAAAAGAATGGACGCGCATACTATGGCCTCAAATAAGCCGATCCAAACAGCAGCATAAACCAAAAGAAGACAAACGACCGGCGCCGTAAGCATCGCAATATCCGGCTTTTTATAGCCCAGGATTGCAAAGAGTAACAGAATCAGAATATACAGTGCTACAATTTCCATGACATTAATCCAATCTGGCTACGGCTTGGCACTTCGCCAAGACGAGTCACGCTACATCAGATAAAGTCGTAACGATTTGTATCATTGGTAAGAACATTGCCAGGATAGCCATTGCCAGAATACCTCCCACTACAATCAGCATAATAGGCAGTAAAACCGCCTGTAATCTTGCCTGGCCGCATCGCGCCTGCTCTGCGTACATTTGGCCGAGACTATAGAGATTGTCCTGCAACTCATTGCGTTGCGTTCCCAACTGAATTGAATATAAAAATAGCCTTGGTATCATCTTGCAAAATTGTCCCGCCTCAAGGATGTTGGTGCCTTGCTCGACTTGACCGGCAAGTGTCTCACTTTCCAGGATAATTTTCTCGCTTCCTGCTGCTCCGGAAGCCAATCTAAGGCAAGCCGGCATATCGCAGCCTGCCGCCACCATCATTGCCATTGCTTCAGCCATCCTGCTGAGGACGCTGCTACGATAGACTCTGCCTATAACCGGAATTTTCATGAAGATAGATTCTTTGAATCTGCGCCCGGCTGAGAAAGTTGAAAGCATCATAAATATAAAAACTATTGCTGCGATAAAGAGGCCAACTATTATCCAAAAAGGCACCACGTTTTCCGCCATACTTAAGAATAACCGAGTCAGCTTTGGCAATCTTTCGCCTACTGTCATATCCACAAGTATCGACCCAAATTGTGGTATTATGATCAGGAATATAGCGGTCACAATAATCGCACCCAGCGTCAGGACAACCGCAGGGTAGCTGGTTGCCTCAAAGATTATTCTTCTGGTTTGATTAGCCATCTCCAGATGCCTGTTAAGGCTGGTCAGCATCTCGCTTAATCTTCCCGTTTCGACACCTGCTTTTAATATCCGGCCATACAGAGGTGGAAAGGCCTTCTGTCTTTTTTCAAACGCCTTTTCGATACTTTCCCCTGCTTCGAGTTCGTCGGTGATATCATCAATGAGTTTACGCATTGATTTTGAGCTCACATCGCTGGCCAACTCTCGCAAACCTCTTTCCAGAGGAATTCCAGCTTTTGTAAGGGAGGCAAGCTGTTGATTAAAAAGTAAAAACTCATTTCTACCGACAGCGGTTTTAGGTTTTTCGGCCTTAGCCTTTTCAACAGAATTGACCGTTAGCTGCATTTGTGTGAGCAGCTCGCCGGCCTCTTCACGCGAGCCTGCTTCAATTGTGCCTTTCATCAGCCGGCCTGCCGATGTTAGTGCGTTATATTCAAACGTCGCCATTTTATTTTCCTTTTAACTATCAGCGCATAGACTTATTTCGATTTCTGTTCTATTAGGTTTAGCTCGTACCGCATTGCCTCCTTGGCATCTGCTCCCTTCGGAGCCGGTGCTTCCAAAACAGCTTTGGAGCCGCTCCGGCTATAAGCAAACGGTTTCTTCTGAACAGGATCATCGGGAATAGAAAATTCGGTGACGTCACTTAGCTCATTGGGGAATTTACCGTTGTGAGTGCCGGCATAGAGACGCATCGCTTCAATACACTGTAGCGCCGCCACGTGACGGTCCAACCTGCTCATCAGCAGATGCACCCTTTCTTTAATATCCGCATCTTCCCATTCCGCCTGCTCGGTCAAATCGATAAACGGCTGTGGCAGATCCCGCAAGGCTTGGTAAAGGTTGGGAGCATCGGGTCTTTGGACGAACTGTTCGAGTTGCCGACAGATGTACACACTGATGCCGATTCCGACTATGCCGTGGACTAAGGTGGGATCGTTGCCTAAATGCTTTGCCATAGCAAATCCGGTTTGCACGGTACCGATCGCCTCATCATACCGGCCCTGAGCAATTTGGAAGCGCGCCTGCAAGGCAAGAAAGAACACAAGCCTGCGATGTTTACGCAGGTTCTCCGATAGTATATCGTCATCCAAATAAGGCCAATCGCACTGTTTACACCTGGTAGCTTGTTCAAGCAGTTGCAGGGTGGGCTTGAACATGTCTAACGTCAATTGCACCTGCTTTTGGGGCAATGTGTCCGGCGGAGCTTGTAGCCACTGATCAACTTTGTCCATCTGGAGATCGCTCGGCAATGATTGGACAGCTTTTTCGTATAACGGCGCTGCATCAGCATCGGTTAATTCCTCATCTTTCGGTAGAAGCTGATATTTCTGCGAAACTTCTGACGCTTTTGCTGGATGGAGCATCAATTCAACTGTACGCGCTTTCTTGACTTGTGGCTTAGCAGCCAATGTAACAGCTAAGATTAGTGTAAATATACCGACAATGCAAATCCTAAGCATTTCATCTCTCCTTAAAATGTACCCTTATTCATTGTTGAACAGGCTGGGTCTCGTCCGAAACAATACCACAAACTTTATTTAATTCATCTGCGGTTGTGACAGCTTCACTGACCAAGCGTTTTCCATCTTCGAACATATTTGTATGACCTCTGCTTTTAAGGATACTTTCAAGCTCATCAAGGTCGGCCTTAGCCAAAATAGCCTTTCGCAATTGGCTGTCTAATTCAACCATCTCAGCTATTAGTACTCGACCTTTATAACCAGTATTAAAACAGGCTTTGCACCCCCCTGCCTCAAATGCTCCCGTCTCGGCTTTTTTCTTACATCTTTCACACAGTTTTCTAACCAGTCTCTGGTTCAGAACAGCCGAAACGCTTGATGTCACCTGGTAAGGCTCGATGCCCATCTCAAGTAGTCGCAACAACGCCCCAGCAGGTGTACCGCTGTGCATCGTACTCATAAGCAAATGTCCGGTAAGTCCTGCTTCGATAGCTATCTTGGCTGTTTCAGCATCACGGATCTCTCCAATCATCAGCACTTGTGGGTCCTGCCTGAGAAGTGACCTTAGCGCGGTTGGAAACGTCATCTGGCCGTGCGGCGTAATCTGCACTTGTGTCACCCCATCGATTCTAATCTCTACCGGGTCTTCGAGAGCCACAATGCTCTTGCCGGGAAAATTTCTTAAAATGTGCCTCAAGAGCGCAGCAAGAGTTGTACTTTTCCCACTTCCAGCCGGGCCGGTCAGGAGCAAGACGCCTTGGCTTCTCGCAGCAATTTTTTTCAACGCTGAATATATATCCTGTGAGAATCCGAGCTGCTCCAATTCTATAAGCTCTGCATTTTTATAAAATAATCGCACAACAGCCCGCTGGCCATGGATTGTTGGAAAAACTGCGAGCCGTTGGTCGATAACATTGTCATCATCGTTAAGGCTGATTTCAATTCGGCCTTCCTGGGGTATGTCATTGCGATAGGTCAGAAGCCCGCCCAGTACTTTTAATCTTGCAATCACATTTTCGGATATGGATTTGGGCAGCCTTTCAATAATTCCCAAGACTCCATCCAGGCGGAACTTTACAAGTAATTCCGAACCAGTGGGTTCAAAGTGGACATCACTTGACTCAGACTCTATTGCTCGCCTGAGCAAATCATCCACCAAAGATACTACATCCTGGGCGTCTTTTTTCTGCTCGTAAGAGCTTTTATTATAATCACTTACATTCATATACAGTTTCATCTTTGGTTAATCTGACATTTTCAAACACCTTTTGCAAAGATAAGACGCGGAAACACTCCAAAGCGTTATCTAAAAAAATGCGTTTTTTCCCCATTTTTGCCGATTTTTTGGTAACATATTAGAGAATAGCACGTCCTAATATATAGAAAATATAACATATTCGAGATGGACACTTATGTTTGGTCAGGCCGTAACTTACGGGCGAGTGTTAGAATTTGCAATCTCTGAGACTGTAGATAAAAGCCAGCAGTGGATATTGTCTGCAATGCAAAGGCACGGACCCGAGCTGGTCACAATGCTCTGGCGAATATTGGGCAATGAGCAAGATGTTTGTGACGCTTATCAAAGTACGTTTCTACAGCTTGCTCACTACGAAAATAGACAAAAACCTAAACATATAAAAGCATATATATTTCGTACGGCAAGCAATGTAGCAGTGTCAATGTTAAGACGCAGGATTGCTGAAAGAGAAAGATTATAATACTCCCCAAAAACTGGGCGCATAATTAAGGTGGATTTGTCGCCTGA
>CAZQKO010000022.1:2201-21394 GCA_964593945.1 uncultured Pirellulales bacterium | reverse complement strand
GGCCAGAATTACGCCTTTTAGGTCCATTTGAATCTCCTTATTGGTTTTGTATAACATTAGAATTATAAGGCCAATCGGTATTTGTGTCAATAGCGTAAGCCATCCCTTACGGGACTGTAGATGACAGGTAAAGGAATTTTGGTGTGCGACCAGATTTTATGGCAAGTACTTTCTGGTTCGCCAAGGCGAGTATTTTTTATTATTAGGTTACTTGGCTTATGCAGTTTAATTGTCATTGCGAGCTCGTCGAAGGTGGGCGTGGCAATCTAAAACCTTTGGGTAGATAGGATTGCTTCGGTCGCCTTGCTCCCTCGCAATGACAACGGCAGATAACATCTTGTCAGGAATGTTGTTATATACTACCACGAAAATTAGTCACACACGGATTTTGAGATGTTGGGGAAGTGGAATTTGGGAAAAATAACCCTCCCAGAGGGGAGGGTATTTGCGATTATTTTCAGAGCGTTTTGAGAAGGTTTCTCCGTAAGGAGTCCTTAGGACTTAGCCGGTTATTGCTTTCCAGCTCTGATTAAGCTCCTCCATGAAACTAATTACCTCACGAATAATTTGAGGGTCGCATTTCGTATTGGCCTCGGCGAGACGATGATTCATAAAATAATAAAGCCTACGAAGGTTATTGGCTATTTCGCCCCCCCCTTCCATGTCCAGGACCGCATTAAGCTCATTTATTATATCCTGTGCTCTACCTATGTATCGGCCCTTCGCTTCGTAGTTTTTTGCTTCCAGCTCCTTGATTGCCAGCTTCATAAATTTAATTGCGCCATCGTAAAGCAGTACGATAAGCCGGCCTTTGCTCTGTGTTGTCACAGATGTATTTTGATATTCTGAGATTCCCTTCATCGTGGTTCTCCGTTAATAGTTCATTGTTCACATTTTTTTACTTGATAAACTATGAACTAAATAACCTGCAGGGAGATGATGTTTCTTATCGTCATCTCCCTGCATACTTCTATATTCTACTAATGTTTGAGAAAGCCATTATTTTATCTGAGCAGCGTCAGTGCCATCTGAGGTATAGCATTGGCCTGAGCTAACATTGCAGTACCGGCTTGTGACAGCACCTGGTTTCTGGTCAATTCTGCCATTTCGGTAGCTACATCGACATCCGAAATACGTGATTCGGATGTTTTCAGATTCTCAGCCTGGATATTAAGCACCGATACGGAGCTTTCCAGACGGTTCATCTTATAACCGAAAGCGGCACGAGCCGCATCCTTTGCTGTGATAGCACTCGTAAGAGTGCCCAGCGCCGAAACCGCGTCAGTAGTGGTAAGGATGTTAAGGCCGGCTGCGTCGGTATCAACATCCAGGTTCCCGGTAAGGTCGCCTTCGGTTTCGCCCAAAGAACCGGTTAAGGTGGCATCATCTATGGTCATTGTCAAACCATCTGCTAAGCTGGTTCTGGAGGAAAGCTTAAGCGTGTACAAAATGGTGGAGCCATCTGTGACTGTCACGACTTCAGCAGCTGTATAGTTCAGGTTGTTGCCCTCAGCATCGTTACCGAGGTTCTGAGATACAAGGTTAATGGCCTCAGCAACTGCAGTCAGTGTATGGGCGCCTATCGCAAAATCAACATCGATTGTCTTTTCATCAGCACCACCACCAGCACCATGAGCGCCGACGTCAAACGTAATATGCATCGTGCCAGCAGCGTCTGCAATGGTAATAAAAGTAGTGTCCGCAGTGGCGACACCATTGGCAAATTTACCTGTTGCTTCAGTGCCACCCGAGCCTGTCTCAATGCTAAGGCCTGACTGTGTCATATCGGCACCACTTACGGTAATTGCATCAGTAGAGCCACCAAACTGTATTGAGACCGTGTTTGTATTGTCGAGCATCGTTATATCATTGAATTTAGTAGATGTTGCGATACGATCGACTTCCGCAGCCATTTCGGCAAATTCTGCGTTCATAATTACTCGCTGGGCAGTAGAATACGAGCCCGTAGCCGCCTGCTCAGCTAACTGTTTCATACGAACCAAGCAAGTATCCATGGTTCCCATCGCACCTTCCATTGTCTGTAACAGACTAACGCCGTCCTGAGCGTTACGAGCACCCTGCTCCAGCACGGCGATGTCGGCTCGCATCAATTCGCGAACAGCCAAGCCTGCTGCGTCATCCTTTGCACTGTTGATACGTAGACCTGACGATAGCCTTTCCACCGATTTGGCCAGGGCATCGTAGCTTTGTCCCAAGTACCGAGCAGCGTTTACCGCCATAATGTTGTTCTTAATTGCTAACATATCTTTGACTCCTTAAAAAATGTAATAAATCGCCTTTATGTTCCTATCTGAACCTTTATTAGGCAACAAACACATAAAAAAATTACCTGAAATCCCGCAAAAGGCAGGAACCCTTTTTGTTGTCATTATCGAGGAAAATAAAGCAGACTTAAGGGCTTTCTATTGGGAAAAAAACTGCAAAGTGGTGGGACCTGTAATATTGTTATTACGGTTACTGATATCACAGCCAAACAGCTAAGAGCGGTAAAAAAATAAAAAAAATTATAATACCAAACTGACCATTTTGTAGTGTCATTCCCGCGCAGGCGGGAATCCATTAAAGTTTGTAGCGAACTGGATTCCCGTTTTCACGGGAATGACAAATCGTGTTATACTGTTGTCAAATAAGTAATTATGTCAGTTTTCCATTGAAAGTTGGTCGGTTTGAGTTAATTAAACTTTGACAGAATAGTACACAGGCTTACAATTCTACCAGTAGCAAGGGAATAAAACATTATACATCCCAATAGGAGACTTCTTTTGTTACAAATCAATGACAGAGATAATGAAAACTATCCACCAGGCAGAAAAAGCTATGGGGACAGCAAAAAAACTGCCTCTGATATTCCTCTCTCTAAATTGAGCGTGGAGAAGGCTTTAGACCTGGCATTTTCCTACTATAATTCCGGACATCTGTTGGAGGCTGAACAACTCTGTAGGCTGGTCCTTCAGAAGGTTCCCCAACAAATCGATGCAATGCAGTTACTTGGGGCTGTTTTTAATAAAACAGGTCAATACGCCGAAGCGGTACAGCTTCTCCGAGAAGCCATCAGGCAAGCACCTGGGCACGCCCACCTGCATAACAACCTGGGTATGGCCCTACAACTGCTGGAAAAGTCTGATGAAGCTATACTGGAATTCTGCAGGGCGCTTGAAATTCGACCGGATTTTGCAAAAGCTCACAATAACCTTGGTGTTGCGCTGATGAAGCTGGACCGTATAGATGAGGCAATAACAGCCTGCAGGGAAGCAATCCGTCTGCAGAACAATTTTAAGGAGGCATACAATAATCTCGGGCTGGCACTTAAGAAAAAGGGAGATCTGGAAAACGCGATTACCTCATTCAGGAAAGCGGTCAACCTTGACCCCGAATATGCAGAAGCCTTAAGCAATCTCGGTTTGGCAATGATTGCTCAAGATAGACTGAAAGAAGCGGCATCTAACCTACAAAAGGCGGTGAGCCTGGTCCCGAATTCAGCCGAATTTCACAATAATCTGGGGGTTCTCTTTAACCGGCAGGGGCGTTTTGAAGAGGCTGTTGCCACAAGCGACAAGGCTATAACTATGCAGGCGGAGTACGTGGAAGCCCACAATAATCTTGGTACCGCTTTAATAGAGCTTGGCCGATTCTCAGAAGCAAAAGCCGCTTTTGAAAGAGCGATTGCCATTAATCCTGAGTGCGCAGAGGCACATCATAATCGATCGCTTGTCCTGCTGCTGACAGCTCAATTTGAGGATGGATGGAAGGAATACGAATGGCGCTGGAGACATAAGGGTTTTTCCACGCCACTCCGACCGTTCCCTCAGCAATGGTGGAATGGTTCTGCGCAAGAGGTGGAAAAACTGCTCGTATGGGGGGAACAAGGTATCGGTGATGAAGTGCAGTTTTCAGGGCTTATTCGACATATAATATCGCGGGGTATTAAAGTGGTTATTGAATGTGATCACCGCTTAGTGCTGCTTCTTCGGAGAAGCTTTCCAGGGACCGTTGTTGTCGAACGGACTGATCCTCCAGCGCCTTTGCTTAAAGACCCGTCAATTACTCATCAGATTCCAATGGCTTCTATTCCTCGTGTCCTGGGATTGTCGCCGGATTCCATGTCGTTTCAGAATCCGTTTATAATCATCGACGAAAAGGAACGTGACAGGTTTCGTAGCGAATACAAAGCGGATGGCGATCCTTTACTGGTGGGTATAAGCTGGAGGAGCGGGAACAGGCAGGAGGGACAAAAAAGGTCTATCGGATTAGAGAGCTGGGGTCCTATATTTCGTGCCCCAGGAGCACGATTTGTGAATCTGCAATATGGTGAGTGTTCAGAGGAATTGCAGGAAGCCCATAGTCATTTCGGTGTGAAGGTTTTGGAAGATGAAAGGATTAATCCTCTTAGAGATTTGGAAAGTTTTACTGCCCAGATGGCTGCGATGGATATGGTAATATCTGTGGATAATTCAACGGTTCATTTCGCTGGGGCTATGGGAGTCAAGGTATGGACCATGTTACCCACCGTGCCTGACTGGAGGTGGGGACTTGTTGGTGATAAGACTCGCTGGTATCCTACTATGCGCCTGTTTCGGCAGGAGGAGAGAGGGAAGTGGGAACCGGTTATTTCAAGGGTCGCCAGAGAACTGATTTCGTAGATCAGCCAAGATGCTTGAGGATTTTCGATTTCCGATTGCTAATTGTCGATTGAAATCGAAAATCGTAAATCGAAGATCGGCAATTGGCCTATATTAGCATATTTATAGATTCGCCGGTAACTATCAATTGTGATTCTGAATCGTCATAATAGCTATGATAGCTGATCTTGGGGCTGTTTGTCAGCCATTCTTCAGCGATATTTCCATCAGAATCACCCCCTTCAGCAGAGTGTTGGTGCTGGAATAAACCATTCTCTAAATTGTCTTCGGTGAGGGTTCTATCAGCGTTCGGTTCAAACTGATCAGATAATTGCACGTCGAGTCGTTTTATTTGAACTCCGCAATCTGCCAGTGTTCGGATGATTTGTGGCAGTGCCTGCTCTATTTCGTATTTGATTTCGGGCTTGCTGAATTCCAATAAGCCGGTAATCTCATCTTCCTGCTCCTGGAACCTTACAAGAATATTCCCAAGGTCCGGCGGTTCCAGACGAACCATAACCTGCCGTGGCAGGTCTGCCTGGTTTAAGGAGGCTCGCATAGATTCAATAATTTGTTCGCCTATACTGCCTGAGACACCGCTTGATGAAGTCTGTCCTTGTGGATTGGTAATGTTTATAACTTTGGTGGAGTCCAGTGGCTGCTCTGGAACGAAGCTGTGAGTGTTGTTTGAAGAAAACATCCCTTCGAGATCTGAATTGGAACTATTATAGGACTTTGAGCTGTCAAGATTTTTCTGACTGGTACTTACCTCGAACTCTGCTAAGCTCGGCTTCTGGGCAGAAAAATTTCCTGCTTGATTATTGGGGGATTCATTTCCTTCGACACGGCTCAGGACGGGTTTGGTTCCCTTCAAGGATTCTAAGGTCGCTTTTGTATTTGTAGTATCGTTATTGGCTTCTTTCGTAAATACTGAAGGAGCGGTTGATTTCTCAGCAATCCCAACGAAATCGGGGCTACCGGGAGGTTTTTCCTGTAAAAGGCTGGAGTTTAATACCTGCTTTTTTGGGTTGGCAGAACCGGCAATGTCGGTTGACCCGCCTGTGGTAGATTGCTTAGGCGGGTTTTGTTTTGATGCGATTTTTTCATTTGTGTTTCTTACTAAGCCTACTCCGCTATCGGCGGAAAGGCTGGAAGCGCTGCTTTTCAGAGTAGCATCGGCAGGCTGCCCAACGAGAATACCCATCTTACTGTTTTGGCTGCCAAGGTCTTTTGTTGAAAAGACTTCCTTGTTTGATGTTAGTGCTTTATCGGCTATGGTCTGCTTTTCAGAGATGCCGGACAAGACAGGTTTTAATGTTGTTTCGTGTGTGTTTTTTGTTAATTGTACAACAGACTTACTTAGAGCTTTGGATATCTTTTTTTGCTGGCTGGGGCTGTTAATCCCAATTGCAACGTTCTTTCCGAGCAGTAAATTGTCTGTTGATGATTCCTGAGTCTTTACAAGATTTGATAGATTCCCTAACAGAAATGTCTTTGTATTTAAATCATCCGTTTTAGGCTTTTCTTTATTATTATTTTCATTAGCTTTTTGCGAGACTGTTTTTTTAGCAGGAGTATCGCTGATATTTTGTGAAGGCTTACCTGTAGTGGATTGCCCATGCGAACTTTTATCCGAAGGGATGTCCGTATATGTGGAAAATTCACCCATTTTACCATGCTGGATATCACCAGCAATAATGTTATCAGTCGTTGTTTCTGGTGCTGGAGTAGTATTAGCTGCGCCTGATTTATCAGCAGAGTTCAGAGTAAATGGTAAGGTATTTTTTGGTGCTTCGTATTTTGATGAGGCTGGACCATTGCTAACCGTATTTACCAAAACATCAGCGACAGCCAGTAAGCTGTTATTCATAGAGCGATCCTTAGAGATTATTAGTTTGTTTTAAGCAAGTTGCGTGCCACTAACTGATAACAGGCGCTCAATCTGGCAGTAAGTAATTGTTATAAAAAGGCTTATGAGCGATAAATGAATGGTGATTATTATAAAATATTCCGTTGTTAGCTTGTCCTGCGGAGAAATATTCCATAAAGGCAGGAAAGAATTTCTGGTTCGGCTTTGCCGGCAGATTATAAGGTTTGCAGTCCCAGTTCCTTCGGGATTGCTGTGTTAAAAAATGGGCCGTTGTGTATAGAATCCTGACATTGCTGTAATCAAGGAAAAAAGGCGATTCATCACGTCAAACGCCATTTTTTTAGGCTGCGAAGCATTTAATGTATTGAAAAATATAACCTCAAGAGCTTGGCACGATTATTGCTGATTATATTAAGCAAGTTTGGGCTGATATAGAGATGCTATGGAGAAAACAGAAGTGGCTGAGACAAGCAGTGTCTTAGAATTACTCGAAGCAGGTATCAGGGCTGAAAGCCTTCGTCAGAAGGCAATCGCCAGTAATATTGCCAACCTCCAAACTCCTGGATATCGCAGGTTCGACGTTAAGTTCCAAGAGTTGCTTGCTAAGGCTCTGGACAAATCTGGGGCTGTGGACCTTGAAGAAATTAAGCCACAGATTCATCGGCCTAAGCAGACACCGGTCAAGTCAAACGGGAATGATGTTAATTTAGAGGCCGAGGTAGGTGAAATGGTTAAGAACACCCTTCTTCATAAGGTCTATATTCGTTTGCTAAATAGAAAGTATAGCCAGATAGAATTGGCTATAAGCGAAACATAGGATAAATCGTTGTTCGCTGACAACCGTTGAAATTATGAGAAATGATCAGAATGTGACAAGGTAATGCAAATGGATGTTAATGATGTCTTCGGGACCATAGATATAGCAATTTCAGGTATGCGGGCGCAAGGCAAAAACCTGGAGGTTATCTCATCCAATGTTGCCAATGCCCGTTCAACCGACGCTGGTAAGGGTGAGCCATATCGCAGACTTGAGGCTGTGCTAAAAGCAGAGGCTGACGGTATTAGTGGCGTCACTGTGGCGGACATAGCTAAAGATATGGGGGATTTAAATAGTGTTTTTGATCCCGGTAATCCTCAGGCGAATGAGTATGGATATGTGGCGATGCCAAATGTAAATCTACCGATTGAGATCATGAATCTAAATATCGCAACACGTACGTATCAGGCCAATGTGGCAATTCTTAAACGTTATCAGCAAATGGTGGAAACGACACTCGAATTACTGCGATAAGTAAGGAACAACGTAATGGTAAACCTAAATACCAATGTCAGTTCAATGGTGCCCAACATCAATAAAGCGATGCCTCAGGTGGGAAAGACCGTTACCGAAAGGGCAGATTTTACAAAAACTGCTAAGGCCATCGGACAATTCGTATCCGAGGTAGATGACATTCAGCACTCTTCGGATATGTCCATAAAGGATTTATTGGCCGGTAAGAATAATGATATTGCTTCGGTAGTATCAGCCGTAGCCAAAGCTGATATGAGTTTCAAGCTGCTTGTAGGTGTTAGAAATAAGCTAATTGAGGCCTACAAGCAAACAATGAATATGCAGTTGTAATTGAACTCGCAAATCGATACTCTTCGAGCATCGAGAACGCTTCGATGAATTTTTTTCAGAAGATAGCTTTAATCTGGCAAAAAGTAAGCCTTGTACAAAGGGCTTTACTGATTGCTGTGGTTCTGACATTTCTTATTATCGGCGCGCTTCTTGTTCACTGGGCTCGCAAACCTGATATGAGAATGTTGTATCACGGCTTGTCACCGGAGGGAGCAGCTAAGATTACGGACAAAATCAGTGACAAAAGCATTCCTTACGAATTAAAAGACGGAGGGACAACCATCTATGTGCCGAAAAAACAAGTTTATCAGCTTCGGCTGGATATGGCGAGGGAGGGGCTTCCTTTGGGCCAGCAGAGCGGTTACAGGATATTTGATGATGAGAAAATTGGTGTAAGTCCTTTTGTGCAAAATGTTAATCTAAAGCGGGCTCTTCAGGAAGAGCTCGCCAAGAGCATCCAGATGATAGATGGTGTGATTCACGCGCGGGTTCACATCGTTAGTCCTGAGTCCGCCATAGGCGGACTGTTTACCTCCGAGGCTGGGAAAACTACTGCTTCTGTGGTTCTTCGGCTGAGACCAGGTTACAACTTAAGTGCATCAAATGTCGCAGCAATTACTAATATGGTCGCCGGCAGCGTTGAAGGACTCGGCCCGGAAAATATAACCGTAGTGGATAGTCAGGGCCGTCTTCTTTCTAATAGCTCAGACTACGCTGCCACGAATGGGGCCGGCACTGTTGCCGATTACAAGGAAAGGGTCGAGCAGAGTTTGGCCAAAAAGGTAGAGGATATGCTCGCTACTGTTTTAGGGCCAGGCCGGGCGGCGGTGAGGGTCAGCGCTATTATTGATATGAACAGTATCAGTACTGTCACTGAAAGTTACAGTCCAAGCGCAAAAGTAGCATCAAAAGAAGAGATTACAACTAAATCTGAAATCGAGCAGAGCGGTGCACCAGCCGGCAGCGGAACAGCTGCACCAGGCAGTACCAAGAAGGATGAAATGATTGTTACAGAATACGAGGTCGGCAAGACCGTAAAGCAGGAGGTTATTCTGCCGGGTGAAATAAAGTCGCTGTCAGTGGCAGCTTTTGTTGACTTGTCGGTGTCCGATGCAAATGAAGCTAACTCTTCGGGACCTGCTAATAGCGGACAAATGATAATACCATTATCGGATGTGGAAGAGATTATTAGAAATGCACTTGGCCTTAAGCAGATGGACTTACTTAAAGTTGTCCATGTGAGGTTTCACCATCCAGCCGAATTGACGATTGAGGATAAGCCGTCCAAATGGCCTACCTATATAGCAATTGCTCGTAATCTTTCTTTAGGGATTATGGCGGTTTGTGCACTGCTTGTGCTTCGGATATTCAGAGGCGCAAAGAGAAAAGCGAAAATGGAGGCCGTGCCTGGACATGAGGGGACCGACGGTTTTGTTTCGGACGGAAGCGCAAGTTCGGAATCATTAGTGTTGCGTAGACAGATTACCAATGCTTTGGAAAGCAATCCTGATCGCGTCAGGCAATTGTTTACGAGTTGGATTGAAGAAAAGGCGAGCTAAATAGATGGCATTGACGGGGAAGCAAAAAGCTGCAATGTTGCTGATGAGCCTGGATATTACTACCGCCACCGAGATGCTCAAGGGTCTTGACCAAAAGGTGGTCCAGGAATTGACCGTGGAATTGGCATATCTGGATGCCGCCGGTTTCAAAAATGGCAAACAGAGTGCTAAAATCGTGCAGCAGTTCCACGATTCGCTGCAGGCCAATCAAGCATTTCACCTCAACTGTTTTCTGAATGAAGTGTTAAGAAGTACAGTGGGCGACGAGAACGCAGGGCAGATTCAGACCCAGATACAGGATCTATTGTGCAAACGTGACCCATTCATGTTTATTAGTTCCGTCGATGCGCAAACGATAGCCTCGGTTCTGGAGAATAAGCACCCTCAGACTGCGGCGGTAGTTTTATCTGGACTGCCAGCGCAGAAAAGCTCGGAGGTGCTCGACTTTTTGGACGGGGGTGTGCGAATTAGTGCCATCGGCAGGATGAGCAGTTGCGAGACTATGACGGCTGAAGCACGGGCAGGAATAGCAGAAGCAGTTTGCAGACGTCTTGAAGCTATTGCAGTCGGTGGTACAGATAAAGCTTTACCATCTTGGCCTGAGCAGTCTTTGAGGAAAGTGGCTGTGATTTTGCGAAACTTGGGTAGAGAGATTCGCGATGGTCTGCTCGGCGCGATACAACGCAAAGACCGCCGGGTCGGTGACATGGTGGCTGACTTAATGATAGTGTGGGAGGATATCCCGTATGTTGCGGACAGCTCGCTGCAAGAAGCATTGCGACGAATTGATATAAGTAAATTAGCACTGGCGTTGGTCAAGGCCGACGGTAGGCTCGTTCGGAGAATAAGGTCCAATATCTCCGAGCTGGCGACGACCATGCTGGATGGGGAATCGCTACTTATGTCAGCTTACAAAGAGAAAGATGTTGAAGAGGCTAGAGAAGAAATTGTCAACATCCTGCGCGAGATGGATGAGAAAGGTGAACTTGCATTTATAGAAGAGAAATGTGATGTCTGACGAAGTTAAGGCCAATATTGCCGGGCATGGAGAATAGGTAACCGGCCTTGTAACAGAAATCGTTAGAAAAATATCAGTGCAAAAGGTTTAAAAGAGGGACTACATAAATGACATTGTCGGGTAAACAAAAAGCTGCAATGTTGCTGATGAATCTGGATACTGCGACTGCTGCTGAGTTGCTCAGGGGACTTGACTCCGAAGAGATTCAAGAGATTGCCGTGGAGGTCGCGCTAATTGATGCCTCGGAGCAGCGGGATGTTAAGGAGCAGGCCAAGGTTGCCCGAGAGTTCTGTAAATCACTTCGGCAAGAGACAACCCAGAGATTTAGTATGAGGACTTTTCTTAACGAAATGCTTGTCAACGTCCTTGGCAAAGACAAGGCGGAGCAAATTCAATCTCAGATCAGAAAAGCGACAGAGAAAAAGGATCTGTTTACGGATATTCGTTTGGCCAGCACAGACGAATTGGTACTTTCGTTGGAAGGTGATCACCCTCAAACGATTGCAGTGGTCCTGTCGGAACTGGCCCCGAAGAAAAGCCAGGAGGTTTTGTCGCTCTTGGGCGAAGAGGTTCGGCTCAAAGCTGTGTGCAAGATGACGAATCCGGAACTGGTGAGCGGCGGAGTGAAGCAGCGAATGGCAGCTATGGTTACCCAACGGCTGAAGAGTCTCAAAGGAGAGATTCTCGTGGAAAAACCGGAGCAGACTCTACGAAAACTGGCTATTGTGCTCAGTGGGCTGGAGAAGGAGCTGCGAGATCAACTGCTCGGTGAGATCAGCAAATATGACGAGACGACGGCCACTATGGTCAAGCATTTGATGATCACGTGGGAAGACATTCCCTCAGTAGCGGACAGGTCTCTGCAGGAGGCGCTGCGGACCGTGGATTCAAGTAAACTGGCGGTGGCAATTTATGGGGCAGATGAAGATATCGTGCAAAAGATACGCTCAAATATGTCTGAGCGGGCTGTGGCAATACTTGATGAAGAAACTTCATTGATGCAGGAACCGCTGGCAAAAGAAGTTCTTGAGGCCAGAGAAGAAGTCGTCAGGCCGTTGCGAGAGGCCAATGAAGAAGGCAAACTTAGGGTGACAGGGCGATAGCAGAATGTCGCAGACACTTGCAGTCCATTTTGATAAACCGATTGTATCAGCAAAGGTCCTGGATGGCGATGCCAATGGTGTTGGGAGTCGATTGTCCGGTCGTGCCGAAGGGCATGCAGGAGCGAATACCGAGCAGATTCTAACACAGGATTTAGAAGCTCAGAAAGCTATGTTTTCACAAGCTTGCCAGACACTCAATGGTGTGATTGCCAAGCTCAATCAGTTTTGCGACAAAGTGTATGTCGAGCACAGAGAAGAAATCGCCAGACTTTCGGTCGAGATTGCCAGAAAGATTCTGATGCAAAAAGTGGACGATGGGGATTACGAGATGGAATCCATCATCAAAGAAGCCCTCAAGAATGCACAGGGTCATCAAGATGTGGTCGTGCATTTGAATCCTGAAGACCTTGCGAAATGCCAAAAGGCACAGCAAGATGAGCCGAGTGGTGCCTTAGCTGGCATCAAGTTCGTTTCCGACCCGAACATTGGGCGGGCAGAGTGCGTACTTGAGAGCCCAAAAGGGATTATCAAATCGTTGATTGGTGAGAATCTGGAACGAATTGGAAAAGCACTTAAGAAGGCGGAATGAGTTATGACTACCAGTGAGCATGGCCACAATTTGATTGATTTTGAGGAGTTTCACTCGGTCTTGCGCAGCGTGAATCTGTTAGATTGTCAGGGTTATGTTGTACGGGTGTCGGGTTTGACAGTGGAATCTACCGGTCCAAAAGTGGGCTTAGGTGAGCTTTGCAGCATCCGTATCCGTGACGGTCGGCAGGTGTTGGCTGAGGTAGTAGGTTTCCATAATGACCATCTTATCCTGCTGCCGTTGGAACATATAGAAGGTATATCACCGGGCGATACGGTGGCTTCACGAGCTACCCCGCGTTATATTAACTTAAGCGAGGCTGTTTTGGGTAGAGTGCTGAACGGATTAGGCGAACCCATTGATAATAAAGGCCCTTTAATAGGGACGGATAAGAAGGCGTTGGATATAGGCAGTCCGCCGCCATTGAGCCGTCAGAAGATTATTGAATCCCTGGCTTTAGGGATCAGAACAATAGACGGAGTATTAACCTGTGGCAAAGGACAGCGAGTAGGCATTTTCTCAGGCAGCGGTGTGGGCAAGAGCGTGCTTCTCGGCGATATTGCCAATTCGAGCGAAGCTACTGTTAATGTTGTTGCGTTAATAGGTGAGCGCGGTCGGGAGGTTCGAGAATTTCTCGAAGAGGACCTTGGTCCGGAAGGATTGGCTCGAAGCGTTATTATAGTAGCTACATCGGACTGCCCGCCGATTCAGCGGGTAAAGGCGGCGTTCTTAGCGGTTACTATTGCAGAATACTTCAGGGACAAGGGAGAAAAGACTTTGTTTATGATGGATTCACTTACTCGTTTTGCTCAGGCCCAGCGCGAGATAGGTCTTGCTGCGGGTGAACCGCCAGCCGTGAAGGGATATTGTCCGAGTGTTTTTTCGCTGATGCCAAGGCTCATCGAACGTCTGGGCTGCGCCGAAAATGGCAGCATTACAGGTATTTTAACGGTTCTGGTTGAGAACGATGATTTGGCCGATCCCGTGGCCGATAGTGCAAGAAGTTTATTGGACGGACATATTGTGTTGTCCAGAAAATTGGCTGAAAGAGGACATTATCCTGCGGTGGATATCCTGCAGAGTGTCAGCAGATTGATGCCAAAAGTCACCAGCAAAGAGCACTTTGCTGCGGCTGTAAAGCTTAAGGAAATATATGCTACCTATACCGACGCTGAAGATTTAATAAACATTGGTGCATTTTCCCCGGGCAGTAACAGGCGTATCGATGGAGCAATCAGCTTGATTGACAGGATAAACGATTTTCTTATTCAGCCGGTTCGTCAAAGAACGAGCTTCGAAGAAACTATTAAACGACTGATTTCTATTACCCGTACATGGGATGAGCTGATAACTGTTCAGCTTTACAAAAAGGAGACCAGGATGTCAGGAGCTCCCGCTTCGAGGGAACCAAATCAGGTTGTAGAAAATCAGAAAATCAGAAAAAGCATAATGAGCCTGTTACTCTGATACCTTGAATAATTGGAATGTAAATGAAACGATTTGTATGGCGGTTGCAGCAGGTTCTTGACATCAAGGTAAAAGAGGAACAGGTAAAGAGAACAGAATTGTTTCAGGTAACCGAAAGGTTGGCCCAGATACGAGGTGAGCTGTTAGTACGTCAGAAAATACTCAAAGATGTGATCTCGAGCATAGTTGTAAAGGAGCCTCAGACGCGATTAAGTGAACAGCAGCTTTTTTTGAAATACTCTGGAGCAAGTGATGAGCAAATTAAAAAATTACAAAGTGACATGTGCAGACTTGAATCACAGCAGAGAGACAAAATTGATGAAGTTGTAAAAACCAGACGGTTCAAAGAAGGTTTGGAAAGATTACAAGCCGAGGCTAAAAAACGATTTCTGAAAGAACAGGAAAAACTTGAGCAAAAGGAATTAGATGAGGGAGCTATCCACCAGTGGCGGACCCAAAAGAAGCACATTGCTTTGTGACAGAATCACCCAATGAGATTGTAGCGAGTTTGATAACGAGAAGTTAGGAGAACGGCAATGATCAAGAAAATAATAATAATGGCAGCAGCGGGTATTGTAAGCTTTACGGGGGCGTTTGCCCTTGCATGGCTCACTAAACCGGCTCCAATAAGTCAAACCGTCCCGGGTGAGCTAAGCCAGCCGGAGCAGGCCGAGCCTCGACTTATCGGAGAGCTGAAACCGCCACAGCCGGAAATTGATGCGATAGCCCTGCCCAATGCCGGTGATAATGCGTTAAAGCAAACCTCGATCCAGTCGGTGGTGACTGAGAAACAGCTAAAGAATCTTGTCTATGAGGTCCAGCAGAAGAAAGAACAGTATGAAAACAAGCTGAAAAGTCTCCAAACGCAGGAAAACAGAATTCAAGTGGCTCAGGACACGCTAAAAAAGGATATCGAAAAACTCAATAATCTGCGAATAGAGCTTGCCAGAACGGTCGCACATCTCAAAGAGCAACGAGATAAACTGCTTAAAAGCAGGATAGAAATCACCCAGTCAGAAAAGGTCAATCTAACTCAAATAGCAGCCACATATGACAAAATGGATGCCAACAGTGCCGGTAAAATATTGACAAATATGTGCCAAAACGCACAGCCGGGAGGTACAGAAAGTAACATGAATGATGCGGTGAGGATTCTGTACTATATGGGCGAGAGAACCAAGGCGAAACTATTGTCTGAGTTAGTCACTTCTGAGCCCGAGCTGGCTGCAGTTTTTTGCAGGAAATTGAAACAAATAACGGAGACGAATTAGCTTATGGATATTGCGACAATAGTAGGAGTAATTCTTGGTTTTATCGTTATTACCGGCGCCATAGTCACCGGTGGCGGCTGGCAAATATTTATACATCTCCCTTCTATGGCCATCACCATCGGCGGCATGTTATGCGCGACGCTTATACATTTTTCGCTGCCGCAGTTTTTAAGGATATTTTCGATAGTCAAAAAAACTATTTTTACAAAGATTCCTTCGCAATCAGAGCTGATCCAAAAAATGGTTAACTACTCAGCTATCAACAGGCGCGATGGGGCATTGGCTTTGGAATCAGAAATTCGTAATACAAATGACCATTTTTTAGGCACGGGTTTGCAGATGCTCGTGGATGGTCAGGATGTCAATAAGATTCGCGGGCTGATGTCTATGGAGATTCAATATCTTCAGGAGCGTCACTCAGCGGGCAAAAAAATCCTAGAATTTATGGGCTCGGCTGCTCCTGCTTTTGGGATGATAGGTACACTTATCGGCCTGATACAGATGCTGCGAAGTATGGAATCACCCGAATCAATCGGTTCAGGAATGGCGGTGGCTTTGATCACTACTTTTTATGGGGCGTTAACAGCGAACTTGATTTTTCTGCCGTTGGCGGGCAAATTGGGAATCTATTCCAAAGCAGAAACTACCACTATGGAGATGATTGTAGAGGGTATCTGTGCCATAGCTAATGGTGAGAATCCGACTTTGGTTCGAGAAAAGTTGCAGGCATTCGTTTCCCGGCGTAGGCGTGTAGAAATAAAGGCTACTGTATAATGCCGTCTATAAGAAGAAAGGTGGAATCTGATGAATCGCCGGGTGCACCGGAATGGATGGTGACTTTTAGCGATTGCATGACTTTGCTATTAACATTCTTTGTACTTCTCTTGAGCTTTTCATCTTTTGATGAAAAAATCTTCAGGAAGATGGAGAGAGCTTTGGCGGAGGGACTGCCTTCAATTGGTGTCTCGATTGCAAAAGACCGTGAAGCCTTTAGATCTGTAGAGCCAATCACGTATAAGGAAGAACTTGATAAAGGAAATGAGAAACCAACACTGGATGGCCAAATTAAAGCAAATCCGATAGAAGTATTGGACTTTCCGGCTTTACACAATCGAAAAGTATTTTTAACTCAATCGGACAATATCTTTTGGGGTAGAGCGACGGCGATTTCACTCGAAGGTCGCCAGATTCTTTCTGATATAGCGGTACTTTTAAAGACTGTGCCCAACAGGATAGTCATAAATGAAAACGGTCCCGCCGAGGATACCGATCATATCGGCTCAAGGCGAGACATAGGACTCGAGCGTGCTTGGGCTGCCATAGAGTACCTTGTGGACAAACAAGGCCTGGATAAAACGCGATTCAGCGTTTCTGCAGCGAGTACTGTGCCCGATCGTGCTTCGCAAGGCAGTAAAAGGATGTTTGAGATCGTAATATTAGAACGGAGCATTTACCGTTGACCGATAGTAACCAAACAGCCGAAGGCATGGCGAAGCCACGCAACGGCTCAAGCACAGAATCAGAGGGCAGCAAGGTCCCTGCGTATATAGTCACATTTTCGGATATGGTAACGTTGTTGCTGACGTTCTTCGTAATGCTGCTTTCTTTAGCTAGAGTTCAAGACTCGGAACTTTTTCATAAAGGAAGAGACTCTTTCTGGGAATCGATTAAATACTGTGGACTTGGAACGCTGTTTGGTAAAAAATCTTCGATCAGCTTCGACCAAATCAAGACGATGTATTTCATAGAGGACCCAAACAATGAGTCGGAAACCAGAGGTATAGATGAACAACGAGAGAAACTTCGACAGGCTTTTGAAAGAATAAACCGATCAATGGAAACTATGCCTTCTCAGATAGTCGCAGAAAAAGCGAATTTTATGGTAACTAACATTCGGTTTTCGCAAGGCCAGACAACCTTAGATGAATCAGCAAAGAGATTTCTAACGGAGTTTTGCTCGACTTTACAGGTTTCAACAACGAGCTCAGCCGAAATGCAAAATGCTTATTCTAATACCAGTATGGCCCCCCCGAAAAAAGGTATTCTTTATGTACTTGGATTGGGTGATAATACTTTCAGCGGCTTAGCCAAACAGCAAGTAACTGAAAAAGAGCAGTGGATACTCTCCGCAAAGAGAGCCCAGGCTGTTGCAGATTTCTTAGAAGCGATCTTATCCGCCAGTAGCGGATGGCATATTTATTCATGGGGAGCTGGACCTGGAGGTCAGTGGGTAGGAACAGACAGTCCGATTTCCAGACAGTCACAGATACTTATCGCAGTCTTGCAAGACTCATGAGGTACAAAGCAGAAGGGATAAGGGATGTGAATCCTATACTGTAAAGTTTTTGGACAATATGCGTAGTTCTTCTGCTAATCCGCAGAAGTAGATCGCTTTTAGCGGTGTACTAATGCCCATTTCGTTGTTTCGGCACACTATTTGCACACTAAGTTGGTAATTGTTAACTGGTGGGTGGTACTGGATTATTTAACCAATTACCAGTTAACAAATTACCATTTAATGAGTATTACAGCGTGGCAGGACATAGGCAAAAAATTATTGCTTTTTTTACGGTAGTTATACTGGGCTGTGGAGCATTCGTTGCGCTCGCGGATGACCCAAATTTTGTGACTAATTCGAATGAAGGCACCTCCGATATGCTCGGGGGCAACCAGGAATTATTCTTTAAAATGATGCTTTCGGTCCTGTTGGTTATTACTCTGGGCGCTGTAGCAATTTATGTTTCAAAAAGACTTTTACCGAGGATTACTAACCTGCCCGGTAAACAAATTCGCGTTTTGGAAACGCATTACCTCGGGCCGAAAAAAGCAATTCATTTGATCGAGATAGATAATCGTAGACTTCTTATAGGTAGCGCAAATGAGAACATCACTTTGTTAGCTGACTTGGCTTGTGCTTTAACAGATCATCCAGCGCAAGAAGGGCTCAGCACGGTTGAGTCCCAAATGGATAATCCTGTGAGAATATAAATGGCGGCATCAGAAATCAGAAGGCAGAAGGCAGAAGACAGAAGACAGGAGACGGAAGTCAGAAGACACCCTTCTGTTCTCTGTCCTCTGTTTGTGATCTTGATTCTGGGCGGTTTATCTTTTGGAAGAGCCAACAATACATCCGTAATTCGATCCCCTATGGCGGACGAAATTTTTTCTAAAGCCTCCACAGCAAATGCGGCCGCAAATGCCATTCCGAGCATAAGTGATTTGATGACAGTTGTGGATAAAGCCACGGCTTCCGAGTCAAAAGGTAAAGATTGGTCAACACCTGTAAAACTTATAATCATATTTACCGGATTAGCGATTCTGCCGAGCCTTTTGATGATGATGACGTCCTTTACGCGAATAGTTATCGTCTTAGCTTTTGTTCGCCGCGCGTTGACCACTCAAACCATACCGCCGACGATTGCAATTATAGGTCTGGCGTTATTTTTGACACTTTATACAATGGCTCCTACATATTCCAAGATCAACACTGTCTCTATTCAGCCGTATCTTGAAGACAAAATTGATTTTACTACAGCAGGACTTAAAGCCGGCGATTGTATAAAGGAATTTATGCTCCGCCAGAGCAGGCCAACAGATTTGGCTCTTTTTGTCCAGATGGCCAGGATAGAGCCGCCCGCCAGACCTAGGGATATCGCGTTGCATATTGTGATTCCAGCATTCATTATCAGTGAATTTCGCACAGCATTCGAGATAGGCTGTCTCTTGTTTATACCCTTTTTGTTAGTGGATATGGTTATTGCAGGGATTCTTTTAAGCGCGGGTATGATAATGCTTCCGCCTATGATGATTTCACTGCCTTTCAAGCTGATATTATTTATTTTGGTTGATGGATGGGGACTTTTGGCAAAAAGCCTTAGCTTAGGCTTCAAGTAAAGTAAAATTAAAATATAAAAAATCAAAATTGTGGAATCCCGACAAGTCGGGAAGACCTCCTTAATTTTACATTTTGATTTTTGATGTATAATTTTGGAATCTTATTATGGATAGTAGTTTCGCTCTTTATCTGGGTCGGTATACACTTGAGACAGCTTTGC
>CAZQKO010000022.1:0-2101 GCA_964593945.1 uncultured Pirellulales bacterium | reverse complement strand
ATGGATAGTAGTTTCGCTCTTTATCTGGGTCGGTATACACTTGAGACAGCTTTGCTTTTATCTGCTCCGATTCTGATAGTCTGCATAGTAGTAGGTGTGGTGGTGACACTGCTGCAAGCGGTGACTTCCATTCGTGATATGACCTTAACAATTGTGCCGAAGATTGTCGCTTTGGGTGTTGTCGCGCTTCTTTTTGGCGGTTGGATGCTGCAGATTGCCCTTAGGTTCACCAACGAGATCTTTGGTCATATCCAAAATATCGGGCGCTGATTGTGAGGTGGGTTGGATGCCGGAAAAGCTGCTTGGTTTTGTAATGGTGCTAACCAGAATTTCGGCGTTTTTTTTACTGGTTCCTGTTTTCGGCTGGAAGGCTATTCCGGTTAGTATCAAAGTTGCGGTGATAATATTATTGGCGATTTTTTTCTCGAGTAATACAGCTTTGGCTATATCCAGTCGTTTTGGGCATCCGGGGCAGGTTTCTTTCGCGGAGGTAATATTGTTAATGGCAAATGAAGCCACTTACGGATTGGCTCTGGGCTTAGTAGTTGTTCTCATCTTTTCCGTGGTTAAATTCAGTGGTAAGATTGTTGAAAACCAGATGGGTTTATCTATGGCGCAGATTTTTGATCCTCTCACTAATGAAGAGACTCAGCCGATGGGCAGCTTGTTGGAGATGATATTTATAATTTTGTTTCTAAGTGCTAATGGCCACCATTTGTTTTTGCTGATTATATCGCGAAGTTTCGAAGTGTTCCCTGTTGGCAGCATCCCTACAATATCGGTTCTTGCCAGCGGAGTTACGAAAGCCGGCTCTGCAATGTTTATAGCAGGTTTAAGATTGGCTGCACCAATGCTGGCGGCGTTTTTATTGTTATTGATTGTGTTGGCGATATTGGCACGTATTGTTCCGGAAATGGATATTTTGTTTACTAGTTTGCCATTGCGTGTAGGTCTGGGATTGATAATGGCAGCAATATTTTTGCCGTTTGTCAGCGGATTTGTAAGTGAATTTGCCGACTGGATGGGTAAATTGCTACCCTTGTGATTGGTAATTAGTAACTGGTTATTGGTGAGTAATAATGATTTAACCAATTACCATTTAACCAGTTTCGTTGGTACAGAGTATGCCAGAGCAGCCAGCTGCAGAAAAGACAGAGCAGCCAACACCGCGAAGGCTGCAGAAAGCTAAGCAGAAAGGCCAGGTTCCACAGAGCCAGGAGCTGGTGTCGGTGGCGACTCTTTGTGCGCTTGTCTTGACACTGGCATTGTTGGCACCGAGTCTATTCGATTGGTTCGTTGTGAAAATCAGGCTCGGATTGTCGGACCAAACCAATATTTTTGCTGACAGCAAAATGTTTATTCACTTTGTTAATACAATAATTGTTGATTCAATTGTCATTATAAGTCCTATTCTTATAGCTCTTTCTGCGGCGTCTATCATTAGTGGGGTTACCGTCAGTGGTTTTAATTTTGCACCAAGTGCCATAGAATTGAAGTGGAGCGAAATAAATCCGGCGACTGGTCTGCAAAGATTGATAAATACTCGCTCTTTAGTGCGTTTAGGTGTATCCATCTTAAAATTGTTTTTTGTCTTCATTGTTGTCTGGTTGTATATTCGCAGCGAGCTCGATACATTTGCTACGCTTAGATGGGCCTGGACAACACAAATAGTTGTGTCTTTCGCATGGCTCATATTCAGGCTGTGTGTACGTATCTGCATTGCGCTGTTTGCTGTGAGCCTTGCCGATGTTTTCTACCAGAGATGGAAATATACTCAGGACTTGAAGATGACACATCAGGAAGTAAGACAGGAACGCAAAGACTACGAAGGTTCGCCGGAAGTCAAAACTCGGATTCGCAAAATCCAATACCAGATGTCCATAAAACGTTTTTTACAGGAAGTTCCCAAGGCTGATGTTATTCTTGTCAATCCAACACATGTGGCTGTGGCCTTACGTTACGAAGCCAAGGCAATGGAGGCACCTGTTTTATTGGCAAAAGGAGCAGATCATCTTGCGGAAAAAATCACCTCAATTGGGCGGGCGTATGGAATCCCTATAGTTAGAAGGCCGGAGCTGGCGAGAACGATATATTTCACCGT
>CAZQKO010000021.1:5507-22023 GCA_964593945.1 uncultured Pirellulales bacterium | reverse complement strand
CCACTTCGGCTGGCATCCCAGCACCGGTCCGGATGTTAACGATCGGGACGGACATGTATTTGTCAATAACCTGCTCGCAGCCGATGTTCAGTTTCGCAGACCTCTGCTGCGGTTCAGGCAGCCGGCTTCCTTGCGTGAACGACTCACTCAACCGCAGGTCAAACAGCTCGATTACAATGTATATGTGCGACGGGCAAATGCAGGCTCGCAACCATTAATTGTCTGGAGCCCGGCTGCGACCTCGAATCGCCCGCTGGAATTGAAGTCGCCGGAGGATTTGACGAAGCTATATCCGGAATTCGCGGCCCACAGTAAGGCTTTCGATAATTATGATGGTCCCTTATTCAGATGTCCCGAACTGGACAATTACGAATTATTAAAGGCATTTCCAGGCTCTACTGCAGCATCCCCTCTCCCAACTGAAATCCGAGAGCTTCTCCGCCGACCTAAACAGGATTCTCGCTTTCCCGGCGTTTTCCCTCTATGCCCCTAAACCTGTCTCTAAATCGGGCCGTTTGACGGATACGGGGATGATACACAGGGATACATATAATGATTTGAATTACTCAAGATATAAGCAGTCCTTGTATCGACGTCGGCAATCAAAACAGCTTCATCGGATATGAGCCGTCACCCAACGATGGTGTCATCAATATGGGAGCGTATGGGGGCACATGGCAGGGGAGTAAATCCTATTTCGGTGGCCTGACGTACGAGAGCGTGATGGCGGGCGATATCCGTCTCGCTCAGCGGAGAACCTGTCGTTTTCAATAGTAATATTTGAAATCCAGGTCTATGGTCCAGGTATCAGGTAGTTTTTTAATCTTGCTCAGTCTAACTCTCGTACACTGCAGATTCGCCCAGCGAAGCTGGATAGTGGAGAGAAACTTGGCAAACTTAACTATATCAACCTCCTTGAAGGTGATGTTGGCGCTTTGGCTTTTCTGCTCCCCAGGAATGATTGGGCCCGCATTGAGTGTGCAATTGGACTGCGGTATTCCAGAAAGGGCGGCAATCCTGTAAACTTCGCTAAAATAATCAAATTCAGCGGCACCTGTTTTAGCATCAGCTAACTGGAGCCGACCAGCATCAAGGGTTAAGATACCTTCTATAGTTTCTTCGGCTTTTTCATACTGGTCTATATCGCTATCCAAGCTGCTTTCCGCTCTCGGCAGATATACCGCCCAGACTAATAAAGGCCACAGAGCTATTACCGCCGGCACAAGTATATAATACAAAAGAGGATTCTTATATATATCTTTCATCAACAGGTTCCTTTACTATTTTTCCGGCACTATCGTTATACTGAAACTATTACGTCCACTTTTTGTCGGTGAAATGCGCTCCTGCAAATTGCCCAGCTTCCTTTCTATGAGTGCTACACGCAACTTTTGTGTGCTCGCTACGTTGGAAGTATCGCCCGTTATACTAATGGACTTGGTTGTAATAGAGACTGAATCTATGTTCAAGTCTGTCTGTGCCGCATATTTGTTGAACGCTTCGAGCACCAAAGTCAGCTTTGAGGATACAGACTTCTCACCTTTAATGCTAATCAGACCGCTGCGGACGTCTCTGATACGCCTTAATTCACTGCCAAGTTTTCGTGCCGCTTCCGAGAATTTGTCAGGTAACTCTTTAGTGCCCGGCATAACAGCTAAATATTGTGGTTCAAACTTGTCGACCAATGAGGCTCGATACCTGCTTACTTTCAATAACTGGACCTGAAAGTACAAGCCGAGAGCAACCAGCAAAACAGTAACAGATATGCTCAGAAATTTAAGTGCCTTTTGCATCCGCAGCTTTTTACCCTGATAGGGCATAAAATCGTTGCGGAAGTTTATGCTTTGCGCCTTTTCCAGATAAGCCAAAGCGGTTCCGTAAGCAATTGCAAAATCAACAGGATCAGCACAATCGGTTAAAGATTTAGACTTGATCCTTGCGGACTCAGTCAAACTTATATCTTCGGTTTCTATGCCCAGTCCGCCTATGGCAGAATGGCTAACGGAATTCGTTGAGTCAAAAACCTTCAGAAAATTTATTGGCTCGCTGGTTTCAGACAGATTAGTTGTTATAAGCACTTGTCTTGTGAGCAACTCGTTTCTGTCCTGTGTTGGGTTGATTAAGAATGTCCGCAATGTGGATGCTTTTTGTGATTTGCGGCAGGTTATAAAATAGCCGCGATGGCTGGAAAGCAACCCATATAAAGTCGCGCCGTCGTGAGATTCGAGCGACGAAATTTTTTGAAAAATAAATCTGGATAAGGAATTAACATCAGGCTCTATGGTCACAGGATCAATATTATTACCTTGAAGAGAAAGAAGAATATCCGATAGTATTTTCCGCTTAGCGGTAAAGACGGTCAAATCCGAGCCACTTTCGCCGCTTGAGTTTATTTGGAAGGCTATTGCGACGTCGCTTATGTCCGTGGCAAGAGTTTCCTCTGTGTCAAATCTGACTGTTGCAGCGATCTGTTTCGGATTGTTGAATTCGCTGTGCATATTGTGCTGCATAAACATCGCACAATCCAGAGCTACAGCAACTTCGGAATTCCGATACATCGGGATTTTTTCATTACAAGTCTGGGTGATAAGGGCCGCCAGTGCTTGCTGCTGGTTTTGTTCCTGCTGCTCTTCAGTAGAAACGCTAAAACAGCCTAAGACATTTCCCGCACCGGAGCCAATACAGACCACGGTTGCCCTGTCTTTGCTTAGATAAATTCCCAAATAGTTTCGAGCTTCCACCTCGAGCAAACTCCTAAAAGCTTATCCCGTTGCGGCCCATTCCGCCGGGACGTCCCGATTTTTCGGGATTAACCGGGAATCACAGCAGTTCGTTTTACCTTCTCACCATCTTTCATTACAGCGATAGTCGCCGATGCCTTTGCCACACCGCTTATTGCGGTTATTTTTATCGTGAAATAATCGCTGGCAGCTGTTATATATTTTTCGCACTTACCAATCGCATCAGAGTGCCTCGACAGGTCTCTCTTTAAATCTTCTATATCGGTAAATGGTTGTATGTGTCTTAGCTGTATTATTCTTTCAGCTATTTCAGGGGCTTCCGAAAGGCCTGCAAAAGCGAAAGCCGCTTCTAAAACGTGTCGCGGAGCTGTATTTATATTGACCTTGCTCGAAGCCCACGTTCCCAGATACTTCAGAGCTGATTCTTTCCTGTCGTCCATGTAAGGCCGGGCAAGGGCTTCTGTATCTATCAGTGAACAGTGAAGAAGTCTGGCAAAATCAGCGTTTTGTTTGGTTATTTGTTCGGAGACAGGTATGGTTTTTGTTGTTACCGGTCGTCGGTAAGTTCTTGAGACGGTTGTTTTGCCGCCTTTTGGATTTCTAACAGTTGGGGCTCTTGGTGTTATCGGCCTTGATATGGTCTGCTTTACCGGTTTAAATTCAATTTGAAACGGTTTTATTTCGCTTATTTGTTTTAGCTGACTTTGTAGTGATTTGACTACTTCATTTTCCAGCCCCATCCATTCGCAGAAGGTTTGGAATCCTGCCGTTGTTTCGCGTTTCGTTTCCTGGTCTTCTAAAAGTAGCCAACCGATGGGATATTTTGCATTTTCGTCCTCAATTTCCATCTTGACTTTGGCAGAAGCGATCTCAAATTCCACCGGCTCACTCACAAGCGGCCAAGCCGGTCCATACGGACCACGTACCATCATTAAACCGGTTTCAGTAAGCTCGGCGTTTATGATATCATTACTGTCACTTGCCTCATCGATATCATTTTTGTCGCTGATGTTTTTGGTTTTCTTCTTTGTCCCGTATGTATTTTCAGTGGCCCCGAGGCCTAAAAGCTCTCTGTGTTCTACCTCGCTTAGGACAAATAAATCGGAGAAGTCCGGCTCATTCGGTCGGCTAATCAGTTGAGGATTGATGTCCTGCAATGTGGCAAGTGCATATTTTACGGCCGAGTCGCAGGCGTAGCGAGCCTGGTTGTAATCTATGATGTATTGCTGGCGGTGACGATGAGTGGCTACGCGATTGCTCAGAGTATAACCAAGCGTAGCTAATATTACTAACAGCACTAATGTTATCAAAAGTACTACGCCGGACCGGTTGGGCAATTTACGATTTACGATTTTTGATTTACGATTAAAAAAATAATACGTCGATTGTAAATCGAAAATCGAAAATCGTAAGTGGTCTTTATTTGTCGGTTTGTTTCTCATCACTCTTTTGTTGTTCCTCTTGTTTTGTTTGTTCTTCCTGATCCTGGACAACCGGGATTTCAAATTTGATCTTTCTGGTTCTGTCGATAGCTATAGTTCGTGTGATTTTCTCAGCCTCTGGTACATCCAGAGTACCTCTTGTTGTCTTAAAAGGTTCGGCAAAAGAAACGGTTACCTTAACGCCGGTCGGCAGGGAGGGACTCGCCCATACATCACGAAGATTTTCGCCGAGAGGGACCTGGATTTTGAAAAAAGTAATGCCGGTGCAGACCGGTACAAAAGAATATGTCTTTTCCCAGTCCTCTCTTTTTTCATCGAGCAGCTTATCTTCCAATGTCATGCCGGTGTGACTGCGATATAAAACAAGGCCTCCGGAACCGGTTTCGTAGTCATAATTTGCCTGCCAAATTACTTGTTCAAATATCTGCTCTCGATTCTTGCTGTCGGAGATTGTTCTCCGAATCGTCAGCCGAGCGGTTGGCAAAGCTCTGTCGAACCTGTTCTCAATAGTGATTCTGGTTTCTGAGTCAGCCGCGATTGTTCTGTCGAGGTCCTCGGCGATGCGCTGCAGAATCTCGGAAGGTAGTCGTGGGCTGTCGAGCCTGCTTGTCACCGCATCGGCCGTATGCTCAACCCGGCTGTAAATACCAACCACAGCGGCCAAAACCATCGCCGATATTGTCAAGGCCGCCAGCATCTCGGCCAATGAAAAACCTCTTCGATTATTGATTGTTTTACAGCTTTCTTTCATATAATTCATGCACAATTACGCAATTGAATGTAAAACCTCAACGTTTACGTTCATTTAAAAGGTTGAAAATATCACCGACTTTCATTTTATCGATTGTCTCATGGGGTAAACCTGTTACCGAGTCTATCTTGCCTTGCTGTTGTTGACCGTCAGACTCAGATTGTTCTTCCATCAACTCCATTAGCTGCTCAACAGAGCTTATTTGCATGTTTTTTTCTTCGTCGCTTGGTTTGCCGCTTGCCTCTTTATAAATATCAAGATTATGTCTGAAAAAAGAGCCGTCTTCGGCGGTGAGCATACCATCGTCCATCCACTGCTGTATGGTTTGGACATCAACCTGGGCGTACTGAGCAGCTTCCTCTATTGCTTCGATGATCTGCTCAGCCAGCGATTGTTGCTCTTCTCCCTGCTGCTCCATAAGCTCGCTCATCTGCTCATCTGTCACGCTGGTCAGCCAGTGGTTTAATTCGACGGTTTGCGTCTGGCCTGCGGTGTCATTATACTCGGCTGAGCACACCGCTCTGACCCACATCTGTGCTGTTATTGGCTCATGAAACGTCTCCACAACGGTTTGCCATTTGATTTGTGGATACTTGTCACTGTCACCGAAGTCGGTGCCTTCCTCTACCGACTCCGAGGTGAGCAGTTTTTCCATATTTTCGCGTGCCACCTCAAAAGCCTGCATTCGTAGTGACGTATCCGCCGCCGAGGCTGCGCAGCGGTTGATAACTACCAAAACACCCGAACTGATTAAGGCCAATATAACCAGAGCGGTCATAACCTCCGCCAAGGTAAACCCCGTTAGAAATCTCCAGTTTCTCTGTGGCATTTCGCCTGTAGAGCCTATTTCTAATGGGGTAAATCCCTTATTCGTGATGCGTCGTGCGTGATGCGTATCGCCATGTTTTTCAGAGTGTACCGAAAGACACGTAATACGCAATACGCAATACGCAATACGCAATATGTTTTTAGAAAGGTACTTCATCTTCAGCTTTTGGCACTAAAAGTTCAACATCACCTTCTTTTAATTCAATCAACCGGTTTAGCCGGTTAACAACAATCGAATATGGTTTTTCAGCTTCGTCCAGCAGGACGATTTTTCCGCCGTATTGCCAGCCTGAATGCCCGGCTCGGTACTTTGCTCTACCTTCATTGGTGTAATCTCCGTCATCGAACTGGACATAGGCGACCCGGCAATTGCTGCCGAAATTATTATGTACCATAATCTCCTCATCCAGGACCTCTGAGAGGTCAGAGGTAGTAATCTGGCGGAGCAGGTAGCTTTGCTCGGTCAGGTCGATAATTACCTCATATCTTCTATCGCTTTCGGCAGCGGCACTGGCGGCCATTTGCATCGTTGAGACAAAATCCTGTACCTGCTCTTTAAACGTGTTCCGTCGCAACACTGCAAAAAAATTCACCTGCGCCATGAGCACAATCAGTGAAATCATAAAAACAACGACTATCAACTCAGTCAGGGTAAAACCAAATCGTGTATTGTGCCTGGCGTATGGCGTATCACCGAAACTATATTGCGTATGCTTTATACTGTTAGTTTGCATCGGTGCTGAGCAAATCGGTATCGTAGCTTTCACCGCCTTCTTCGCCGTCGGCGCCATAACTTTTGATTGCAAATGACTTGCCACTTTCAGGATAAAGTATATATACAAAGTCTCTTCCCCAGCCATCCGGCGGCAGGTCGGTCGTATCCAGGTACCCATCCGTCGGATAATTCACAACATCATCCGGCGGCACGATAAGAACACTTAACCCTTCATCTTCGTTTGGGAACCGTCCGGTGTCCATCTTGAACTGATTAACAGCCAAATGAAGAATTTTTAGATTGGCTTTTGTGGTTATAACACGGGCCCTATCTGTCTGACCCACAAAATTACGGACCACGACAGCCATAAGTAAACCGAGGATGATAAGCACAGCCATCAGCTCAACCATCGTGAACCCCGTTAGAAATAATCTGCCTAACGGCGATGGTTCACTTATCTGGTGGACTTCTAACGGGGTAAAGCCATACTTGTGGTGAGGGCTTCGACTGAGCTCAGCCGATTGTCCTTGTCGAATCCATCTAATGTTTTTCTTTTTTTCTTTCATTGTCCTGTCAAACTCCTAAGAATTAGCTGCTTAAAACTGAACCGCAGAAATTTTTAATATCGGCAATATGGTAGCATAAGCGATTAGCCCGATTATAGCAGCCATAAAGATTATAATAATCGGCTCAATAGCCGCACTTAATCTTTCAATAACCACATCGGTCGAGGCCTCGAGGTTGTCGCTTATACTCTTAAGCATAGTCTCCAGCTCACCGCTTTTTTCGCCGACCGCGACCATGTGAGCGATAGCAGGGTCGATGACGCCGCTGTCTCTCAACGGTGTTGCAATATCAGCCCCGGCAAGAATTCTCTCGCGGGCCTGCTGTACTGCTTTTCTCATCAGGCTGTTGCCGGTGACTTCGGCAACAACTCTAAGAGATTCAGCCATGGCAAGCCCCGAACCCAGCAGCGTCGAAAGCGTTGAGGCAAAACGCGAAACCACTCGCTGTTTTATCAGGGGACCGAATATAGGCAGAGACAGTAAAATTTTGTCACGCAAATATGCACCTCGTTCGGTCCTGAGAAACTTCTTAAGACCCCAGACAATCGCAAATACCGCCGCTATAACCACTAATACCCACCAGCTCGTCAGCACAAAGCCCACATCCATTAATCGCTTGGTAATCCATGGTAAATCCTGTCCTGCTCTTGTAATCTGCTCGCCTATGGTCGGGATAACCTTAGTTGTCAAAATCAGAATTGCCACGATGCAGAATAATATTAGTACGATCGGATATATCATCGCAGTCAATACCTTTGATTCGACACGCTGGCGTTTTTCCATAAAGGTGGAGATGGTTGCAAAGCTCTTTGCCATGGTGCCGGTGACCTCACCCACGCGGACCATACTTACATATATGATATCGAAATAATCGCTATAATCCTTCAAGGCGTCTGCAAATGATTCACCGGTGACAACACGGTCGCGAATATCAGTAATGGCGTTTTTAAATCGGACATCAGACGTTTGCAGAGTAAGCACGGAAAGTGATTCGGTCAGCTTAATCCCTGAATCAAGCAGGATAGCCATTTGCTTGGTAAAATCAATAATCCGGCTCTTGCCGCCTCTGGCAATAAAGGAAAGCAAGGCGGCTTTGCGCTCGGCTGAGGAGCTGACCTCCGTCACCGATGTAGGATGAATGCTCCTTGTCCTAAGTTGCTTACGCGCAGAATAAGAGCTTTCAGCTGCTATTGCGCCTTTGATCTTTTTGCCATCCGCTGCTATCGCTATATAGTGATATCGGGGCATAAACTAAACTGAAAAATATCTAATAATCAATGTGGTAACTGGTTAAATGGTTATTGGTTAAATTAAATCAATTATCAATAACCAGTTACCAATCACCAATCACATTACATCTGCCTGCGTTACTCTTAAAACCTCAGCGATTGTTGTTATTCCCGCAAGCACTTTTCTGGCCCCATCCATGCGTAACGTCTGCATCCCAGCTTCAAGGGCATTTTTCTTTATTGTACCGGCAGTTTCTCTTTTGTATATCTGCTCCTGGATTTCATTGTTAATCAGCATCATTTCATAAATACCGGTTCGGCCGCGATAGCCCGTCTGAAAACATTTATCGCATCCTGTTCCGACAAAGAACTCAACGCTGCTATTAGCTGAGCCGGAGGCTTGCCCATTTCCCAGCCCGAGCTCTCTTAATTCGTGAAGCGCGGGCTGATACTTCTTCCTGCAATCCGGACACACCTTTCTCACCAATCGCTGCGCTATCACGGCAATCAGCGATGAGCTTACCAGATACGGCTCAAGGCCCAAATCTATAAGTCGTGTCACCGCACCAGCCGAGTCATTGGTATGTAGTGTGCTGAAAACCAAATGTCCCGTCAGTGACGATTGTATTGCCATGCGGGCCGTCTCGATGTCTCGAACTTCGCCGACCATTATAACGTCCGGGTCCTGACGCAGCACGTGCCGAAGCGACGTGGCAAAGGTCATCCCTTTTTTGGAGGCGACCTGAATCTGGCTGATCCCTTCGAGCTGATATTCGATAGGGTCTTCTATGGTTAGAACATTTTTCTCAGATGAATTAATTCTGTTAAGGCAGGCGTAAAGAGTAGTGCTTTTTCCGCTGCCAGTCGGGCCGGTTACAAAAATAACACCGTGGGAGCGGTGGAGCAGCACATCTAATCTTTTCAGGTCATCCTCCCATAGTCCCAGCTCGTCTAATCCGAAAAGACCGGTACTTTTATCAAGCAGCCGCAGGACGCTTCGTTCACCGTAGCTGGTCGGTACCGTGCTGATACGCAGGTCCACCTCGCGCTGACCCAGCCGAACGCTGCAGCGGCCATCCTGTGGAAGCCGGCGCTCAGCGATATCCATACCAGCCATAACCTTGATACGAGAGATAATCAGGGGCAAAACATTTCTGTTAAGGCTCAAAGTGTCATACAAAATGCCGTCAATACGATAGCGAATTTGAATCTTTGACTCGTATGGATGAACGTGAATGTCACTGGCTCTTAATTGCAGGGCGCGAAAAAGTATGTCGTTGACCAGTCTGATAACCGGCGGGCGATTCACAACGTCGAGCAGATCATCAGAAGCAGCTACTTCATCAACAAGCTGGTCGAGATTTTGCGAATCAAGCTCCTCAGCGACTTCCTCAATAACAGTTGTCTTTTGCTCGTAGGCGACATCTATTATGGAGGTAATAGCAGCGCGGGTAGATATGGCGGGCCTCACCGACAGGCCCGTCATCTTCGAGACATTGTCCAGGGTATTTGCATCCAAAGGCTTGGACAAGACCACCGTAAGCTCACTGTTGTCACCTTCGCTTTTTATCCCGATTAGATAATGGTGCTGAGCGTATGTCGCAGGAACTGCCTCTACGAACTCGATCGGCACCGCCTTTTGAGGAATCTCCGGCAGAAATTCCCAGCCCAGAGCTTCAGCGAAGAGCTTCAAAACCACGTCTTCGGTGAAATATGGGCAGTTAAGCAATCGCTCATCGAGTCGTCCGGGACTATTGTTTTCTTCAAGGAACCTGGCCAGTTGCTCAGCATCAACCAGGCCGGTACGCTTAGCGGTTTTTATCAACAAATCCTTCATTTCTCGATTCTCGATTCTCGATTCTTGATGCTCGACGAGTATCGAGTATCCAGTATCGAGAATATTTTTTTATTCAGCCTCGAGCACTTTCAAGGGGTCTATCGGCTTGGGCTTTATGCCAGGCCAATCCTGATATTTCTGGAAATCCCCTTCGTGCTGCTCGAATGCTTGTCTGTTTCTCTCTGATATCCGCTCCAGGTCACCTTTGGCATAAGCGGTGTCTTCTGGTCTTATAATCTCTGCTTTTACAAATATATACAGTTTCTTTTGGATATCGCTGTTATTAACGCTTCTGAACAATCCGCCCACCAGCGGAACATCACCGAGGATCGGAATTTTCGACCCGCCCTTGCTTTGGTTTAGTTTCAGCAAGCCTCCCAAGATAATGGTACTTCCATTAGGCACAGTGACTTTGGTATTAATCTCACTTTGCGTTTTATCCGGTGGCTTTTCTCCAGATATGATTCCGAAATCCGACCTGATCAAATTAATATCGAGGCGAAGCAAATCGCCTTCGCTTATATGAGGCATAATCGTAAGTGTTATTCCGGCATCAAATGGCTCAAACTCAGTCGCTGTCTGGATAAGGGAAGTTTGTTGTCCCGCTGTCCCAGTCGTTACCGGAATAGACGATATCTTTGTAACGTATGTAGTATCCGTAGTGCTGATTACACCTTCCATATTGTCATTAACCAAGATTTTTGGCTTTGCCAGAATCCTGCCATAGTTCTTCTGTTGCATAGCAGTCAATAAAGCATTGATGTGCCTGTCACCATAAAAGCCGGTTCCCAGACCGTTGTTGGCCTGAAAATCGATAAAATGGTCTCGCCCACTATTTGTAAGCTTAGAGACCAAATTTCCACTATTATTGGGGTCCGTTAACCCTAAAATAGCACCGGTCAGACCGGACGTGTTGGTCAAATCCGGTAAGCTGGACAGTAAATTAAGGTCATAATTAAACGCGTCAGCCTTCGAAATCTCCACTAATGTGACATCTATAAGAACCTGCGGCCTTCTCTTGTCTAACTTCCCTATTAAGTTCTTTATCCATTCCTGATTCTTTTTGCTTGCATAGACAATCAATGAAAAAGTATTTGGGTCAGGAACTATAACTATTTCCTCTTCCCTCTTTTTTACAATTTGTTGTTCAATCTTGCCTTCTTTATCCTGACTTTGGACAGTCTCTTGAATAAGGCTCTGAAGAACCCCCGCCAAATGATCCGGCGACTGATTTTCGAGCGGATAGAGCTGATAAGGCATTTCTTCTAAATCCGTCTGGCTGTCTACGTAGTTGATAATCGTCGCTATCCGGACATGCTGTTCGGGTGTTGCATTGACCAACAGAGAATTAGTCGCCTCGATCACCACTACCTGTGGCTCTTCCAACATAGCTTCTGCTGTGGTAACGCCGAACTCAGCAGTTGCAGCCTCCTGCTTTGTAACAGGAGCCCTTACGGCTGCTGTCGGGGAGGTAAGTCTTGAAGAAATAGTCTCAGGTTTGGGACCGATCACACCAAGCTCCTCCAGCTTTGCCCTGACATCTTCAGCTCCGACATGCTTGATTTTGTACAATCCGAGGGTCCGTAGGTCCTGCTGCTCAACGTCGAGGGCATCTATCAATTCCTGTACTTCTTTTAATTGCTTATCGAGCCCTATCATTAGGATACGGTTTGTTCTCTCGTCAGCATCAAGGTAAACTGTAGGTTCGGTCGTTTCCGCCGGTTTCGCTGTGGTTGCCCGGCCTCTGGCTGCGGTCTGTCGAGCTCTGAGTTGTGCGGCTCTCTGCCGGGCCAGAGCCAATCTACGCTGGTAGTTAGCTTGTGTTTCGTTCCGAAGACGAGTAACAGTGGGCGCCTGTTCTGTCGTCTCTTCGGCAATAGTAATTGACACCGTTCCAAGCTGCTCAGCCAGCGTCTGCAGCTTTGGAGCGAGGTTTTTCGCCATAGTATATCGCAACTGTCTGAATCTGAATTTTCTCGGCTCACCGGGCTTATCAACCATTGCCAATAGTGCTTCCACGCGCGGCATACGGTAAACAAATTCGGTAATAATCAGCGTTTTCGACTCGGCAATTTCTGAGATATTTACGCCGAGCTTCATATTTGCTAAAAGATTGCTCGCACTGGCTGTGTCAATATGCTCTAACTTAAATGTACGTGTTACAACCATGTCCCCACGCTCTATCACACCATCTGCAGCCTCCAACATTGTGGGATCAATATCCAATGCTTCATCCTGAGGAACCACGGTAACAAGATTACCATTGTGACGAGACATCACAAAGCCTTTGAACTTCAGCACTGTTTCCAGCAAAGGATACAAATCCTTTACCTTGATAGGACCTCTGAGCTTACCCTGAAGCATCAGTGTTACATCACCTTTGACCTTTGCCGGGTCATAGACAAAATCCAGATTCAGGTATGCACCAACCAGGCCAAGAAGATGAACGATATCAAGTTTTTCCGGAAGAGTCTCGCTGAGAACATCTTCGCCGTTGGGGATAGGCGGTAGCTCATAAGGCGATACACGAGTCCCTGCTGCCGCAGAAGAGTCAAATTTGGGACTTGTTTGTGCAGTCGCTGTTTCGTCCGTCTCACCCATGATGGGCTGTCCGGCTCCGATTAAGTTGGAAATCGGTAAGGCACTTAGCGAATCGGCATCGACATTGGCTAAGCGAAAGTCGGTTCGCTTCGTCAAAGGCAGGCTACCGGAGTTGGTTGATCGGCCAACAGCGGAAACTTCCGTTGATCCCTGCATGGTTCCAGGTGCCGACGATGTTATCCTTGGGTTAAGTGCTGCCTCCGCATTTGGCTTACCCGACGGGGACCCGGAATTTTCGGCTGTGGTTATATTGTTGCCAATCAGGCCCGGACCAACAATTGCTTCTATGGCAGAAATAATTGTGTCTACCCGATTAGCCGGCGCCACAACCACTACCATGTTGTTGTGGAGATCTATAATTGCTTTTGTTGCAGCAACATCGCTCGGCGGACTGGAAAAACTGCCAATAGAGACACCACCGGATATACCGGTGGCGGCTATTGTGGCAATCCGCTCATTGGAAGGCATAGTCTGAACCTTTGAGGCAGGAAAAAGCGATCTTACAACAAACTGGTCTTTAGTATCAACAAGCCTCAATACAGTAGCGGCTTTATTTAGCTCATACGGTAGAGCTGTGACTAAAAGCGCGTTAGTGCCGCGAATCTGTGAAACCGTACCGAGCCTGAGCTCGGTCAGATACCTTATTCCCTGCTCGGCGGGTATGTTCGACAGGGAAATAACCTTATATTGCACCTTATTGTAATCGCTGCTTTGCCCGGCTAAAGACAAGTCCACCACAGGCGGACCGCACAACAAGAAACTTGAGAATAAGACGAAAATGAAAGACTTACCACGGCTAAACCGGAATTGTCCAAACCAATCCAGCCAACAATGCCTCAGTGTTTTCATAACCCACTCCTACTCTTACCCTCTACGCAGGAATCCTTGATTAATTAATATAATACGCTCATTTTTATAGGACATTTGCTCGAAAGCCCTATGTCAGAATACAATGTTCAAACGACAGAGTTACAACTGTACTCTGTAGAGAATCAGCTATCTAATCAGACATAGAAAATGCCTAAAAGTTCCCACTATTAGCTAAAAAACACTATTATTAGTACTAAAAAATGTGAAGATTTGAAGCTCGGTATAGAATCCCAATTTATCGGTCCTATACCAAATGTGGTTTCTGATGCAGAATTACTTCGCTCTATTCCGTTTCACTTTCCTGCAGCTCTTCTCCTAAATCGTTCAAGTCCTCTGCTTCCTCCTCGCTTACACGTTCGGATTGATAATCGGAAATGATTTCTTCGAGCTGTTTGTCCTGTTCTGCGGATTCATCTGTCGAATCGGAAAGACTTAGACCCTCAGAATCTGCCGAATTAGGCTCATTGTAATCAATTTTATCAGACTTATCTTTTTCCAGAGTTTTGAGTCTCTCGATGAATCTCTCCAGGGCCACACTCTGTTCTTCATTTAATTGGGATCCGGAAGATTTTTCTCCTGTAATACTGGGCATGTCAGCTCTACTTACAGACCGCGAAATGGATCTTGAAGTAAGTTTTTTAATAGGACTTGATGATGAGCCTTTACTAATTGTACCTTTTTCCGGCTGACTGGGCGAGGCAGCTGAGCTTGCCAAAGCCGGTATAGGTTGACCGAAGTTCTGACTTTTTTGAACTGCCATCTCGAAAGTTCTTTGGCCGTCTCGAACAACGATTAAGCCGTCTTTTATCTGCTCGATAACTAAATGGCCGACTTGGCTCGATTGTCTTACGAAATTCATACCCTTGCCCGGCTCGTCAATAAATGCCAGCGACATTTCCGGGCGTGCTGCAGAAAAACTTGTGCCGATAAGTGTAAACTGGGCTGCAACCGGCCCACGAGGACCGACCTTGGAGGATCGGTCTGTTAAGCCTGCTTTGGGCTGTGGCGGATTCAAATATAGCGCAAAGGCCTGCGCTTGCTTAACAAGCGGTCCACCTCCGGCGGACTCATCATTTCCTGCTGCTTTGTCGGCTTTCGACTTGCTGAACTTTTCAACCACGCCGGATGAATTAAGAAGCTGTTCAACCCCTTTGTCGCTGCGTACCCCAAAAACCACGGGAAATACAAAAAGAATGCCCGCCAAAACTGCTGTTATAATACCTGTTATCCGTAAAGTTTTAATCATCTGTATTTCCCGATCCTCCGTAAAACATTTTACGAACTCCCCGGTAAATTGGGGGCTAAATGTTTAGCCCCGCAATCCTTCGGCCCGGCTCACGACGGGTTTATCGCGGAGTTTTTCCCCCTATTGTTGGACATTGCCAGCCGTCTTTAGTTCCTTCCAATGACGGATTTTTTCCAAATATTCCTGCTCTTTACCCGCGTATTCGACGCTCTTTTCGGGCGTATGGCAGAAAATGCAATCCGACTTCGGCTCTATGGTCTTGGCTAATCCCTCCGTTCGGTTATGCTCTGAGCCGGGACCATGGCAGTTTTCACAGCCTACATCTTTAAAATGGCTGGTTTTTTCTTCTGAGATGAAGCCGCTCTCGTAGTCCATTCCCACAACATGACAGACAACGCACTCCGGATCATACTGTGAGCCAACCTTCACAAGCGTCTTATAGGCCTGGGCATGAGGTTTCTTACTCCACATCTTATATTCGTACTTATGGCACTGCTTACAGGATTTCGAACCCTCATATCTTAAACCGTTCGATAAAGCAAAACGTGGAAATTTTTCTATAAGATCAGCCTCTTTAACAAGATGCTGGTAATCCTTATACAACCGAACAAGAGACGTACCCTGCTTAAACTTTTCTACAATCGGTATAACCTGGAAACTCAGGTCCAATCTGTCCTGGCCGTCCTGGGCGGTCCTAATCACCAATTTACAAACATACCTGCCAAAGCGGCCCACCGAGAATATCAACGGCCTCTCATTGGGATCGCCAATTATCCTCGGCTCGTCGGAGTCAGAAGGAAAAACGAGACAATCGACTGTTCCCAACTCCGCAATGGAAGAAACAATTGTCTCATCATACTGGTCTATAATAAGGATATTAACGCCTTGCTTATCAGGCTTAGGGGCGAAGACTTCTCTGATTTGTTCTATTGGAGATATTTCCACACTACATGTCAGAACCGATATAGTTATATATTTATCTTTTAGTAAATATTGGTTTTGAAATCTTCCTGCCATCTTTTCGCCGGTACCATAGGGACTAATAAAGCCAACGACAGGATTAAATAACAATCCGAGATTCCGGGCTATTTCAAGGTCTTTCCGTGTTAGATTAACCACATCGTAATCAAGTAAACCGAACGCCTGGATTAGTACGCTGTATTTGATCAGGTCCTGCTCACTGTCACTTTCTACAAATGAGCCGACATCGATAGTCAATTTTTTTTGATTGGGCACACTGCTAAGCACCGCCCAGCGTCTATCGAGTCCGCCGAGCTGTCCTCCGCTGCATCCGCATGGCTTCAACTCTCCAAGCTCATAGCCGGTCAGAAAAACCACAAATTCATCGTCTCTTTGAATTGCCCCTGCTGACGATTCCGGCTGTCTATCCGGCACGCACGAAGCCGACAACATCGATAAACAAATACAAACCACGAATCTTTTCATATTTATCAAATTACAACCCCCCAATAAATCCGTCCCCTCGGCTTTGCTCTGCCGTAAGGCATCCTGTGGAGGGACAGGCCTGAGCCGGGCCGAAGCCTGTCTTGAGCCAGGTCGAAAGAGATTGGGGGGCTAAATATATAATTATATAGTTCCACGTTTATCGTGGGATTTTTCTTCCGGTCGGTAAAGGATATTACTTCCTTCTCGAATAGAATCCACGGCAGTTTATTTCCAGCTTTTCTCC
>CAZQKO010000021.1:0-5407 GCA_964593945.1 uncultured Pirellulales bacterium | reverse complement strand
GATATTACTTCCTTCTCGAATAGAATCCACGGCAGTTTATTTCCAGCTTTTCTCCCCCTTTTATGTTCACGTAGAATACATCGTTAAATCTTGTTCCACCTTCGTCGGCGGGTGGTATTATTTCCAGCATAAACTGGTAGCCATTCTTGATGGGATCCTGGCTCTGAGCCTTTATAATTCCGTTTTCCGAAGATGTGGATTCAACCTCAAAATTCTCACTGTAGTTGTTCAACACCCAGATTTTTCTGATTATGGGCTTTCCCGGCTCAGCATTGAAGGCGATAAGCTGCGGTGGCGTAATCTGAAATCTCGGAAGCGCGCTAAAGGGGATAGTAACACTATTGCCTTCAGGATGAGTCAGGCTGATACTGATGACTCCCTTTGGACTTCCACGCAGTTTTTCCATATCTACCTTTGGATGTAGAACGAATTTTGTCGCTTCCTCATTCGGATCGTAATCGACAGTGATACAGCTACCCGTCGATTTGAAATCCTTTATAGCAAACGACCTGCCATCAAGGCTGGTAATGGTGATATCTGGGTAGTTCGATTGTTCATCCTTGAGGAGAAATCTCAGTCCCCGCTGTGGTTCAAAGCTGATTTTGGGTACAATCTTGGCTTTTATGGTTAGCGGAGCTCTGGGTGTTGTTTTATCATTGCTGAGGACGTAAAATTGACGGCTCATCACGCCTGCTACAGTGATTGCATTATACCCCACATTTATAGTTCCGCTTTCGTTCGGTGCATATTGCATTTTGTCTAATTTAGTGGTGACACCGCAGCAGCCATTGATTTTTGTAATTACCAGCTGGCTTTTACCGGTGTTTGTAAATTTAAATTCACAGGTCTTTTTTGAGCCGGGTCCGATTTCGCCGAAGTCATGAACTTCTTTTTCAAAGGTGATTTTCGGTCCGGCTCCGTCAGCCTTATCTTTAGTTTCAGCTGCCTGCTTTGGCTGGGTCGGTGTCGATACAGCTTCAGGCCCTTGCGGCACCTTGGCCTGTTCCTGGCAGCCGGTGAACGGCAGAAAAAAAACGCCCATAATAACAGCAAGTACAATTATGTAATGACTTTTCATAATTTAGTTTCCTTGTTTACTTGGGATTAGAGCACACTTTTTTAAAGTGCCAACAACAACGTTTATTGTAACTAAAAACCATCTTTGGCGGACTAAAACAGACAAAAAATTCTAACACCGCAAGAATACGCTGATTTAAAAATGGCGGACACATCCTTTTAATAATATCGGCAAACAAGGCTTACTGCAAAAGCCTACTTTTACAAAACTACACCCGCAGATATTTGAAGAATGTTCGGACGAGGCTAATAACGACCTGCGATTATACGTTATTTTTAGTGTTTATGTTCCAGTTTAAATGCCAATCAATTTCAATATGTTTGAGTCCACTTCTCAGTTTTGAGTCGATAGTCTTGCGGTAACTGTATAAAAAAAGACCGGAGCTTCAGAAAAACTCCGGTCCTTGTAAGACAGCTTTTCATAAACTATTTAGAGCAAACTTATAATTTATGCTGTCTTACCAAAACCAAGATATGTAAGAAGAAAAGTACTTTATTCAATTATTATAACCGTAAAAAGGCTTTTTTACAAGTACTTTTTCGGGATTAGTGCAATTTTATCGAAAAATTTTATAATCGTAACCAAACAGGCTTACATGAGAAATGCGTGTTTAAATCTTCTATAGAAAATAGGCCTTTAGTATATATTCTTCCAACATTCTTTGGGTGTTGAAAAATGAGCCGTTTAATGCCAGGGCGTTAGTCATAATACCCAAATAAGCTCGTTGATTATTATAGAACATCGGAATGATTACGTTTTCGAGTTTATCATAGAGTGCCTGTGCATCTTCTGTTCTATTTTGAGCGTTCTGTTCTTTGCCGGCGTGATTACCTATAGCCCAGCCGGTCAGGCCTTCAACGCATCCTTCTACCCACCAGCCGTCTAAAACACTAAATGAGGGCACAGCATTAAGAGCCGCCTTCATTCCGCTTGTTCCGGATGCCTCGTGAGGTGGCTGTGGAGTATTGAGCCAGAGATCCACACCTGGTAAAAGTATCTTAGCCACTTCCATATTATAGTTTGGCAGGTATACAAGTTTAATGTCCGGCTGCAAAGGCTGTCTTGCTCGGAACACTTTTTTGATAATTTCCTTACCCTCCTGATCTTTGGGGTGGGCTTTACCTGCGAACACCAGCTGGAATTTGCCGGCTTTTGAGGCGATTTTCTTCAATCTCCCAATATCATGGAATAATAAATCCGCTCTTTTATAGGTGGCGACACGTCGTGCAAAACCAATAGTAAAGACATTCAAATCCATTTCTGTATTGGTTTGCTGCTTGATGTATTCGAGCAATTGACGTTTTGACTGTATATGCGCATCCCATATTTCGGTTCCGGGCAGGTTCAATGCGTACCTAAGACTGAAATTATTCTCGCGCCAGTTCGGTATATGCCTGTCAAGGACATCGGCGAAAGGCTTTGATACCCAGGTAGAAGCGTGTACGCCGTTGGTGATTGAGTCAACTACGTAAGAGCCGAACATCTGACTGGATACCCTTCCATGTTCTCTGGATACTCCATTTATATAGTGGCTCAGATGCAGACCCAGATAAGTCATATTCAGTATGCCAGGATCGCAGCAGAGCTCATTTTCCAGTTCCAGGACTTTACGTTCGCCGAGGACCTGACGCACCAGGTCCATCGGGAACTGATCCTGTCCGGCTGGCACCGGAGTATGAGTGGTGAAAACACATTTTGCCCTGACCGCCTCGATAAGGTCAGCGGAAATTGAACCGCCACCGGTTTTTTCTATCTCTTCGGTCAGCAACTCCAGAGCCAGCATGGCGGCATGTCCCTCGTTCATGTGGAATCGGCCTATGTTTTGGTAACCAAGGCTGCGTAACATTCGGACACCACCGATTCCCAATATTACTTCCTGGCACAGCCGGTAGCGCTGATCGCCTCCATATAGATGGTGACACAACCGTCTGTCATAAGGGCTGTTTTCCTGCAGGTCGGTGTCTAAGAAAAAGACCGGCACTTCATATCCGGTTATGCCGGACACCTGGTATCTCCAGGCCTGCACATAGACGGTTCGGCCTTCCAGAACAACGGAAATTCTGTTATTTAGCGGCTGTAGAAAGTTACTGACATTCCAGTTTTCCTGCTGTTCGCTTTGGCTGCCGTCCGAAGCCAGCTTCTGGCAAAAATAGCCCTTTCTGGCAAGCAGAGTTACGCAAACGGTAGGTACCCGCATATCGGCGGACGAGCGTATAGTATCAGCAGCTAATATGCCGAGGCCGCCGCTATAGGTAGGCATACGTGGGTCAAAGCCAATTTCCATTGTAAAATAAGCAATTTTTCTATCATCTCTCATGGTTATATTCAGTTCCTAAAGTTAAAAAATTCGTTTATTCTTATCGGCTTTTTTCACTACCAACTGGAGCAACACAATAGATATAAATTAATGGTTCGGCACCCTCGTTTTTAACATCGTGGATTGTATTTGGCGGTATATAACAAACCTTGCCTGCGCCGACCTGAAAGCTTTCGGCTTGCCCAATTAACAATTTACCCTGGCCGGAAAGAAAGACAAGCATTTCTTCACGATTTCCGGTAGTGTGCTGGCCGCAACTCTGGCCAGGCTGCAAATATACCCTGCCGGAGCGCATTCCGCAGGTTTGCGGCTGGCCGTCCAGGAGCTTTTGATATTCAGGGTTCTCATTCAGGTCTACGACCAGAACTTTTTCCGATGATGCCATATATTCTTCCTTAAAAATTATTTTCGATTAACAAGCCGACATATTTAGAAAATTTATTATTTTCTGTCAACTTTTTTCTTGACCAGGTAACACGATTGTTATACTTTTATGCGCAATAGCACGATTTTGTTATTCGTATGCGCTATTGTAACATTCGTTTTAATTAGATGTTGGAGGAAAAAGTCATGAAAAATTTGATTGTTTTAACCGCAGTTTTTATTGTGTCGCTTGACGTTGCTCTACAGGCTCAAGCTACCGTTGCACAGATAACACATTCGCAGTTCCAGGCCGTAAATGATGCCGGGGAGCAGACATATACCGCTACCGATAAAGTTATATTGGAAGGAATTTTGCTGCACAATCCTGCTGATTTGCTGGACCCGACACCGGACGACACTATAACGGAGACCTATAACATCAGTGGAGAGTGGCAGATATTTTTTCAGGGCGAAGGCGATGACCACGCAGGCACAGCCGTCTGGATGGGACAACTGTATAACAATCTACCCTGGATGCCATTGGACGGCGGCTATACCAACGAAGAATTCATAGCGGAGCTTTCTCGCATCAACGCCGCTCAATTCTGCCCGGGTGACAGAATACAGGTAACCGGCTATTTTTTTTCGTACAACGGTAAAACAAACATAAACGAGCAGCATAAAAAGAATCCCGACCATGATTTTACAATTGAGCTGTTAGAGCGCGGCGTTGGAATACCCAAGCCGGAGCTTGTTACTCTCGACGAGCTAAAGGACGACAATGACAATTTCATTTTTGACCCCAATCGGCAAATCGGCTGTGAATATTACCAGTCTCGGCTGGTTAAGATTGAAGATGTCTGGTTCGTTGACCCAAACGGCTGGGGGCCGTATGGGGAGCTGGTGATAACCGATGGTGTTAGGACCTTCCCTGTAAAATTGGGACGGGGCAATGGCATTTATGCCGGCTCGAATAATTTAACCGAACCTTTCGATATCATCGCCATTATGGATCAGGAGAGCTCTGACTTTATAAGCGGTTATCGCTTATGGGTGCCGAACTATGATGGAAACGGCTTAGTCTTGGCCAGCTACGAACACCGTATGGCGGATACAAATTCAACGGTCATGCGGTAAACGGTTGCGCATCTCGTTTCGGTGGCTAAGCCAAACGTTTTACGTAACGAGTAGCACAACTGTAAAACGAAAGATAAAAAACCAATCAAACGTGAAAGGAAGGCGTTATCTTTTGAAGCAAGGATTTACCTTAATTGAGTTATTAGTGGTTATTGCTATTATTGCGCTTTTGTTGGGGATTCTGCTTCCTACGATGGGGCGGGCTCGCCTTCAGGCAAAGATTGTTGTGGTCAATGCAGAGCTGCGTGAGATTGGTATGGCACTTGAGGCCTACTCGCTCGAGAACAACGGTAAATTCCCGCCAACGCGAGTGGACTGTATGCTCGGAGAGCACTTTTATCAACTGCCTTTGGAGTTGGTTGAAAGTAAATACCTGCCGGTGCCTGATGACAGCAATACCTATATAGCCACCAGCATAGAAGACAGGTTCAACAAAGGCTACACATATAAATACAGGTCCGTAGGGACACTAATCTACAACAGGACCGTCACCGTCAAGGATGGAGCATATC
>CAZQKO010000020.1:15274-22434 GCA_964593945.1 uncultured Pirellulales bacterium | reverse complement strand
TAATATCCTAGGGGGGGCTATGTAAGTTTCTTTCCGAGTTGGCCTCTGCGTTCACAACGCAGGGGCTTTTTTTTTGCGTACTATCACCGTTATGCAATTGTAAAGAATCCCGCCTTGCATGAAGAACTCTGCGAGAATCCTACGATAAATCCATCCCATCAGCCATGCTCCCTTCGGCTACGTTCAGGACAGGCAGGGCGGGACTGAGCTGTGGACTAAGCCATCCCTTACGGGAGGTCAAAGGATCGTCGTGCTAAATAGGAGTTTTTCCTCCATATTACGCAGCAAAATTTTCTTTGACATACTATATGTTGCCTTTAGAATATTCAAGAACTCGAAATGTAGTATAGTATTGATTGACGCTGGAAATTAGTATATATAGAGCAGAATAGCAAAACGCTGACAGGCAAGGGAGGTTGGCTTGACTTGTGAGATGCCCCTTTTGCAAGGAAGACCGGGATAGGGTTATTGATTCACGCTCAAGCGATTCCGGCAGAGTTATCAGACGCCGACGCCAGTGTCTGGCCTGTAAAAGACGCTTTACCACGTACGAAAAGACAGGTGAAACCTTTAAGCTGTATATAATAAAAAAAGATAAGTCGCGAATTCCTTATGACAGAGATAAAATTATTGGTGGTTTGCAAAAAGCCTGCTATAAGAGACCTGTCTCGGAAGAGCAAATCCAGCATATAGCCGACAAGGTCGAGGAGGACATATTCAGAAACTTTGATAAAGAGGTTTCTTCAGCTTTTATCGGCGAGAGCGCAATGAAACATCTGCGGGCTGTTGACAAAGTTGCATATATTCGTTTCGCAAGTGTCTATCGCGGCTTCAAGAACGCAGGAGAATTAATTGAAGAGGTCAGCCGAATTATCAAAGAAGCCGAACCGTTGGAGCAATTGAAGCTTTTCGATGAGTAAAGAAATGAATATGGGGTCTGTAAAACCGTTAAGTACGCTAAAGGCTTATAAACTTAAAATTTTCTCGGTTTTTTGCTTTACATTTTTCGTCTTTTTTGGTTGAATCGTGGCCAGTTAAAAACTGGAGGAGTTGAGGATGCAACTCAAAGTAGTAAAGGCAGACGGAGCTGTCGAGCAGTACCTGCACACCAAGGTGATGGGAACTATCAATAATGCTCTCGGCGGGGTCGGACAAGCCGATATATACATTGCTGAAGAGCTTGCAGAGGTGGTGACATACTATCTCTATCATCGACAGGACCGGCACAATGTGACAAGCCGTGAGGTCTTTTCCGTAATAAAGGCGGTTCTGGCAGCCACAGACCATGAAGAAGCTGCTATTGCGCTAAGTGAGCATCATTTCGAACGAAAGCTTAATCGATCACGAGTCGAGGTTGTCGGCTTTGATATCCAGGAGCTGGCGGATGCGGAGCTGTTCTGCAATGTCCAGGAAACTGATGGCAGGTCTCGGTGGGATAAGGCCAGGATAGTTAACGACCTCGTAGCCGAAGACGGTTTTATACGGCAAACGGCACGCATGATAGCTTCGATGGTTGAAGAGAAAATCTTAAATATGGGAATTACACGTGTTCCTGTCAGCTTAATAAAGCAGCTTGTACTGAACGATGCCGCTGCGGTATTGCGGGCACAGTCCGCCCTGTCGGGCAATTTGCAAAAAGCTTGAACCACCTTGGTTTCGTTATACGTTTATCGGTTGCGGTTGCGCTGCTCGTTTCGTCAAACGTTTAACGATTAACGTAACCGTTACGAGCATCGTAACCGTTCAACGAATATATCGTCTTACTGATTTCCAATTCTTGTCTTGGTGTGTGCCAGACCGTGGCCGGAAAGGAGCAACGTATATGAATCGCTTGTTTAGAACTATTGTTGCCTGTGTTATTATTATGTTGTTTTATGGTCCGACTGGTGCCACAAAACAAGCCCAAACCTCGCTTAAAGTCCAACTGCTCTGGTCAGATGGAGCGCCCGGAGCCCAAGGTGATACCGAGGGCGACAAACCAACATTGACTATTTATTCGGCGCCTGAAAAAGAAGCGTCCGGTGCCGCTGTTGTGATCTTCCCTGGGGGTGGATATGGACACTTGGCTGTCGACCATGAGGGACGCCAGGTCGCTCAGTGGTTGAACTCTCTTGGAGTTACTGCTTTTGTTCTTAAGTATCGTCACCGCAACAGCGGTGCAGGCTATGGCCATCCTGCGCCGTTGCAGGATGCCCAGCGAGCGGTCAGAATGGTTCGCAGCTATGCCAAAGAATGGGATGTCGATCCGAACAGGATTGGAATACTGGGTTTTTCTGCCGGCGGTCACCTCACGGCAACTGAGGGTACACATTTTCAGAAAAATTATTACGAGCTTAAGGATTCGATTGACCAGGTTAGCTGCAGGCCGGATTTTATGATATTAATTTATCCGGTTATCACTCTTACCGAATTGTACGCACACGCTGGCTCCAAACAGAATTTGCTTGGTAAAAATCCAGACCAGAGTCTCATTGGAAGTTTATCCAATGAGAGGCAGGTGACATCTGACACGCCACCGACATTTTTGGTGCACGCCAATGATGATAAAGCTGTGCCGCCGGAAAACAGCATCTTTTTCTATCTGGCCTTGCGAAAGGCCAAGGTTCCTGCTGAGATGCACATTTATGAAAGAGGCGGCCACGGCTTCGGCTTAGGTAAAGAAGGCAGTGCCGCGTCAAGCTGGCCTGTTCGCTGTGCCGATTGGATGCGGGCAAGAGGACTACTCGTGCTACGTAGCGTAGCTACTACGCAGAGTAGTATTGGATAAAAAAACCATGACAGAGAATTAATGTCCTGTGATAAAACCGCGAGCTAAATATCTAACTCCTCCTCGATTTCTTCGGCAGGATTAGTATAAGTGCCATACGGCTGAGTTTGGGCAGGTGAATCCGGCTGAGGGATTTCCATGATTTCGATAGGCGCCTTGTCTTGAACGTAAGTTTGAGACCCAGATTCCATATCTCGTAAATATTGAGCTACTTTTTTGTAATCTTCGGCACCATGACAATTTTGTTCGTATTCGAAGATAGTCTTGCCATAGCTGGGCGCTTCAGCAAGCTTGATGTTTCTGCGGATAAAAACCGGTAAGATGCGAGCTTCGGCCCAGGCACTATTAGTGCCGTGTGCATTATTAAGAAACCGTTCAATATCGGCCTTGACTTCACTTGAAAGTGACGTTCTGCTATCGAACATACAAAGTAAAATCCCTTTAACCTTCAGGCTCGGATTTATTCTTCTGTTTACCAGGTCAACGGTTTGCAGTAATTGTCCAAATCCCTGCAGAGCAAGAAAATGCGGCTGAAGTGGTATCAAAATCTCACTGGCGGCGGCAAGTGCGTTCAGCGTTAACAAACTCAGCGAAGGGGGACAGTCGATAAAAACGTAGTCAAATTTGTCCTCAACTCCTACGATAGCCTCTCGCAAGATTGTTTCTCTGCCAACCACACTTATAAGCTCGCTCTCGGCGCCGACTAAGTTAATATTTGCAGGCAGCAGCCAAAGATTCGGACGAACTAACATAATTTCCTGTTCAAACTTGGCTTCCTTGATCAGGACTCCGTATGTACCTAATTCAATGGTTTGCGGCTCGACGCCAAGGTGTATTGTCAGATGTGCTTGAGGGTCGAGGTCTATAACAACAACCCTAAAACCCATAGCAGCCAAAGCTGCTGCGGTATTGACCACGGTGGTGGTTTTTCCAACTCCTCCTTTTTGGTTTAATACCGCAATAGTTCTCATCTATCGTTCTGCATCCTTGGTTTTAAGTTTTTTTTAGGACAGCATCAAGCACGCCATTAACAAATGGGCCGGACTTATCTGAGCCATATTTTTTAGCCAGTTCAATGGCCTCATTTATCACCACCTTGGGCGGGATGTCAGGACAGAATTTCAACTGATAAACCGACAGTCTTAAAATGCTTTTATCCACAGCTGACAGTCTCCCGAATTGCCACTTTATACTCGCATCAGCTATCAATTCATCGCATTGGGTCAGATTGTCCCACGTTCCTTTTGTCCAGTCTGACGCGAGCCGGCGGACATAATCATTTCGGTCCGCCTCTGTGAAAAACTGGCCTAAATACCCGAATACATCCGGTCCCTGCACATCCAGTTGATATAGAGCCTGTAAGGCCAATTCTCTGGCCCTTGTTCTTTTGTCCACCTGCATTTGTGGTTTGAGAACCTTAAATTTGTTCCATCACGTTGGCCATTTCCATAGCTGTTATTGCTGCATCGGCGCCGGCGTTGCCCATTCTGGTGCCGGCCCTATCGATTGCGTGTTCCAACGTGTCACAAGTCAGAACGCCAAATGCTGTCGGTATGCCTGTATCATAGTTGATTTGCCCAACTCCACGAGAGACTTGCTGACAGACATAATCATAATGAGAGGTTTGTCCTTGTATGACTGCGCCAAGGCAGATAACCGCAACGTATTTACCAGTTTGGGCCAATTTCTTTGCAGCTATTGTAATTTCACAGGCACCCGGCACCCAAACCACGGATATTTGCTGATCGGCGGCACCATGGCGCACAAGACAATCTATAGCACCTGCAAGCAGCTTTGCACTTATGAATTCATTGAACCTGCTGACTACTATAGCGTAATTACCTTTACCTGCTGTTATCTGCCCTTTTATTTCTTTAATCATAATTTTGCTTCTCCACTTGTAAATGGTTAAACGGTAACTGGAAACTGGTAATCACCAGTTACCAATCACCGAATATTATAAGACTCTTGGCAACCGCTTTCCAGAAAAACAGTAACTAATCCTAACTGCGAAGACCAAGTCTATTCACTGATTCTAAGTTAAGTTATATAACTGTAAGAGTTTATAACCTAAACTTCAAGCAAAATTTTCACTAAAGACAAACAGCTTTCAAGTCGTCAAAAAACCATTAAGGCGATTGCGATTTGTGGGCGATAACCGCCATAGGCGGGTGTTAGTATATCAATAGTATGATGATAAGCGATATAAAGTGCGATTATGATCTTCGAGGATATGGAATTTGGCTCCTATGACAAAGCCGAGCACAAGGCTTTGAAGGCATTTGAGCTTTATGAAGATGGCAGAATGCCACAAGCTCTTGAGCAAATAGAGGAGGCTCTTGAGATAAATCCTTCCAACAGCTCGTGGCATTTCAATAAAGCTCTTACCCTCGATGCTATGAATCGCTACGATGATGCTGTTAATGAATATGAAGTCGCTTTACAGCTTAGCCCCGACGACCCGGAGATACTAAATTCGTTGGCCGTGGATTATACCCGCACTGGACGATACGACCTGGCTCTCGATGTCTTCGAGCACATTCAGGAGCTTGATCCGGATTTCGAGCCGTGTTATTGCAACCGAGTAATTACCTATACCGAAATGGGTCAATATGATTTGGCCGAGCAGATGTTTTACCTCGCTCAGCAGATAAATCCAGACTGCGCTTTGTGCTATTACAATATCGGTAACAGCCTTTTTGCTCAGGGCCAGTATAAAAAGGCTATTCGCTGCTGGTTAAGAACGGCTGAACTTGAGCCGAGCCATCCACAAATTAACTATCGTATCGCTCAGGCCCACTGGGCCAGCGGTGATAACAAGCCGGCCCATGAGCATTTCTTGGCTGAGCTTCGCAACAATCCCGGTGACATCGATGTTATTCTCGATTTCGGCCTGTTTCTGCTCGAGATCGGTGATATTGAATCTGCAAAGGAGAAGTTTACCAGGATACTTGAGCTAAAGCCCGATTTCGTACCGGCTTTGTTTTATCTTGGAGAGATTGCCTTTAACATCGCTGATTTTGAGCAGGCGGTAAATCTGTTCAACGAGGTATTACAAAAGGATAACACCATCAAGGGGCCATACTATAGGCTGGCTCAATATGCGTTGTTGAAAGGACAAAAGCAGAAGGCCAGAGCTTATCTGATTTCTGAGCTGAAGCTAAAGCCTGATGATGCGGGCACGTTGGTTTCCATGGGTTCTATGCTTTTTACAATTGGCGAGCTTGATTTGTCAACACGCTGTCTTTTGGAGGCGGTTGATCTCGATTGTGCGAATGCAGATGCCTATTATTATCTTGGCCTTATTAGTGCCAGTAAAGAGCGATTCGAAAGTGCTGGGGAGCTTTTTGCTCATGCACTTGATATCGACAGTAATCATATTGGGGCCTTGAGAGATTCGGCTTTTGTCTATTTGCAAATGGGTAGATTAGATGAGGCTGAAGAAAGGATAAGTAAGGCAAGAGCCTTGGCAGCCAATGATCCAGCCTTCGTAGCCACTTCGGCGGAGAGGGCTAATGATAGTGTGCTGAAAACGCTCGCTCGCGGAATTCGGCTGGCCAAAAAAATAGAGCAAATCAGAACTTTTTTTTCACGCTTTATTCCCCGGTCTTTTCTCAGGTAACAACTCCATTCGACTTCGCTCAGAGCCTGCCCTGAACATAGTTGAAGGGACAAGTTTGCGCAGCCTGCCTTCGCCGAAGCGGCTACGCGCAGGCAGGCCGCTACGGCGGAGCGAGGTTGCGGGTTTTCTGACCATAATATGCGTTTTTACCATGTTTGCGCAGATAGTGTTTATCCAGCAAAGTTTTACTAATCGGCCTTTGGTCGGGATTTATCGCTATGGCATCCAAAGCCATTTGGGCTATCAGCTCCAGCACAGCGTTGGATTCAACAGCATCGGCAGGGGTCTTGCCCCATGTAAAAGGTCCATGATTCGCCACCAGAACGCCTGGGTAATACTGTGGGTCCAAATCTGCAAAACGCCTGACAATGACCTTGCCGGTGTTTAATTCATAGTTGCTCTTTATCTCGTCGTCGGTCATCACCTCAGTGACAGGTACTGGTCCATAGAAGTAATCGGCATGTGTGGTGCCCAAACATGGAATTTCTTTGCAGGCCTGTGCCCAGGCGGTAGCGCTGGGTGAATGTGTGTGACATACGCCACCGATAGATTTGAAATTTCTGTAAAGCTCAAGGTGTGTCGGCGTATCGGACGAAGGTCGCAACTCGCCTTCGATTAGTTTGCCATCTAAGTCAAGCAGCACTATTCTTTCTGGAGAAAGGTCTTCATACATAATGCCGCTGGGCTTGATGGCTACTACGTTAGCCTCCCGGTCTATTCCGCTGACATTTCCCCAACTGTAAATGACGAGTTGTTTTTTCTGCAATTCCA
>CAZQKO010000020.1:0-15174 GCA_964593945.1 uncultured Pirellulales bacterium | reverse complement strand
ATTCCGCTGACATTTCCCCAACTGTAAATGACGAGTTGTTTTTTCTGCAATTCCAAGTTTGCTTCATAAACTGCCTTTTTGAGCTGATCTTGCATAATCTTTCGTTGAACGGTTGCGCTGCTGGTTTCGTTAATCGTTTTACGGTTGCGCTACTCTTTACGTGCCTCTTCTTTCAGTTGCGTTCCGGATTTACGATTACTAAATTTATTCCATGCAACCGCTAAATTATAGCACTGCCTGCTAATTTTATCGTAAGTATCTATTAATCTTTCACATATTTTCACATCAATCATAGAAAAATACAAATCCTTAGCTTGTGTTAAAGAGACTATTGTTTCATTAGATTCTGCCATTGCATCATCTAAGTATTTTTGAAATCCTTTTTTCTGATGTCTTTTAGAGTGACCCTCCGCGATTAAACGAGGAACAGCTTTGGTTGAACGTCTAAGCTGGTCAATCAAATCGTATTTTTCTTCGACTGGCAGTGTAGGCAGAATACGATTAAATACATCGAGCATTGTTTGATAAGCAACTTGATAGACCTCTAAATCAAAGAAGCTCCTAATAGGTTTTTTATCTTCCATAGTGTTTTACGGTCAACGCAACCGTGACGAGCCGCGCAACCGCAACCGTTTAACGCAAACGTCTTTCAAACTATATTATCCTTAATATTTAAAAGTTCCTTCATGACATTGGCCAATTTGCCGGACCAATCTGCAACGCCCAAAGCATCGTGTAATTGTTTGTAAAGTACGTATAGCTGCTGATAGACCTTGTGGTTCTCGGAGATTGGCTTGTAGCTCGTTTCCTTGATAGCGCACATAGCTGCCTGTGCATCAGCGAAATTATCGTAACCGCCCGCTTTCTTACCGGCCACCACGGCGGCAGCTATCGCAGAACCAAGCGCACAGGTTTGAGCCGAGCGAGATATCTTCATTTCTCTGCCCGTGACATCCGCATAAATTTGCATAAGTAATGCATTCTTTTCAGCAATACCACCACAGTTTATTACTTCTGAAATCTTAACGCCATATTCCTCAAATCTGTTGATAATTGTAAGAGCTCCAAAAGCTGTTGCCTCAATTAAAGCTCGATAAATTTCCTCCGGCTTTGTGTGTAGAGTCTGGCCCAGTAACAAGCCGGTCAACCTCTGGTCAACGAGTATTGTCCTGTTGCCGTTATTCCAATCGAGGGCCAACAGGCCGGATTGGCCTGGCTTGAGCTTCGCCGCCTTTTTTGTAAGAGCTTCGTGAGAGCCGGTTTTTTCACCACCCGGCTGAATATAATTGACAAACCAGTTGAAGATGTCACCCACCGCCGACTGGCCCGCCTCTAAGCCATAATAGCCCGGCAGGATGGAGCCATCTACAATCCCACAGATTCCAGGAATGTCGGGAAGCTCAGTGCCTGTCGCAGCCACAGCCATATCGCATGTGCTTGTACCGATGATCTTGACCAGCGCACCTTCTTTAATTCCAGCACCGATCCCGCCAAGATGAGCATCGAATGCGCCTATAGCAACGGGAATGCCTGCCGGCAGGCCCAGTTTTTTTGCCCAGGCTTGCGTTAAATTTCCTGCGATATTATCCACCGCAAAGGTCTTATCGCCGAGTGTTTGGCGGAGTTTGCCTAATTTTGGATCGAGCTTAGCGAGGAATTCAGCATCGGGATATCCACCCCAGTTATTGTTGAACATGGCTTTATGTCCCGCGGCACATCGGCATCGTTTCAGTTTATCCGGCGCATCCGTTTCTGTCAGCACGGCAGGCAGCCAGTCAGCATGCTCGACCCATGTATAGGCCGCATCAAAAACCGCCGGGTCAACACGCAGGCAATGGAGAATCTTACTAAAGAACCACTCGGAGGAATATGTACCGCCGCATTTTGTCAGGTACTGAGGACATTCTTTCCTGGCAAGCTCGGTAATCTCGGCGGCTTCAGCGTGGCCGGTGTGGTCTTTCCACAGCCAGGCGTATGCGTTTGGATTGTGTTTGAATTCATCCAGCATGGCCAAAGGTGTGCCGTTTTTGTCAACCGGTATCGGCGTTGAGCCGGTTGTGTCAACGCCAATACCTATAATCTGGTCGGCTTCGAAGTTTTTGTCTGCATTCTTGGCCTTGCGAATTGCTGCTTTAACGGCGAATTCGAGTCCTTTTAAGTAGTCAGCCGGCTTCTGCCTTGCTAAGTTATGGTCAGCCGAGTCGAGGACAATGCCGGCTTCGCCGCTTTCATATTCGCATACTGCCGTCCCCGGCTCATTGCCGTTAGTGACGTCAACTATCAAGCATCTTACTGAGTTAGTTCCGTAATCCAAGCCAATTGTATAAGCCATACTTTGTCCCCGAAAAAATGTAAAAGTAAGGATATCCTTGCCCCCGCGTCTTCTTGTCGAAGATAAGAGCGGGGGCAATTCCACAATTTTGATTTTTTATTTTTAATATTTCATTTTGCCTTGTAGAAAACACAGTACTTGTCATTCCGAGCGAGCCGAAGGCGAGTCGAGGAATCTGCTTTGTATGCAGATTTCTCCACTTCGCGTCCCTTGGGGACGCTTCGGTCGAAATGACAGTGAGTCTTTTCTACAAAACGATTTCATTTTGTTTTGTGTTAGCCTGTGAAATAGAGATAGATTGCTACAATAATCGCCATAAGCAATACTGAGAGAATTACATCTCTGTATGTCCAGCTTGCACGAGATTGCTTCCTGTCTTCGGTTGTGACGGTTCCGTATGTCAGTCCACTGATTTTCTCGTAGGATGGTATATTGGTCATGTAACTGACTACAATCATGACCACCACACACACTATAAAAATAAGCAGACTGTAATATTGAAAGAATATGTTGTTCATAATCCAAAGGAATGAGCCTTCGGTATAATTGAAATTATCTATAAGTTTGACGGGTGTATCTATACCCATCCGAATCAAACCCAGGGCAAATCCGACAATTAATGCCGACAAACATCCTTTGGCGTTCATTCTTTTGAAGAACACACCAAGGAAGAAGACTACAAAAATTGGTGGAGCAAGATATGCCTGCACACCCTGAAGATAATCATACAGACCTTTTCCGCCTCGGATCACCGGAATCCATAACAAGCCAATTAATACCATGATCGTCATGGCTACACGACCGGTCCATACAAGCTTATGTTGGGAGGCCTGAGGACGCAATTTGGAATAGAAGTCCATTGTGAACAGTGTGGAAGACGCAGTAAATACCCCGGAGAGTGAGCTCATCAGAGCCGCCAGCAAACCGGCAACGACAATTCCACGCACGCCAACAGGCAGAACTGTCATCACCAACAATGGAAAAGCCTTCTGAGCTTCATCCCGGATGACTTGCCCCTGAGGATCGAACATGACCTGCTGAATCTGCGTAATTGCATTTGGGTTTTTTGGCGAGGCCAGGGCAAAACAAATCATACCGGGTATAATGAAAAGAAAAACCGGCAGCAATTTGAAAAATGCAGCACAAATCGAGCCCCTTCGGGCCACTTTTTCATTCGGTGCCGTCAAGACACGTTGAACGATATACTGGTCTGTACACCAGTACCACAAACCAATGATTGGCGCACAGAAGAGCATGCCGAGCCAGGGATAGTTATCGTTGAAGTACCAAGCCATTCGACCTGCTTCCTTTACCGGAGCCCAGGTACCTTCGACACCCGCAGGTACCAGCGGCCTCCAGAGATTGAACATTTCCGAGCCGGTTATTTTATATAATTGCCCCCAGCCACCGAGGGCTTTCAGGCCGAAGAAGGTCACTAAAAGCGAGCCTACCACAAGAATAATTGCTTGAGCGGTTGCAGTATAGGACATCCCCCGCATGCCACCGAGAATTGTATAAGCACCGGTAAGTACAATTACAAGGATCGACCCTATCCAGAAGCTATCCAATCCCATGAAATTGATCTCAGGCAGAAGAGCACTGAATACGATACCGCCGGCAAAAATACCGACAGCGATTTTTGTAAAAATATAGGCTATAAGTGAAATCATGGACAACACTGAGCGAGCTGTCGGTGAGAATCTTCTCTCCAGGAACTCCGGCATCGTAAAAACCAGCGACCGTGAATAAAACGGTACGAAAACCCATGCCAGCACTAACAGGCACCAGGCATGCAGCTCATAGTGGGCCATGGCCACACCATCCGTGCAGCCGGACCCCGCAAGACCAACTACGTGCTCTGAGCCTATGTTAGAAGTGAAGATGGCCGCACCTATGACAAACCATCCAAGATTTCGCCCCGCAAGAAAATAGTCGGCAGCAGTGTCCCTGCTTTTGAGGATCACCCACCAGGTAATGCCCAAAAGAATGGCAAAATATGCGCCGAGTACCAACCAATCTAACGCTTCGAAACCCATTTGCTACCCTTTCCACATTTGACCAATTTAAAAATCACAATGCTGAACCTAATAAATTCAGTACAATTTTACTGTTAGGTCTAGCCTTTTCAAGCATAATTTGTTTGCGTTATTACGTATGCAAGAACATAAATCAGTATATTTCAGCATCTATTTTTCAGAACCATACAAGAGCTGTTGTATCTCTTTTAACGTTTTTCCTGCTTTTTTAAACTGAGCAATTTGGGACAGCGTGTTAAATATAGATTCATCATAAAGCCGATGTCCACCCTCTGTCCACTCGGCTTCATGTATAAGGCCCATTACGGTATAGTTGTGAATCGTTTGTCGTGAAAATGAAGTGTATTTGATGACTTCACCGATCCGATAGAGTTTCGGAGGAGCTTTTTGGGATTCATTTTTCCTTTGAGTACCGACCATTTCACAAAGCAAAGTATTTTCCTATTGGCACTACCGTCACGCAAGCTTTAATGTAACCGACAAGACCAAACTCGGGCTTAAAGCATAATCTTAGTATTAAGTTTTTCCGCAGTTACATCTTGATAACAATATACCACACCTGTTGGCAAAACGCCAGTAAAGCGAATTTTTACTGTGCTACCGGTCATAATCAAAGCTCCATAGTATACTGCGGAAGTCAGGATTGCAAGAGTTCAAAGAAAGATTCTTTAGGTCTTGGTGCAAGAAAGGATATTTTTTTATTTATTTACCCCTGTTTTTAAGCTGATTTTTAAGATTGTCGCCGGGATGGCTAATCTTCCTCAAGGTCTGTATACCAACGTTTAGGCACATTGTCCCCTGTAGTTTCTTCGAGGGACGTAACGTGTCCATCCAACCATAGGATATTGGCTCTTCCGCCGGTCTCAAAGGCCTCGCTGGAGCGTATATTATGTCTGAAAATCCCCCGATAAAATTCTTCACGGAAACCACCTTGACGATAATGCTGTAAATTCATAGTGCCGGGGCCATCGTTATAGAACATATCCTCACTTCCCTGCTCCATTTTTGGTTCGACATGGTCGTGGCATACAATAAATTGTGAATGATTCCTTATATCGGTTGTTTTTCTGCCGCTGACATTCGCGTTAAGACCAAACGCTGCCTCACGGATTAATGAGGGGTCAACAGGATATATTAATTCAGCAACCTGCCTGAAGCTGGGACATCCAAAAACCTTGGTATCTTTTATATAGTCTATGTATGCTGCGCCCCAATAAGTCTCAAAATCAATGGTTTGTTGAAAACCACCCCTTAAGTTATGCCAGAAAAAGCCATTGGTTTGGCTTGAGTCAGCCATTGTATAATCATTGCTTTGTAAGTACAGCAGTAAACCTAATCCGATGTCTCTTAAGTTTGATTTGCAGACTGTTTGACGTGCGCTTTCTTTGGCTTTGCGTAGGGCAGGCGTCAAGACCGCCATCAGCAAAGCGATGATGGCTATTACTACTAAAATCTCTATCAGTGTGAAGCCTTTTCGTCCGCCGATGATAAAACCTCTTTTTTGTTTTTTAAGTAAAGCAGCTTTTCAGAGAGCTAACAATCACGGAAAAGTAACCCCCATTAGAGAGCTTCGTTCTCTAATGGTTTGTAAGGTGGTATTAAACCATCGTCAGTTTTAAGCAGTAATGACCGTCGATTAAAATTATCAGCTTTCTCTAACGGGGTAAATGCTGTGTTTTCGATCACCCTAAAACTTTTATCATCGCGCAGCCGAGCCCCACACACCTATTGCTGCTGTACGGATATCCTCGTTGCCTTCCTGCACTTCAGAATTAGCCCTCGGCGGAACACGGTTTCCAAACTCGATGGTACGTTGGTCCCTCCATTTCACGTAGTCTGAATGGCCGTCTGCAAAAGAAAAATTGGTGCCATTACCATGCCGTACTGGAGGCGGGTCCCACCATTTTTCTTCCTGGACATATACCGTCCAACCACCCATGTGAGTCAGACCTGCTCCGCCATCATCAAGATACACGAACCTGTAGGCTGGATTTGGAATCTCCAATCTTTTTTTTACCATGACGGCACCAGTTCCAACTCCGCTCAGAGCGGCACAATTCATAGAATCGACACAGGAGTATGTTCGCAAGATCCCTTCCTGTTTGCGGACTGTTGGGCACTTGTAAAGCTTTATAGTTTGACAGTAGGGATATAATGCTCCTTGTAAGATAGCATTTTTCCTTTGGTTTACTGTCATATTAGATTCCCAATCCCTTTGCACCCAAGGAGTTTCTCTGTAGTGGGATTGATTAAACGGAAGGCTTGGATTGTCGTACATGTAAGTATATTCGTACGTATCGCCGCAAACGAGCTTGTCGTCGTTTTCATCCGCATACATAATCCACGCCATCGTTAACTGCCTAAGATTGCTCAGGCAGCTGGCCCGCTTGCCCTGCTCTCTGGCTCTGTTCAAGGCAGGCATTAAAATCGCCATTAAAATCGCAATAATGGCAATCACGACGAGCAATTCTATCAAGGTGAATCCTCTTTGTTTTCCCATAATAAAACTCCCCTTTATGCAATGGAATGTAAACTAACAAATAACATAATACATCCTTAGAGAATATAAATCAAGCTGGAAAACCGTTCTATTTTTATTATTACTCCTTGTTATTATTGCACTTAACCTTTGCAGCGGAAACCATCCAAAGACTACTCTAAGAAAAATTTAAGATTACGGAGGAAATCGGTCGATAAATATTATTGGCCTGCTTGCGAGAGATTTACTCTGAATAATTGGCGAACAGGGATTCTTTATGCAAGCCGGCGGTTTTTCTACACATAATTTTCCTCTGGACGGCAGGTTTTTGTAGACCTGCCGTCCCTTATATTCAGAAGACAACGTCGGGGCTTTCTTAAATCAAAATGCAAATTTATCTTTCACCCATAAGGTAAAGAATCTCAACTCTCGATAGCGCCCGGTTGTAAATTGTCACCTCGTCGATAAGGCCGTCCCAGCAACGTCCGGTTTCTTCCGGGTTTTCGCCAATAAATAAGTTGGTGGTACTTGTACCTATGCCGGTTGTTGCATTGGGGAGAGTTCCATCAATTGCTCCATCCAGATATATATTGATTGAAGAGCCATCATACGTTCCACAGACATGATGCCATTCATCTGTGCCAACCGCGGTGTTTCCGTTGACGGAAGGATACGCAGACGACCATATAGTAATGCCAAAGTGGAAGGCCCTTGAGCTTCCCACGTTGGAAATCCTCCAGGCGTTTTCACCTTTGGCAACAACAGCCCCCACTGAGTGGGGATCGATATTATATTTGCCCATGCGGCGACAGTGATTTCGTCGGTGATATCAAAAGCCGGATCCGCCCCGCAGTCGATGTAGTCGCCATCTCCGTCAAAATCCATTGCCATGCCGTAGCCAGCCCTTCTGCATAGATTGGGTTGCCAGCCACAGTACCATGTAATCCATTGCCGGAGCTATCCTCCGTATTGTTCTCAAAAGCGTAGTAGGCCACCATGCCATCGTTTTCAGGATCAACCGGCTCCAGGCTCTGGTTCGGGTTCAGGTGTCGGACGATACAGCCTAATATCATCAATGTACAAATTACCTGCACCACCGGGTTGTGTATTTGCCCGATCGCCGACACCTATGACCAAGCTCTTGATAGCCTGCATGTTCAAGCCGATTAAGTCAGCAAAGGGAATATTCCAATCCGTCCAACTTACTGTGGCTGATGCAGCCGGATCAGGATGTTTGACCATCGCACTATTGCCGGTGCTATCCTGCAGAACGATATACATCGGTTCGGCAATATTACTTTCTATACCAATATCCTGTGACTGCCAGTTGCCTGTAACCGTGCCGGATAAGGTAACATCAGAGAATTCGGCTATGCACGTTTCATCGACGTTATGGCTGGTCAGGCATAAGCCTATATAGACATCCGTAAGCAGCGGCATTGTAATCGAATCTACCGCCTGCCAGTTCTTTCCATCGGCTGAATACTCACCTGTAAATGTGTTGCCGCTGCGGGTCAACTTCACCCATTGTGGAGCGGTGATATCGGCTTGCTGAGTTTGCTCGCTAACGGCATTCACAGCAGCTCGGCGTTGGAAGGAAACTCCATTCTCATGCGTGACGACCATCGTAGCATGTGAGGAGCCAGGTTCCAGCGACTGGCGAATCATTACACCCGCCTTGGCCCATGGGTCGGTATTACTAACGCTGAGGATCTTAGCTGTTATGCTCCCAAGACCGGAGAGCTGCTTATAGGCGAAGTGGAACTCGTCAGCCGTATCCCAGATGTCCGTACCGGCAGCAGTCATCGTGATTGGCGGGCCTTCTGTGAAGCTACCAACAGGTTCTCTTAAGCCTTTGAACCATATTGTTAAAGACTCAGCGTCTTCTCTGGTCCAATCCTGTGGATCTGTCCATTGGCGCTCGGTCTCGGAATAAAGCAATGTCCCGCTCTGTTCGTAGTCGGTCCCCTCGTTTACAATGCCGTCATTATCGTAACGCATGTATATGGCTTGAGAGCCACCGTGAACTATGCTCTTCTCGGCAAACGGAGGATCAAGGTGTCCCACAGTCATACCGGTATTATTCACATAGTAGTCTGTCCACGTATCGTATATCCTATTGCTGACGTCGTTGTAGTCCTCGAAATCGTCCACAACAAGATACCAGCCTACCGTAAAGCTCCAGACAGCACCTTTCCAGACGACTTCATTGACCTCGTCAACCCTCCAGTAGTAGGTTGTGCCGAATGACAAAGGATATCCGAGCTCACCTGTGATATCAATATTGTTAGCGTCGTAGCCCCGGTCCTCATCGTAAAACAGCAAGCCAGGGTGGTCTGCTTTGCTGGCGTCGTTTACTTTGTCATAATCGGTGCCGAAATATACGTCGTGTGTGCCGGCACCTTCCCCAGGCCTCCAGCTAAGCGTCGGTTCCCTCTGCGCTTCTGCCGCATTGTCGCCCGGCATTGGGTGAGAGGCAACTTTCGAGTTGTACAATCGCGCATTGTCGAAGTAATAAAGACCTCTGACATCTGCCATTGTGGCGATACTCAACGTCAGGGTATCAGGTTCAGCAGGAAGCAAACTAAAATCAATAGCAGAATAGTCCCAGGTAAACGTCGTCGTATCCAAGCTACCAGCAGAACCAATAATCGTTTCACTCATAGGTGCTAACTGCAACCGTCCAATCCCGTCGCCATCGATAACAATACTTTCGATATCCCCTCCAAACGAGATAGTATTCCATGTCACGTCCAATGAGAATCGGTTGTTAGCCATAAGTTGGTGAGTAAAACCAGTTTCGTTAATCGGGATTTGCACAGTCTCATACCATTCTATCGGAGCTTCCACCGTGAGGCTGTAGTTGTTCAACGTGGCCCCGACAGTACTGTAGCCTAACACCATATTGGCGTCATCGGGCTCTGCGTCAACCCATCCGTCCATCTGCTGTTCCCAGTCGCCGATAACAGTGCTTTTTGCGCCCAGAAGAAAAGTCGTAAAGTGCCAGACAGTACCTTTCACGGGGGTGCCGTCAACAACATCATCGATCCGCCAGTAATAAGTCGTACCATTAGTGGTTCCGCTTAAAGGATAGTTGTTAGGATCCTGGTTCTCGCTATAAAACAGCAAGCCCGTTTGGTCTGTTCTGTCGGCGTCGTTCACATTGTTAAAATCGGTGCCGACATATACATCGAATGTGTCAGACGGTGATGCTTCATCCCACTTAAGGGTGGGATTAAGCTCCATACCCCACGCACCGTTTCGCGGTTGCTCGTGACGGCTGGCCAGTAGTTTTATATTGTCAATGTACCAGGTCCCGTTGCCGGTGTAACCATTGGTATTGGTGGCGATTACAATCTGTACCGACGTAGCGTCAGGGGACAGCACGTCAGGTTGATCTTTATATACAGTGTAGTCCCAGGTAGCTGTCATCGTATCGTTAGCGTTGAGGTCATTACTATCCCAATCACCACTGTTGCCTAAGCCCACCAAGTTATAGTTAGAGGTGTCTTGGAAACGCAAGTCGAGGTTGCACCCATGGTCTCCGGTTCCACGTGTCCACTCGTTAGCTAACCGCGTGATGTCTATCGAGATGATGTTGTTAGCCCTGAAGGCATCACCATTCACATTGGTATTTATCAAAAACCAATTAAATCCATCGGTCGGCTGCACCGCCTTGAGACTGTAGCTGTCTAATGTGACCTCGTTCGTGCTGTAACTAAAAGTAGGATTCCCGGGAGGACCCCAGGTGCATGCTGCCCATCCGTCCATCTGCTGCTCAAAGTTGCCTATCACAACTTCACCGTAACTGGTGGACGTCAGACTTAGTATCAAAACAGAAAGGGTTAAAAAACACAATTTCTTACACATAATAAACCTCCTTCAAAAAAGTGCCTAAAATTTGGAGTGCCAATAGTGCTGCCGTAGGGCATCCTGTGGACTAAAATTGTGGATTGTAACTTTAGCTCACTCTCGTAAGGGATGGCTTACGCCATTTAGGCATTTCTACTTTATTATCTATATTTGTATTTATACCAGATTTACAGCATGTATCCAAGAAAAAAACCTCTAAAATCCCCTTGTGCCTTGTAGTATTTCAATAGCTGGCTCCCGATCAAATCGGGATTCGACCAAAGGCCAAACCGGGTCGGCCAAACCTTGCTCTGCTTGTGAACGGTTACGACTTCCATTCTCCGTCCCTTAGGGACTGCGAAGGATGAATCGGCGAGCTTTAGTCGAGCCGTGGGGCAAGCCTTGCCATTGGATTCGACTCGTCTCGGCGGAGGCTCGCCGAGCCGGAGCGGGACAGGCTCACCACAGGTTCATAAATACCGAAAATCCTCATTAATATCATTGGGTACCAACAATTTTTTTAAAAAAGGAAAAATCTGCTTGAAATTAGTTCTATATAGTACTATTTTATATAAAACTAATTATTCCCCGTTTCGACTCGGCCTCCTTGTCTCTGCGAAGCGCTTCGCCGGAGCGGGACACCGAGACGAGTAAAGGAAGGAGAAGCAAAATGAATCCAAAAATGCTGACATCCAGTTTCATCTTTGTGATTTTGGCCATAGCGATATTAGCTCAGGGTGTAATTGCCGAGGTGTTGTATGTGGACAGCCAAAACGGCAATGACGCAAATCCAGGCACAAAAGAAAAGCCTGTGCGGACGATAGCGCGGGCAGCAGCTATTGTCAACGATGGGAATGAGCCTGGGCCGACAACAATCAAGATCACACCTGGGGCTTATTGTGTTACAGAGATGGTAGTTTTTGAGAACTCGCGTCAGTATACAAAGGATAAGCGGTTCCTCATAGAAGCAACGGTTTTACCGGATGATCCCAATTGGACGCTGGCTTTGATGCCGGTCGTGCTTTCAACAGTGAAGGGTGGAGGGTCGGACACTGAGAAGCACGCGATCGCACTTAAGATAGAGGTAAATTATACTACGGTTCGGGGGATCAAGTTTTTAGGTAATCCACGGCCGAGGACATGGGGTTATTCGATCTTTAGAGCAGGCAAGGGACTTGAAGATTTGGTTGTGACGCAGTGTATGTTTGTTGGAGATGAGCAGGCACTGCCGTACAACTGCCCGATATGTGCAAATGGACAAGGTCTGGTGGTGGATCACTGTGTTTTCTATAAGTGCGATATACCGGCAATATTCTGGGACGCGGAAGGTGGCGTGAGCAATGGTAATGCAATGCGGTACTGCATTGTCGATGGAGCTGATATTGCAGCGGTATGGACCTGCCAGACGGCGGAGGATTTCGAGTTTCATAATAATATCGTGACACGAGGACAGTACTTCTGGATGCGGGCACCGGATAACCGGAAGAAATATCGCATCACTGACTGTGTGGTGACAGACAACAAGTACAACTCGGGCTATGGGACGGCAGCTAAGATATTCGGACGGACTGGACCAGAGATAACCTTCGAGGAGGAAAATGTAATCAAAGAAGGAACCATAAAGCTTGAGAAAGCCCTGGTAACTCCAGAGGCCCTCAGTGTAGTTCGACCACGAGGATATTTGCATGTTGTACCAGGGACTTTAGGAAGTGACCTTGGTGCAGGATTATTTACAAAATAGAGCGACTATATTAACCTGAAAAATAGCTTTGGAAAGGAAAAACGAATGGAAGAAAAAGAACTGAAACAAAAATGCTTGAACTTAATGGAAACAGCCAATGCGATATACCTAAGCACCATCGGCGGCAACGGTTATCCTCACACGAGAATGATGACTAACCTTAGGAACAAGAAAGAAAATCCCGTCGCAGCGGAGATTATCACGCAAAACAATGAAGATTTTGCAATTTACTTCGTAACCAGTAAATCATCCACCAAAATGCAGCAAATCCGGGCCAATCCGAAGGTGTCGGCTTACTTATGCGATCCAGGTGAGTTCCATACACTAATGCTCAGCGGCGAAATAGAAGAAATCACAGATAAACAATTCAAGAAACAAATATGGCAGGATACATGGGAAATACACTGGCCCGGCGGTGCCGAGGATCCTGAATTCACAGTAATTAGATTATTGCCCTCGTTCGCTAAAGGATTGTACAAAGAAGGGCCTTTCGAATTCAAACTATAGAGAAAAACTATAATGTAAAAGTGCTTTGTAGAAAAGACCAGATGTCATTTCGACCGAAGCCCCGATTCATCGGGACGAAGCGGAGAAATCTACTAATAGCAGATTTCTCGACTCACCTTCGGTTCGCTCGAAATGACAAAATACACTGTTTTCTACAGAGCAATGTAAAAGTTAAAAGATGGTCGATTTATTTCCGGAAAGGAGAAAACAATGTCTAATGTTTTTAAAGCGATTCTTGTCCTGACCTGTGTGTCGGTCGTATGGGCGGTTCAGTCCGAAGGACTCCTTTCGGAGAGCGATAAAAGTGCTGTCCCCCTTGAACAACAGCAGGCCATTGAAGAAGCGGTGCTGAAAATCCATATCCAGATGACCCAAGCGGACAATAACCTCGATGTAGACAAGTTCTTCAGCTATATCCTGGATTTTGATAAAGGGCTTATCATCCAGGATGGCCAATTGTTTAAAACTCACCAGGAAGCTTATGAAGTTGTCAAGAAAGGATTTGAAGTGATCTCTCAGTTAAAGCGCACCTATGAGCAAACTCATGTGACTGCCATCTCACCGGAGACAGCCTTGCTTACTGCTCAAGGTACATCAACGGTCACGTTGTCGGACGGCCAAACGTTTAGCAGTCCCTTTGCGGTGTCTATGGTATATGTCTTGCGAGACGGTCAGTGGAAGGTATTGCACGGTCATTATTCCGTTCCTAATCCAAGGTAAATCCCATTATATTCGTTTCAAGGTTGCGGTTGCGGTTGCGTGGCTCGTATCGGCTGTGTGAATCGTTATACGTCCCTAAAGACGCAACCGTTTAACGATAGACGAAACGAGCTGCGCAACCGAAAGACGATAAATCATCCTATGGCCAAGACAATGAAACAACAGCGACAGGCAGGTTTCCTGATGGCTAAGATCCGCCAGGTGGGAGAGAGAATCTTTGTCCGTAAATTAAAAGATTATGGCATCGAGATTAATCCCGCTCAGGGCAGAATTATGTTTGCGCTCTGGCAAAACGACGGCATTTCGATAAACGAGCTCGCAAAGAAAACACAGCTTGGAAAATCAACTTTAACAAGTATGCTGGATAGGCTCGAACAAATGCAATATCTCAAACGCCGGCGCTGCCGAAAAGACAGACGAAAAATCCTTATATACCGCACAGAAAAAGACAAAGCTATGGAAAGAAAATATGTAGAGGTATCACAGCAAATGAATGAATTGTTTTATGAAGGTTTTTCAAAAGAGGAGATTGATTGTTTGGAAAACGGTCTGAAGCGAATCCTCGATAATCTTATAGAATTTGAGAACAATCTTGACCAAAGTGTAGGAAGTTAAAAATATGCTAAGGCAGGAACCAGGAAGATTTAACGGTTTTTCGCCAAAAACTCTCAAATTCCTTCGAGGTCTCAAGGCGAATAATAACAAAGCCTGGTTCGAAGCGCATAGGAACGATTACGAAGAATATGTATTGGAGCCGTTACGAAACCTCGTTATCGATTTGGGAGAATTTATGCTTGAGATTGATCCCTATTTTGAAATAGCTCCTGTGGTGAATAAGACAATCTCACGGATTTATAAGGACACAAGATTTTCAAAAGATAAATCACCTTTCAGAAGCAAAATATGGATAACTTTTAAGAACCAGAGCAGGGATTGGACAACACTTGTCTGCGGTTATTTTTTTGAGCTTTCTCCGAATTCATACAGATATGGTATGGGTTTTTACAATGCTGCACCAGCCATAATGAGTAAATTTCGAGAGATGATTGACACCGAGCCAAAAGAGTTCTTGCAGGCGATTTCCTTTTTCTCGAAACAAAAGATTTTTGTTATAGAGGGTACCAAATACAAGAGAATAATTGACAAAAGCAAGCCTAAGGAAATCCAGGACTGGTATCAGAGAAAGAATCTGTATCTGGTTTGCAATAGTAAGATAGATGACATTCTTTTCAGCAGCAAGCTCGTTGATGATTTGGTCTCTGGTTTCAGCTTAGCTGCTCCTCTCTATCATTATTTGCAAAAGATAAGCCTTAGAAACCAGAAGGATTAAGCCTGTCAGGCTAGCAGGAAGATAGATGGTTAACTGCAATTTTGTTTTGGACTTGCGTTTGGTTCTGGTTTCGGGTGTCTTACAAGCAAGCTGTTGGGTTATTAGTAGCTTGAGTGTACCTTAGTGTATAATACTCCCCAAAAACTGGGCGCATAATTAAGGTGGATTTGTCGCCTG